>CAZDDK010000247.1:0-4760 GCA_964504185.1 uncultured Rhodoferax sp. | reverse complement strand
CTTGACCGACCCCGAGGTGCTGGAGTTCCGCTTCCCGGTGCGCCTGGAGGGCTACGCCATTCGCGCCGGTTCGGGCGGCAGCGGGCGCTGGAAGGGCGGCGACGGTGGCGTGCGCCGGGTGCGCTTTCTGGAGCCCATGACGGCCAGCATTTTGTCCAATGGCCGCGTGCACGCGGCCTTTGGCATGGCTGGCGGTGAACCCGGCCAAGTGGGTATCAACCGCGTGGGGCGCGCCTGTGGCCGCACCGTGCAAGTGGGCCACATGGGACTGGCGATTATGCCGACGGGCGTTGTTTTTGCGACCCACACGCCGGGTGGGGGTGGGTATGGGGTGGACGGATGGGGGTGATCCCTATTCCTTGCCTGCTACGGTCGGTGCAAAGGGCTCGCCATTGACGGTGAGACCCTCTTGGGACAGGCGGACAGCGTTTAGTCCCTTGACGCGGCGCATCAGGTCTTGCCAATCCTTGAAGAAGCCCGCCCTGCGTGCCTGCAGGATGCGTGTGGAGGTAGAGGGGCCAATACCTTTGATGCTGTCCAACTCGGCGGCATTGGCCTGGTTGACCTCGACCGCAGCGAAGGCGGTCCCGGCGCACAGCAATGTGGATATGGCGAGCAAACGCTTTAGCATGGTGCGCCTCCGGGGGGTGTAATCAGGGTGTTGCAGACAAGGCCTGCACGTAGTTGCGCACGCCCTCCTGCACGGTGGCAAAGCGGTGGTCGCAGCCGGTGCTGCGCAGGGCCGTCAGGTCAGCCTGGGTGTAGCTTTGGTATTTGCCGCGCAGGGCGTCGGGGAAGGGGATGTACTCAATCAGACCCGTCGCAGCGGCCTGCTCCAGCGACAGGGCCACCTCGCCACGTTGCTCGCGCAGGGTGTTGACCACGGTGATCGCCACGTCATTGAAGGGCTGGGCCTGGCCGGTGCCCAGGTTGTAGATGCCGGATTCGCCGGGGTGGTCGAAGAACCACAGGTTCACCGCGACCACGTCGTCCACATAGACGAAGTCGCGCATCTGCCCACCGCCGGGGTAGCCACCGTATTCGCCAAATAGCTTGACCTTGCCCTCGAGCTGGAACTGGTGGAACTGGTGAAAGGCGACGCTGGCCATGCGGCCCTTGTGCTGCTCCTGCGGGCCGTAGACATTGAAGTAGCGGAAACCCACCACCTGGTTGGTCTTGCCGGCTCGGGTGCGGTGGAAGTCGTAGCCGCACTCGCGGCGCATGCGCTGGTCAAACAGCAGCTTGGAATAGCCGTAGACGTTGAGCGGCAGCTCGAACGCCGGGTCTTCGCGGAAGGTGCTGGAGCCGCCATAGGTGGCGGCGCTGGAGGCGTACAGCAGGCGCGCGCCGCGCTTCTGGCAGGCGTGGAACAACTGGCACGACAGGGAGTAGTTGTTGTCCATCATGTACTTGCCGTTGTGTTCCATGGTGTCGCTGCAGGCACCTTCGTGGAACACGGCCTCGCATTGGCCGTAGGAGCCGTTGGCGAAGGCGTCGTAGAAGGTGCCGGCGTCGATGTAGTCGGCAATGTGCAATTGCGCCAGGTTGCGGAACTTGTCTCCCTGGGTGAGGTCGTCCACGGCGATGATGTCGTCGAGGCCGCGCGCGTTGAGGCCCTTGATGATGTTGCTGCCAATGAAACCGGCCGCGCCGGTGACGATGATGCGGGTCATGGGAATCCTTTAGGCGTGCGGTGCAAACAGTTCGTCGTAGTTGACGGTGGCGGTGCCGAACTTGCCGACAACGATGCCGCCGGCCCGGTTGGCGATGGGCACGGCGTCGCGCAGGCAAAGGCCAGCGGCCACCAGTGCGGCCAGGGTGGCAATCACGGTGTCGCCCGCGCCGGTCACGTCAAACACCTCTCGTGCCTGGGCGCTCACATGCAGTTCGCCTTGCGCGTCGAACAGGGTCATGCCTTCTTCGCTGCGGGTCAGCAGTACGGCGTCCAGGTGCAGTTGTTCACGCAGGGCGTGGGCCTTGGTACGCAGCTCGTCCTCGGTACTCCATGCGCCGATCACCTGCTGCAGTTCAGCCCGATTGGGCGTGATGACGGTGGCACCCTGGTAGCGCGCGTAGTCGTGGCCCTTGGGGTCCACCAAAATGGGTTTGCCGATGGCGCGGGCTCGGGCCATCATGTCGGTGATATGGCCCAGGCCACCCTTGCCGTAGTCGGAGAAAAGAACTGCACCGTGGCGTGGCAGCAGGTTCTCGAATGCAGCGGTCTGTGAGGCCAGCAGCTCGCTCTTGGGTGTGTTTTCGAAGTCCAGGCGCAGCAGCTGCTGCTGACGGCCGATGACCCGCAGCTTGACCGTGGTCTTGAGGTCGGCGTCGCGGCCAAAGTGCGGCTGGATGCCGGTCTGCGCCACCAGGGCTTCGAGCTTGTGGCTGGCCTCGTCTTCGCCCACCACGGTCAGCAGGGACGCCTGTGCCCCCAGGGTGGCAACGTTGTAGGCCACGTTGGCAGCACCGCCGTTACGGTCCTCCTCGCGGGTGATGCGCACCACGGGCACAGGTGCTTCGGGGGAGATGCGGTCGACCGCGCCGTACCAGTAACGGTCCAGCATGACGTCGCCGACCACCAGCACCTGGGCGGTGGCCATTTGTTGTTTGGAAATAGTCATAACTCTTCGACGCGGCGGGCGGGGTAGCTGTCCCATGCCTGGCAGCCGGGGCATTGCCAGAAATGCTGCTTGGCCTCAAAGCCGCAGGCCGCGCAGCGGTAGCGGGTCAGGGGTTTTACGGCCTGGTCCAGGGCGCGTTGCACCTGGGGGTGGAATTGTTCGTGCTCCAGTTTCTCGCCTGAAATCCATTTGGCCGCTGCCACCAGCGAGGGCTCGCTTTCCAGGTGGTGGGCATACCATTCGCGCGCGGTGGCAGTGGGTGCACCGCTGGCTGCTTCCAGTGCAACGATCGCGTCCAGCACATCCAGTGATGGCGATTGACGGTAGACCGCCTTCAGGCGATCCAGGGCCTTGGGTACCTGGCCACTGGCAATCGCAAAACGGGCCAGCTGGGGGGCCATCAAGGCCACGGCGGTGGGCGCTGCGGCCAGGGCCAGGGTCAGGGTTTCGTACGCTTGCGCGGGGTGATTCTGGCGTTCTTGCAGCACGGCCATATCCATGCGTGGGCGCGGGGCATCGGGGGCAAGGTGCATGGCCTGGGTGAGGTAGGCCACGGCCCTGGAAGCGTCATCGGCACTGGAGAGGCTGGCAGCGGCCTGCTCGCACAGGTAGTGGGCCAGACGCCCCTTGAAGCTCCCCTGTCCCGCAGACTCCAGCTTCTGCGCTATCTCGGCGGCGTGCTCCCAGTCGCGCGAGCGCTCGTAGTTGGCCAGCAGTGCCAGGCGTGCCGAGCCCTCGAAGCGGGTGCCCTCCAGCTTGAGCAGGGCCTCCTCGGCGCGGTCCAGCAGGCCTGCTTTTAGGTAGTCCAGCGCCAGCGCGTGCTGTGCACGGTAGCGGTCATCCTGGCTCAGATCGCCACGCGACAGGAGGTGCTGGTGCACACGCACGGCGCTCTCGTATTCGCCCCGGCGGCGAAACAAATTGCCCAACGCGAAGTGCAACTCGGAGGTGTCCGGATCGTTCTGCACGGCTTCAATGAAGGCATCAATGGCCTGGTCTTGCTGCTCGTTGAGCAAAAAGTTCAGGCCCTTGAAATAGGCTTTGGGTGCCTGGCGGTTTTCCATGCGCAACTGGCGCACATCGAACCGCGATGCCATCCAGCCCAGCACAAAGGCTACCGGCAGTGCCAGCAGAAAAAGGCTGAGGTCAAATTCCATAGGGCGGCTGCGAGGGGGCTTGGGTTGATGGGCTTTGCTCGGGTGTCGCAGTCACTGCGGTGGGCTGGTGGCGCGCCAGCCGGGCCTCTTGGCGGTGCCGCCACCAGCGTGGCACCATGCCCAGCACGCCGATGACCAGCCCCAGTGCGAAGGCGATCAGAACCACCAAAACCAGGGGCCCTGTCCATTGCTGGCCGAAGAATAAATGCAGGGTTGCATCGTGCTGATTGTTCAGCGCAAAAGCGAAAAGGGTAAAAAAAATGGCCGCTTTAAGTATCCACTTCAAGAACCATGCAATGTGTTTCATTCAACTCCCCGGTGGCTCGGGATTCTAGTGGTTCACATGCCCCTCAGGGCTTGGTCTTGGCCTGCAGTTCGGCGGTGCGCTGATCAACCGATTCGCGCAGGGCTTTGCCCGGTTTGAAATGGGGGACGCGCTTTTCAGGAATGGCGACACTTTCGCCGCTGCGGGGGTTGCGGCCCATGCGGGGAGGGCGGTGGTTGATGGAAAAACTGCCGAAGCCGCGGATTTCGATGCGGTGCCCCGCCACCAGCGCGTCGTTCATGGCGTCCAGAATGGCCTTGACGGCGAATTCGGCATCGCGATGGGTGAGCTGGCCAAACCGGTTGGCGAGTTCTTCAACAAGGTCAGAGCGTGTCATGGGGATAGGGGCATTTGTCCATGAAAAAACGGCCGGTGCCCCAACACGTGCAGGGGCGGCCGACCGCTCATTCAGTTTTTACAGCAAGTCTTAGTTGTTGTCCAGCTTGGCACGCAGCAATGCGCCCAGGCTGGTGGTGCCGGCGTTTTCGCGGGCAGCCTGTTGGCTCAGGTTGGCCATGGCTTCGGACTGATCGGCTGCATCCTTGGCCTTGATCGACAGCTGGATGTTGCGGGTCTTGCGATCCACGTTCACCACCACAGCGGTCACTTCGTCGCCTTCTTTCAGCACGTTGCGAGCGTCTTCAACGCGGTCGCGGC
>CAZDDK010000246.1:2854-4760 GCA_964504185.1 uncultured Rhodoferax sp. | reverse complement strand
CATGGGTTGAACTTGCAGAACTTCGACGTCACCATCATCGGTGCCGGTGCCGCCGGCCTGTTTTGTGCCGGCGTGGCCGGGCAGTTGGGCCTGAAGGTGCTGGTGCTGGACCATGCCGACCCGGTTGCCGAGAAGATCCGCATCTCCGGCGGCGGGCGCTGCAACTTCACCAACCTGGGCACCAGCGCCACCAACTTCCTCAGTGAGAACCCGCGCTTTTGCCGCTCGGCTTTGTCTCGCTACTCGCCCCGCGATTTCACGGCGCTGCTGGACCGGCACCGCATCAGCTACCACGAGAAGCACAAGGGCCAGCTGTTTTGCGACCGCAGTGCCGAAGACATCATCCAGATGCTGCTGGCCGAATGCGCCGCCAGCGGCAACGTCACGCGCTGGCAGCCCTGCACCGTACGATCCATACGCTTTTTGCCATCTAGCCCGCGTAATCATTGGCCATGCAGCTATGAAATTGATAGTAATCAAGAAACCGTGGGGTGTGGAGCCGTGGTCGTGGCAACGGGCGGCCTGTCCATCCCCAAGATTGGTGCCACCGATTTCGGTTACCGCGTGGCCCAGCAGTTTGGACTGCCTCTGGTCGCGCCGCGCCCAGCGCTGGTGCCGCTGACCTTTGACGAGGCCGCCTGGGCACCGTTTGCGCAGTTGGCGGGCCTGTCCCTGCCGGTTTGCATCGACACGGGCAGCAAGAAGGACAAGATCGCCTTCCTGGAAGACCTGCTGTTCACCCATCGCGGCCTCTCCGGCCCCGGCGTGCTGCAGATTTCCAGCTACTGGCAGCCGGGCACGCCCATCCGCCTGAACCTGGCACCCGACACCGATGTGGGCGCATTCCTGGCCCAAGCCAAGACGCGCTCGCGCAAGCACATCGCCAACGAACTGGCCACCCTGGTCCCGGCGCGGCTGGCCGACACCTGGGTTGACCAGGGCGCACGCTGGGGCCACCAATGGGAACGCCCCATCGCTGAAGCCAGTGACAAGGCCCTCGCCGCGCTGGCCGAACACCTGTCTCGCTGGGAACTCACCCCTACCGGCACCGAGGGCTACCGCAAGGCCGAGGTCACGGCGGGGGGCGTGGACACCCGCGCCCTGTCCAGCCAGACGCTGGAAGCCACCCAGCAAAGCGGCCTGTATTTCATCGGCGAAGTGGTGGACGTAACGGGCTGGCTGGGCGGCTACAACTTCCAATGGGCCTGGGCCAGCGCGTTCGCCTGCGCACAGGGGTTGGCGGCGAAGTTGAAACAGTAAAGGCCCGATTCCGGGCCAGCCTCGCTACAGTTGTGGCTTGCGGATCGTCATGGCTCCACGAATCTGGCCTGGCGAGTAGCCCACTGCTTTGTCATCGGGGTAGAGGGCGTGCAGCTTGGCCGCCACATCGGACGGTATCGCCTCCGCCGATCCATGGCACGACAGGCACAACGGCTGTACCGGCAAGGCCTTCATGTAGCGAAACTCCTTGCGGCCCCCCTCCTCCACCAGCGCGGATTTTTCCAGCGTGCCCGGGCTTTCACCGGCGGCGGCACGACGGTCAAACTCTTCCAATGCGGCGCGCTCCCAGGCGTCGGGCACGGCTTTGGGATTGCGGTTGCGCAGGCTGACGCGGCGAATCGCCCAGCCGCTTTGCTCCGATGCCAGCTTGGCCATTTGCGGTGCCCGCTCATTGCAAACACCCACGGCTGCCGCCGCACCGTTCTGGGCAATTTCCGCGCTCAGCACCTGCAACAACTTGGGCGGCACCGACGCCGCCACCGAACGCGCTTCGTCCAGCACCTTGGCATCGTCCGCCAGGGCGTTCAAACCGATCGCCGTTGCCGCGACAACGGCCAGTCGCGGCACCTGGCCAAGGCAGCTCAAGAAGGAATTCATGGAGAGGTCTCTTTCGTCGTGAAATGGT
>CAZDDK010000246.1:0-2754 GCA_964504185.1 uncultured Rhodoferax sp. | reverse complement strand
CTGGCCAACCAGGTAGGCCAGGCCCTGTTCCACGACAACCGTGCGCGCGTGGTCGCGCTGGAGGGTCAGTTGGAGGCCTTGGTCACTTCCACGCATCCGCAGCGCTGGGCTGCCCTGGCGGGACTGCTGGACTATGTGGAGAGCAGCGCCGACCTGTTCGACGCAGACCGCCTGGCATTTCGTGAACTGCTGCGCAGCCTGCAGGCAGCGGTGGCGCGGGACTCGTCCCTGCCCGCCATCAAGCTGCACAAACGCATCGGCGAAGACCTGGACGCGCTGGCCGAGATCGAGCGCAATTACGAGAAGGAAATCCGCCTGGTGTTTGGCCGCTTCGAGCCGCGCGCCATCGACCTCAAGCGCGAGCGCTGGGACGACTATCTGGCCAAGCTGAAGGCGCTCTACACCCGCGAGCACATACTCAAGGACTACGGGGTGGTGGTGCCCTACCCGGCCCCCAAGGAGCCGGTGCGCAGTGCGGCGCGCAAAGAAGAGGGCGAGGTTTTCGGCCATGGCCTGCCTGCCAAAACCCTGGTCCTGACCTTCGACGACGGCCCCCACTCCACCTACACCGCCGAAGTGGCCGCCATTCTCAAACAATACGGTGTGCCCGCCGTCTTCTTCCAGGTTGGCAGCAACCTGGGCGCGCTGGCTGCCGATGGAAAAACCCGCTTGTTGCCGCGTGCCGAGGTCAGCCGCAAGCTGCTGCAAGCAGGCTACACCCTGGCCAATCACAGCCTCACGCACGCCCAGCTGTCCAAGCGCAGCGGCGAGGCGCTCAAAACGGAAATTTTGGCCACTGACGCGTTGCTCCAGGCCGTGGACAGTCGGCGCTCGCCCCTGTTCCGCTTCCCCTACGGTGCGCGCAACGAAGAGGGCCTGGCGGTGCTGGAGGGTGCCCACCTGCGCTCGGTGATGTGGAACATCGACTCGCTGGACTGGGCCGACCCGGTACCCAGTTCGATTGCCGACCGCGTGCTGCGCACGGTGGACAAGGAGGGGCGCGGCATTGTGCTCTTCCACGACATCCACGAGCGCACAGTCAAGGCCCTTCCCGCCATCCTGGACCGCCTGATGGCCGATGGCTACCAGTTCGCAGGATGGGATGGTTCGGGCTTCAGCGTGGCCAAGGGCAGCACCAGCGGCCCGACACCGCCCCCCGTGGCCGCCAGCCCCGGCTACAGCGACTCGTGGGCCATCGTCATTGGCATTGACGACTACGCCAAGTGGCCCAAGCTGCAATACGCGGCCCGCGATGCCCATGCCGTCCGCGAAACACTGATCCAAAAGTTCGGTTTCGCGCCCGAGCGCGTGGTGTCGCTGGCCAACAGGGAGGCCACGCGCACCGGCATCCTGGCCGCGTTTCACGACAAACTGGCCCACGCAGGCATGAAAAAGAACGACCGCCTGCTGGTGTTCTTTGCCGGCCATGGTGCCACGCGCCAGCTCAGCTCCGGGCGCGACCTGGGCTACATCATTCCGGTGGACTCCGACCCCAGCCAGATCGCCACCGACGCCATTCCCATGACCGAGCTGCAGAACATTGCCGAGAGCCTGACGGCCAAGCACGCGCTGTTCGTGATGGACGCGTGCTACAGCGGCCTGGGGCTGACCCGGGGTGGCGGCTCCGGCAACTTTCTGCGCGACAACGCCAAGCGCCTGGGCCGCCAGATGCTGACCGCCGGGGGGGCCGACCAGCTGGTGGCCGACGGCGGACCCAACGGCCATTCGGTCTTCACCTGGACCCTGCTGCAAGGCCTGGCGGGCAAGGGCGACCTCAATGGCGACGGTCTGATCACCGCCACCGAACTGGCCGCCTACGTCGCACCGGCGGTGGCGGCGGTATCGCGCCAGACCCCTGCCTTTGGCAGCCTGCCCGGCTCAGAAGGGGGCGACTTCGTGTTCGAACTGGCCGCCAGCGATGAATTCCTCAGCGACCAGTCCACCCAGCTCTCGGGCGAGGCCATCGCCCTCAACAGCCGCCTGGACGCCGCACGCCCGGCACCGGCTGCCACCGCCGCAGTGGCTTCGGACAAACCGGCCTCGCCCGCCCTCCCCTCAACCGTGGTGGTGAAAGACCTGCAAGGCGGCGAGCAAAAGCTGGTGACGCCGGCGGCAGTACCCACGTCGAACCGGCAATTGGCCCAGCGCGCCAACGACCGTGGCCTGCAGCTTTACAGGGAGAAGCGGTATGCGCAGGCGGAGGACCAGTTCACCGAGGCGCTCAAACTGCGCCCCGACTTCGCCCTGGCCGCCAACAACCTGGGCTTTGTGTATTACAAACAGGACAAGTTCGCCGAGGCCGCCCGCTGGTTTGAGAACACGGTCAAGATCGACCCCTCGCGCGCTGTCGCCCATTTGAACCTGGGCGACGCCTATGCCCGCGCCGGTGCCACTGACAAGGCCCGCAAGGCCTTCTCCACCTACCTGGAACTGGCACCCAGCGGGGCAAGCGCCGCCTACGCCCGCTCGCAAATGGACACGTTGTAGCCATTGGACGGCGCGTGTGGGAATGTCGCTATCGCTGCCAGCTTTCAAGCACCGCGCAAAACGCTATAATGCGAGGCTTTTCTGGCAGAACCCCCATCGGCCAATACTAGTTAAAGCGATAACAGATGGGGAAATTCGCTGAGCAGGGCGTGTGGGGCCCGATCTTCCCCCGTGACCCTTGATCAGCACATTTTGGACACCATTACGTAATGACCACCATCCGTGTAAAAGAAAACGAGCCGTTTGACGTCGCCCTGCGCCGCTTCA
>CAZDDK010000245.1:0-4824 GCA_964504185.1 uncultured Rhodoferax sp. | reverse complement strand
GTGGCCCGGCTTCATTCGGATGGCGTAGTGCTATGAAAATAGGAGCTGTCTGCGCATATTCCACGCGGGCTAAAGGGCCGAAAGGCAGTGCGTTTTACGCAGGTAAAGGAGGAGCCCGCATAGCGGGCGGGGGACACGGAGTAAAACGCGCTGCCTTTCAGCCCCGGGTGGACTGAAATGGACAAGCTCAAACAGTTAGAGAGCTTCGTCTCCGTCGCCACGCGCGGTAGCCTCACCGCCGCCGCCCAGGCCGAAGGTGTGGCACCCGCCATCATGGGCCGCCGCCTGGACGCATTGGAAGAGCGCCTGGGGGTGAAACTGCTGCTGCGCACCACGCGCAAGCTGACGCTCACCCACGAGGGCAGCGCCTTTCTGGAGCACTGCCAGCGCATCCTGGCCGATGTGGCCAACGCCGAAGCCAGCATCAGCGCCGGGGGCGTCAAGGCCAGCGGGCACCTGCGCATCACGGCCCCGGCAGGCTTCGGGCGGCGCCACGTGGCCCCTCTGGTGCCGCGCTTTCACGAACTGCACCCGGAAGTCACGATATCGCTCAACCTGTCCGACCGCATCGTGGATATTGCGGGCGAAGGCTTCGACTGCGCCGTGCGCGTGGGCGACATGCCCGACTCGTCACTGGTCAGCGTGCGCCTGGCCGACAACCGGCGCCTGTGCGTGGCCACGCCCGACTACCTGGCCCGCCACGGCACCCCGCGCGCCCCCGGCGACTTGGCGCGCTTCGACTGCCTCACGCTCTCCAGCGACGCCTCCCAGACCCGAGGCTGGGCCTTCCGCGAGACGCCGGGCAGCACCACGGTGCACTACATCAAGCCCTCCGGCCCGCTGGACTGCTCCGACGGCCAGGTGCTGCACGACTGGTGCCTGGCCGGTTACGGCCTGGCCTGGCGCAGCACTTGGGAGGTGGAATCCGAGGTTGCCAATGGGCTGTTGGTGGCAGTTTTAGAGGACTATGCCGCAGCGCCCAACGGCATCTACGCTGTATTCCCGCAGCGCAAGCACCTGGCACTGCGCGTGCGCCTGTGGATCGACTACCTCAAGCACCATTACGGAGCTCCGGAATTTTGGAAAACGCTATAAATAACATAGCGATACATCGATATTTAGTGCGGGCTAAAGACCGAATGCGTGAACCTAAACGGAAGAGCCAAATTCAACCCCCATCTCACGGGCGCGTTGGTAGGCGGCGTGTAGGGCCTGGGCAAACAGAGCCTTCATATGACTGGCATCCATGGACTCAATGGCGGCATGGGTGGTGCCCCCTTTGGAGGTGACGCGCTGGCGCAAAATCTCTGGCGGCTCGTGGCTTGCGCGGGCAAGCTCCCCGGCACCAATGAACGTAGCCACCGCAAGATGGTGCGCTTGTTCGGGGGGCAACCCCATTTCGGCACCCGCGCTGATCATGGTCTCCATGAAATAGAACATGTATGCGGGTCCGGAGCCTGAAATAGCGGTGACGGCGTCCAGAAGCCCTTCATCCTGCAGCCACAGAAATTGCCCCATACCGCTGACCACCCGCTCACCGTGCTCCCGATCCGTTGCAGTCACGGCGGCGCGCGCGAACAGGGCTGTCATGCCCTTTCCGATTAATGCTGGCGTGTTGGGCATGGTGCGAATGATGCGTTCATTGCCCAACCACTGAGCGATGCTGTCGCTGGGAATCCCGGCCGCTACGCTCACGTGCAGGGCCTTGTTCGTCCAGGCGCGCGATTGCAGCGCGGCTTCCTTGAATGACTGGGGCTTGACTGCCCACACAATGAGGGTGGCCCGATTCAAAAATTCACCCGCAAGGGGATGAGCGGAGATACCAAATGCTGACTGCAAACGGGCCTGCGCTTCGGCAAAGGGTTCAACCACGTCTATTTGATCGACGGGAAAGCCTTGAGCCTGCAGACCACTAATCATGGCTCCTGCCATGTTGCCGCCACCGATGAAAGCAATGTGTTCGCGCATGAAAATTCCAGGTTGAAAAATGAATCCGGCGGGTGCGTCCCTAGCATGAAATTGTCGCAGAGGCCCGAAGCCGGGGCTCCCTGACCGGTTTCTTTCCTCAAGTTGCGGTAAAAAGATTTGCAAGAAGAAAAAAGCTGTGGCACAATAACGGGCTTCGCTTGAAAAAGCAGAAGTTTCTGCCCAAATGAATGCACTGCAAGTGGTTTGTAGTGCAAACAGCGGGCCCAAGACTGACTCGGTGTTGGTGTTTGCCGGAGAGCTGGCAGGTGCTGATTCACCAGTGCAAGTTGGGAATATTGAAATGATCCAGACTGAATCTCGATTAGAAGTCGCTGACAATACCGGCGCGAAGTCCGTCCTGTGCATCAAGGTGCTGGGCGGATCCAAGCGTCGCTATGCCACTGTGGGTGACATCATTAAAGTTAGCATCAAAGAAGCTGCGCCGCGTGGCCGCGTCAAAAAGGGCGAGGTCTATAGTGCGGTTGTGGTGCGCACTGCCAAGGGTATCCGTCGTGGCGACGGTTCTTTGGTTAAGTTTGATGGCAATGCAGCAGTGCTACTCAATGCCAAATTGGAGCCTATTGGCACCCGTATCTTTGGACCTGTTACGCGTGAACTGCGTACCGAAAAGTTCATGAAGATCGTGTCACTGGCACCTGAAGTTTTGTAAGGACCCGCCATGAACAAGATTCGCAAAGGCGACGAAGTCATCGTTATTGCAGGACGCGATAAGGGTAAGCGCGGGACGGTGTCCCTGCGCAAGGACGACTCCCATCTGGTCGTCGAGGGTGTCAACTTGGTGAAGAAGCACACCAAGCCCAACCCGATGAAGGGTGCGGTCGGCGGCATTGTGGAAAAAACAATGCCCATTCACCAGTCCAATGTGGCAATTTTTAATGCTGCGACTGGTAAGGCGGACCGTGTGGGTATCAAGGTGCTGGCGGACGGCAAGCGCACGCGCGTTTACAAGTCCAGCGGCGAAGAAATCAAGGTGGCGTAACCATGGCTCGTTTTCAACAACAATACCGCGAAAAGCTGGCTCCCGAGTTGATGGCCAAATTCGGCTACACCTCGCCCATGCAGGTCCCGCGTCTGACCAAGATCACGCTCAATATGGGTGTGAGCGAGGCCGTCGCTGACAAGAAAGTCATGGACCATGCCGTGAGTGACTTGACCAAGATTGCCGGTCAAAAGCCGGTTGTGACCAAGTCCAAGAAGGCGATTGCCGGCTTCAAGATTCGTGAAGATCAGGCCATTGGTTGCATGGTGACATTGCGCGGCGTACAAATGTACGAATTCCTGGATCGTTTCATCACTGTGGCCTTGCCGCGTGTTCGCGATTTCCGTGGTATTTCCGGTCGCGCGTTTGATGGCCGTGGTAACTACAACATCGGCGTCAAAGAGCAGATCATTTTTCCTGAAATTGAATATGACAAGGTGGATGCCTTGCGCGGCCTCAATATCAGCATCACCACGACGGCCAAGACCGACGAAGAGTGCAAGGCGCTCCTCGCTGGCTTCCGTTTCCCGTTCAAGAACTGAGGTGACCTGTGGCTAAAATGGCTTTAATCCAGCGTGAGCTGAAGCGTGATCAATTGGCTGCCAAGTACGCCAAAAAGTACGCTGAACTAAAGGCGATTGCCGGTGATGCAAAGCGCACCGACGAAGAGCGAGCTGCTGCCCGTTTGGGTCTGCAGAAGCTCCCCCGCAATGCCAACCCAACCCGTCAACGCAACCGTTGCTCCATTACTGGTCGTCCACGTGGCACGTTCCAGCACTTTGGGCTCGGTCGCGCCAAGATTCGTGAAATGGCCTTTGCTGGTGAAATTCCCGGCATCGTCAAGGCTAGCTGGTAAGCGATAGGAGAACCAAACATGAGCATGAGTGATCCCATCGCCGATCTGTTGACACGCATCCGCAACGCACAAATGGTGGCCAAGACCACTGTTTCCGTGCCCTCTTCAAAAGTGAAGGTTGCGATTGCCCAAGTGTTGAAAGACGAAGGTTACATCGACAACTTCAAAGTTTCCTCCGAGGGTGGAAAGTCCGAGCTGGAAATCGCTTTGAAGTATTACGCCGGTCGTCCGGTTATCGAGCGCATTGAACGCGTCAGCCGCCCTGGTTTGCGTGTTTACCGCGGCAGCGATGCTATTCCCCAGGTGCAGAATGGCCTTGGCGTTGCCATCGTCACCACCCCAAAAGGGGTGATGACCGATCGCAAGGCACGCGCTACCGGTGTCGGTGGCGAAGTTCTGTGTTACGTCGCTTAATACTACATTGAGGAGAAATTAGAAATGTCCCGTGTAGGTAAACTTCCCGTCAACGTGCCCGCTGGTGTGGATGTCTCCATCAAAGACAGCAACATCAGTGTCAAGGGTGCCGGTGGTACTCTGCAGTTGACCTTGAACAGTCTGGTAAAGATTGTGAGCGATGCAGGCAAGCTGAGCTTTCAGCCTGCTAACGACTCTCGTGAAGCCGATGCGATGTCCGGCACTATGCGCCAACTGGTGAACAACATGGTGGTGGGCGTGACCCAGGGTTTCGAGAAGAAATTGAGTTTGATCGGCGTGGGTTACAAAGCCCAAGCTACTGGCGCGAAACTGAATTTGGCTGTGGGCTACTCCCACCCTGTCAATATTGACATGCCTGCTGGCATCAGTGTCGCGACTCCGACGCCGACAGAAATCTTGATCAAGGGTGCCGATCGCCAACGCGTTGGTCAGATCGCCGCTGAGATTCGTGCTGTTCGTCCACCTGAGCCCTACAAGGGCAAGGGTATCCGCTATGCGGACGAGAAGATCACGATCAAAGAAACCAAGAAGAAATAAGGAGCTGCAACATGTTGACCAAAAAAGA
>CAZDDK010000244.1:0-4843 GCA_964504185.1 uncultured Rhodoferax sp. | reverse complement strand
AAGCGCATTTGCGCCAGCACCGGCCAGACCGGGTGCTGATCCTGCCGTGGAATTTAAAGGAGGAGGTGATGGGACAACTGGATTCCGTGCGTGATTGGGGGGGGATATTTGTTACGGTCGTGCCGGGGTTGGAATTGCTGTGATTGAGATTCATCCATTGGCCCGCGTGTCGGCTCTGGCGGACATCGAAGATTCGGTTCGCGGGAGTCGTATTGCGGTCGGAGCCCATTCGGTGATTGATAGTTTTGTCAAAGTCAAGCCAGCAGGCGGTGCGGGGGACCTGGTCATAGGGTCGTACTGCGCCATCAACTCGGGTTGCGTGCTCTATACGGGCAATGGCATTTGCATTGGCGACCACGTTGCCATCGCAGCCAATTGCACATTCGCGCCGGTCAATCACGCCTATCGGGACAAATCGCGTTTGATCCATACGCAAGGTTTTTTGCCCAGTCGTGGGGGTGTGGTGGTCGAGGATGACGTGTGGATAGGTGCCAACTGTGTGCTGCTGGATGGCGCAGTGTTGCGCCAAGGGTGCGTGGTGGCAGCGGGTACCGTGGTGCGGGGTGAAATTCCCGCCTATACCGTGTGGGCGGGTGAGCCACCGCGCCAGGTGGGGCAGCGCCAGTGAGCCGTTTTACCGTATTGGGTGCCAGCGGAGCCATTGGCAGTCGACTGGTTACAGCACTGCGTGCCAACGGCCACGAGGTACTGGCTCCTGAACGGGAGGACCAGCATTGGCAAATCCAACCCCTGGGGCATGTCATTTATGCCATTGGCATCACAGCGGATTTTCGCAGCCGGGCGTTGGATACGGTAGAGGCGCACGTCTGCGTGCTGGCCCCCTTGTTGCGAAGCGCAGTGTTCGAGTCGCTTCTGTATTTGTCATCCACACGCATCTATGGCGCGTCGGCACTGGGACGGGAGGACACCCCGTTGGTTGTCAATCCCCGGGCTCCGTCCGACCTGTACAACTTGTCCAAGCTGATGGGGGAATCCATGTGCATGAATTGCGGACGAAGCGGGGTCCGGGTGGCGCGGCTTTCCAATGTGGTGGGTGCGGACGATGTCGATTCGCCGAACTTTCTCCCCTCCCTGCAGCGTGAAGCGCGCGCTGGTCACATCAACCTGCGTACTGCCTTGACATCGGCCAAAGACTACATCCACATTGATGATGTGCTGGATCTGCTGCCGCGCATCGCTCAATTTGGGAAACACGCCCTGTACAACGTGGCCAGCGGCCAGCAAGTCACCCATCAGCAATGGTTGGACCATCTGGTCGCAATGACTGGGTGCACGGCGCAGGTTCTTGAGGACGCGCCGGTGGCTGGCTTTGCGCCGGTAGACGTTACACGCATTCAGAATGAGTTTGGCTTTAAGCCGCGCAGTGTGTTGTCCGCATTGACCAATTGACTAGAAAGAACCGACATGAACATTGATCCTGCCACGCAATTTGCCAGCGAACGCGATGAGCGCATAGTTTTCAACGGCACCGATTCATCCTTCGCATCGCTTTCGCGCGACTGGTTGCAAGCCTCCATGCAACGCAAATATGTGTACAACTTTGACTGGTTGGGGCGTCCCATCATCCAGTATCCACAGGACATAGTGGCGATGCAGGAACTGGTGTGGCAAGTGCGCCCGGACCTTGTCATCGAGACGGGCATTGCGCACGGTGGCTCCCTGGTTCTGAGTGCAAGCTTACTGGCCATGTTGGACATGTGTGACGCCATAGAAGCCGGCACCACGTTTGACCCGCGCCAGAGCCGTCGCAAGGTCATTGGTATCGACATAGACATCCGGGCCCATAACCGCGCGGCTATCGAATCCCACCCCATGGCCAGCCGCATTCATATGGTGCAAGGCTCTTCCATCGCGCCAAAGACGATTGCGGCGGTTCGTGCCGCATCAGCGGGGTACCAGCGCGTGTTGGTATTGCTGGATTCCATGCACACCCATGACCATGTGCTGGCCGAACTGGATGCTTATGCGCCCTTGGTTACTCCGGGCAGCTACTGCGTGGTGTTTGACACCTTTGTCGAAGACATGCCTCCCGGATTTTTTGACGATCGCCCCTGGGATGTTGGCAACAATCCCAAGACAGCGCTTCGTCAGTGGCTGCTGTCACATTCGGAATTTGAGGTGGATGCCAGTTGGCCAAATAAGTTGATGGTGACTGTGGCACCCGAGGGTTTTCTGCGCCGCAAAGACTGAGAGTCTGACAGGATGTGGGTGCGCCCGCCGTCAGGTGGACATAGACTGGGCGGCGTAGCGCAGATATGTCACCGCAAAATCTGTGTGACCGTGGGCCTGTTCCACTTCTGCTAGGCAAGCCAGGGCGAACGCGTCGTTGGGAACGGCACTGAGTATCGTTTCTGCCAATGTAGTGACATCGGCCCATGCCCGGTCCTGAATGTAGCCATCGGTGGTTTGGGCGAGTGGTTGCGCTGCCTTGGCTTTGTCCAGCTGAGTTTGTAGAAGTTGGTAGGCCTCTGGCAGCGTCACGCGTTTGCCGGGCTCCAAACCCACGCCCAGGGGCGCAGGCGTTGCCCATTCCGTAGGAAACTGAGCCAACCACTGCTCCATGGTGTGCAACTGCGAGCTTTCATCATGTGGGTGCTCTGTCTGTGCGTGCCAGCGCAACCACATGGTGCGAAGTCCTTCCGCAAAGTAGTGGTTGAAGATGTCCTCGCGCATCAAGGCGGATTGTTCCAGCTCCATACGCAACGCCAGGCGCGTAGCGTTTAGCTGTTGCACGTCGTTTGCGAGATTGCGCGCAATTTCCATGTATTGCTCTGCAGTCTCGGCCAGCCACTCTGTGCGGCCCAGATACGTCAGTATGCCGGTGCCCATCCGGCTCTTGAAGCTGGTACCCACCATCGACACCATTGGTACGCCCATCCACAAAACGTCAAACGACGTAGTGCCGCCCGTGAGCGGGAAAGGGTCGAGTGCGATGTCGATGCGGTGGTAGGTCAGGTATTGGTTGTCGGTGTGCAATGCCACCAAGTCCAATCGCTCTGATGCAATCCCAAGGCGTTTGCACCGCTGGCGGTAGCTGGCAGAAAAATCAGGCATATCAAGGTTCTTGCCCTCAATCAATAGCCGGGAATGTGGCACTGCCTGCAATATTCGCCCCCATAGCGCAAGTACTTCGTCAGTGACTTTTCCCAGGTTGTTGCATGACCCAAAGGTAATAACTCCATTGGCCAGCGCTGGTGTGGGACGCACCAGGTAGCGTGGTTGGTAGCGCCACAGGGGTTGGCGGCTCATGGGCCGGTAGCATGCGAACAGTGTAGGCAGTCGGTACAACTGTTCGCTATAGAGAGCGTCAGCATCGGGTGGATCGGTTACCTCGTCAGTGAATTTGTAGTCCACCGCTTCGAGTCCCGTGCTCGCTGGATACCCTAGCCACGATACTTGCACGGGTGCCGCCCTGCGCGCAAGCGCGAGCAGGCAATTGTTCCCGGTGTGCCCGGCCAAATCGATCAAGACGTCTATGTTCTGTGCCCGAATCATCTCCGTTTGTTCATCGGGACCGTATCCATACAGCCGGATAAAGTGATCTGCGTGGCGCTGTACGCGCTGAGTTACATGATCATCGCGTGGGTAAGAGAAAAACGCGAAGACTTCAAACTGTCTGCGATCCAGTTGGGCCAATAGCCCTTCTACAAAGTACATAACTGAGGTCGCCCGAAAATCCGGTGACAGAAATCCCACTTTTAGTCTTTTCCAAGGATCTCCCTTATGAGATGCAAAGTTAGGCCAGAAAGGTTTGAGAGGTGGTTCAAAAACAGCAGCAAATTCACGCGTTGCCGTTGCAACTTGCGTCGCGTCGGTTTGAGGATCTGCAAGCATGAAGAGGAGTCTATTGGTGTGGTTGCCTGGATCTTGCGGGAATAGTGCGATGGCTGCCTCGCAATCCTGGACTGCTTCCTTGATTTGCCCAAGTTCCCTACGATGAATGGCCTTCTGCATGTAGGCCATCGCATGCTCTCCCGGCTGTGTCGCGAGCTGTGCTGCGATCAACGCACATCCCAATCCCTTCTCGTGCAAGTTGAGCAGATAGCAACAACCGGCCAGTTCGAGCCAAGCAAATGCGAAATCTGGCTTTAGGGTGCAAACCTTCTCTTGCAGGGGAAGTGCCTCCGCGTTCCGTGCTTGGTCAACCAACAGATGTGCATAGTTTATGAGCAGTTCAGCATCATTGGGCCAACAGATAGAGGCTTGTTTATATGCATGAAATGCGGCATCGAATTTACGCAATTTGGCAAGCGCAAAGCCCAACCAACGGTTTGCTTGCAGATGGTGCGGCTGCTTGCGCAGCAACAACTTGCAGAGCTGGACTAGATTCCTCCAATCTCCTTTATCAAAAGCCGCTTGCAATCTGTCTAATTGTGGGTCAGTCGTACGCGTGAATTTGACTTTTTGCAAACTGTTCCCCCGTGTCAATCCCGTCGCTGGTAGATGCTATGCCTGCATGGCACAAGTCAATTAGCCGAATATTACTTCAGCAATTGCAAGACCCCCTGGGGAATTTGATTGGCTTGTGCGACCATGGCCGTGCCTGCCTGCTGCAGAATCTGCGCGCGTGAAAGATTGGCTGTTTCCATAGCAAAGTCTGCGTCCTGAATTCGGCTTCTAGATGCTGCCAAGTTTTCAGAAGTAATTTGCAAACTGGCTATAGAGGTCTCAAAGCGTGATTGCAGGGCACCCAGCTTGGCGCGTTCTCCGTTGATGAATGCCAGGGCCGAGTCCACTGTTTTCAAGGCGTTGGTGGAATTGGAATATGTGGTTACGTCCAAGTTGGCTACGTTGTTAAGCGTAGACCCCCCGGTTGTCAACT
>CAZDDK010000243.1:0-4858 GCA_964504185.1 uncultured Rhodoferax sp. | reverse complement strand
TGCCTACCGTGACCGTCGTACCAAGAAACGTGTCTTCCGTCAGCTGTGGATTGCCCGTATCAACGCGGCAGCCCGTCAGTGCGGCCTGACCTACAGCCAGTTCGCCAATGGTCTGAAGAAGGCCAATATCGAGATCGACCGCAAGGTCTTGTCTGATATTGCCATTCACGACATGGCGGCTTTTGCCGGTATCGTGGAGCAAGTCAAGGCCAAGCTGGCTGCTTGATTTTCGCCCTGTAATGCTATCTTTTCGATAGCTTCCAGTGCAAATAGAACAAGGGCTAGGGCTTGAAAGAGCACTAGCCCTTTTTCGTTGACCGAAGAAACTATGAACGATTTGAACGCCATTGTTGAGCAAGCCCAGGCCGCTTTTGCACAAGCCGCCACCCCCGCAGATCTGGAGAATGTCAAGGCGCTGTTTCTGGGCAAGGCGGGTCGCATCACCGAACTGATGAAGGGCATGGCCGCTTTGAGCGTGGACGAAAAGAAGTCCCGCGGCGCTGCCATCAATCTGGCCAAACAGGCCATCGAGGGTGCGCTGACCGCACGCCGCCAGGCGCTGGCGGATGCCGAGTTGCAGGCGCAGTTGCGCGCCGAGGCGCTGGACGTGACCCTGCCGGGGCGTCAACGTGGCCAAGGCGGGTTGCATCCCGTGTCGCTCACCATGGAGCGTATCGAGGCCATCTTTGGCTCCATGGGTTTTGACGTGGCCCAAGGCCCTGAGATCGAATCCGATTGGTTCAACTTCACCGCATTGAACACGCCCGAGGACCACCCCGCGCGTTCCATGCACGACACCTTTTATGTGGAAGGCGGCTGCGAGAACGCCCCCAACCTGCTGCGCACCCACACCAGCCCCATGCAGATTCGCTATGCCGTGCAGCATGTCAAAAAGTATAGCAACCGATCTAATAAAAACGCGGGCTATGGCCTGTTTTCGGGTGATATGCCCGAAATCCGCGTGATTGCACCGGGCCGCACCTACCGCGTGGACAGCGATGCCACCCATTCGCCCATGTTTCACCAATGCGAAGGCCTGTGGGTGGGCGAGAACGTGAGCTTTAAGGACCTGAAATTCGTCTTTACCGATTTTTGTCGCACCTTCTTTGAAAGCGACGACCTGGTGCTGCGATTTCGCCCCAGCTTCTTCCCGTTCACCGAACCCAGCGCGGAGATCGACATCCAGTTCCAGAGCGGTCCACTGTCTGGGCGCTGGCTGGAGGTGGCTGGCTCCGGCCAGGTGCACCCCAATGTGATCCGCAACATGGGCCTGGACCCCGAGAAATACATCGGCTTTGCCTTTGGCATGGGACCAGACCGCCTGACCATGCTGCGCTACGGCGTCCACGACCTGCGCCTATTCTTTGACGGCGACATCCGCTTCCTGTCCCAGTTCCAGTAGTCCCTGCGACCGCCACACCGTCATCATCCGCCGTATTTTCCGTTCGACCGACCATGCAATTTTCCGAATCCTGGCTGCGCACCTTCTGCAACCCCTCCATCTCCACTGCCGAGTTGGCCGAGACGCTCACCATGGCAGGTCTGGAGGTGGAAGAACTCAAGCCTGTGGCTCCGCCCTTCACCCACATCGTGGTGGGTGAAATCCGCGAGGCCGAGCAGCACCCCAACGCCGACCGTCTGCGCGTCTGCAAAGTGGACGTGGGGCAGGGCGAACTGCTCAACATCGTCTGCGGTGCGCCCAATGCTCGCGTCGGGATTCGCGTGCCATGCGCATTGGTGGGTGCGGAGTTGCCGCCTGGGGAAGATGGCAAGCCCTTTGTGATCAAGGTCGGCAAGCTGCGCGGCGTGGAGAGCCAGGGCATGCTGTGCTCGGCGCGCGAACTCAAATTGTCCGAAGACCATGGCGGCCTGCTGGAACTGCCGCTGGACGCGCCCCTGGGCCAAAGCATCCGCGACTACCTGGACTTGGACGACACGCTGTTCACCCTGAAGCTCACGCCCAACTTGGCGCACTGCCTCTCTGTTTACGGCGTGGCGCGCGAGGTCTCGGCCTTGACTGGTGCGCCGTTGGTCACCCCCACGATTGCCCCGGTGGCGGTGACCAATCAGGACCGTCTGCCGATCACCATCAGTGCGCCCGACCTGTGTGGTCGTTTCTCCGGCCGCGTGGTGCGCAACGTTAACACCCAGGCCAAGACCCCGCAGTGGATGGTGGACCGCCTGGCCCGCTGCGGCCAGCGCAGCGTGACCGCGCTGGTGGACATCTCTAACTACGTGATGTTCGAGTTGGGCCGTCCCTCCCACATCTTCGACCTGGACAAGATCCACGGCGGCCTGGACGTGCGCTGGGGCAAGGTCGGAGAGCAGCTCAAGCTGCTCAATGGCAACACTGTCACGGTAGACGACAAGGTCGGCGTGATCGCAGATGCCCAGCAGGTCGAATCCCTGGCCGGCATCATGGGAGGCGACGCCACCGCCGTGTCCGATGACACGCGCCATGTGTATGTCGAAGCGGCCTTCTGGTGGCCCAAGGCCATCGCCGGACGTTCGCGCCGATTCAACTTCTCCACCGATGCTGGCCACCGCTTCGAGCGTGGCGTGGACCCCGACCTGACGGTAGAGCACATCGAGCGCATCACCCAGCTTATCGTCGGCATCTGCGGCACTGCCGCAACCACTTGCGGCCCCGTGGACGACCAGAAGGCGCGTATTCCCCAGTCAGCCCCCGTGACGCTGCGCGTGGCGCGGGCCTGTAAGGTGATCGGCATGCCGCTGGCGCAGGCGCAGTGTGCCGACGCACTCAAACGCCTGGGTCTGGCCGTGACCGAAGGCGATGGCACCGTCTCAGTGGTGCCACCCAGCTACCGCTTCGATCTGCAGATCGAGGAAGACCTGATCGAGGAAGTCGCGCGCATGGTGGGCTACAACCATTTGCCGCACACGCCGCCGCTGGCCCCCATCACGGCCAAGATCCGCACCGAATCGCAGCGCGGGCCATTTGCCGTGCGCCGCAGCCTGGCCGCGCTGGGCTATCAGGAAACCATCAATTTCAGTTTTGTAGAAGAAACCTGGGAGCACGGCCTGGCAGGCAATCCCAACCCCATCAAGCTGCTTAACCCCATCGCCAGCCAGATGAGTGTGATGCGCTCGACCCTGCTGGGCTCGCTGCTGCAGGTACTCAAGTTCAACCAGGCCCGCAAGCAGGCCCGTGTACGCGTGTTCGAGCTAGGCCGCGTGTTCCTGCGCGATGCCTCGGTCAAGAGCAGCGATAGCGCAGTCGAAGGCTTTGCCCAACCCATGCGCGTAGCTGGCCTGGCCAGTGGAGGTGCCGACGCGCTGCAATGGGGCCGCAAGGAGCAGGGCGTCGATTTCTTCGACGTGAAGGGTGATGTGGAGGCGCTGCTCGCGCCGTTGCAGGCCCGCTTTCAGACTGGAAGTCACCCGGCCATGCACCCCGGGCGTTGCGCCGAGGTCTTCCTGGACGATTGCAGTATCGGCTTCGTGGGTGAGCTGCACCCCCAGTGGCGCCAGTCCTTCGACTTGGCGCAGACCCCTGTGCTGTTCGAGTTAGACCTGGACGCGGTTTTGCAACGCCGCGTGGCCGAATTCAAGTCAGTTGCCAAGTTCCAACCCGTACAGCGCGACATTGCGGTGGTAGTGGGCGATCAGGTGACGCATGCGGCGCTCATGCAAACCGTCTGGGATGCGCCTACGGGTGGTCTGCTGCGCGATGCGCAGTTGTTTGATGTTTACCGTCCCAAGTTGGGCAAGGATACGCCCGTTGCAGAGGGCGCTGCCGACCGCAGCCTGGCGGTGCGTCTTACACTCAATAGCGACGAGGCCACGCTGTCGGAAGAGCAGATTGACTCCGCAGTCAATGCCATCGTCGAGCAATTGACGGCCCGTGTGGGAGCACGCCAACGTGTTTGATCAACCGCCTGGCGACAACAACAAGAGAGGCACCATGGATTTCTCCGTTGAAAGTCTGGAAACCCCGGCGTTGACCAAGGCCCAGTTGGCGGACCTGTTGTTCGAGCAGATTGGACTGAACAAGCGCGAGTCCAAGGACATGATTGACGCCTTCTTCGACCTGATCGCCGCAAGCCTGGTGGACGGCACCGACGTCAAGATTTCCGGCTTTGGCAACTTCCAGATCCGCACCAAGGCACCACGTCCCGGGCGCAACCCGCGCACAGGTGAGGCCATTCCCATCCAGGCCCGCCGCGTCGTCACCTTCCACGCCAGCCACAAACTCAAGGAACAGATCCAGGTCGAATCCTGAATCCGACCGATTTTTTTGCAACACGGGCACGGCAATCGTTAGCCGCACTGCAATCAGCCTTTGCACCCAGGTGAAAGTTAGAGTAACCTCTACGCTTTGCCTCGTACAGCATTGATTTCAATGGAGAAAACTCTCCCTCCTATCCCCGCCAAGCGCTACTTCACCATCGGTGAGGTTGGGGATTTGTGCGGCGTCAAACCCCATGTGCTACGGTATTGGGAGCAAGAGTTCACGCAACTACGGCCCATGAAGCGCCGTGGCAACCGCCGTTACTATCAACACCATGAGGTGTTGATGATTCGTCGTATTCGCGATCTTTTGTACGACCAGGGTTTCACCATCAGCGGGGCGCGCAACAAGATGCAGGAGCTGCTGCAAAATGAACGCGACAAGTTGCGCAACGGTGAAGTCCTTTTGGATGGCGTTGAGGTTCTGGAAGTCGATGATGCCGATTTCGGCGAGTTTGAAGACAGTCAAATGCCGCAGGCAAGTGATGACAACGCCGTCTACATGGTGGAAGTGCGCAGGGAGTTGGTTGAAATTCGTGAATTACTGGCCTTCATTTAAAATTCGGAACAATACTCGGGTTATAATTTAAGGCTTGATCGGTGTGTG
>CAZDDK010000242.1:0-4885 GCA_964504185.1 uncultured Rhodoferax sp. | reverse complement strand
TCTTCACCAGGTAGTCGGCCAGGTCGGTGGCGGTGGCGTAGCCCTTCAGGGCGGCACGTTCCATGGCGTCCTTCTTCACCGTGATGCCACCCACCATCTCGGCCATGATGCGCAGCGTGTCGGCCAGCGTGTCCACGGTGTCGAACAGCGGTTCCTTGTCTTCCTGGTTGTCCTTGTTGTAGGCCAGCGGCTGGCCCTTCATCAGCGTGATCAGGCCCATCAGGTGGCCGACCACGCGGCCGGTCTTGCCGCGCGCCAGTTCGGGCACGTCGGGGTTTTTCTTCTGCGGCATGATGGAACTGCCGGTGGTGAAGCGGTCGGCAATTTTGATGAAGCCAAAGTTCTGGCTCATCCACAAAATCAGTTCTTCGCTCATGCGGCTGATGTGCACCATGGTCAGCGTGGCAGCGGCGGTGAATTCAATGGCAAAGTCACGGTCGCTTACGGCGTCCAGGCTGTTCTGGCAGACCTGGGGGTGGCCCTGCGCATCGACCATACCCAAGGTGCGGGACACGCGATCGCGGTCCAGCGGGTAACTGGTGCCAGCCAGTGCGGCGGCTCCCAGGGGCAGGCGATTGGTGCGCGCGCGCACTTCGGCAAAACGCTCGGCGTCTCTAGAGAACATCTCCACATAGGCCAGCATGTGGTGGCCAAAGCTCACCGGCTGGGCCACCTGCAGGTGGGTGAAGCCGGGCAGGATGACATCCACATGCTTCTCGGCCACGTCCAGCAGGGACTTTTGCAAATCGACCAGCAGTTCGCCAATCAGGTCGATCTCGCCGCGCAGCCACAGGCGCACGTCAGTGGCGACCTGGTCGTTTCTCGAGCGACCGGTGTGCAGGCGCTTTCCGGCATCGCCCACCAGCTGGGTCAGGCGGGCTTCGATGTTGAGGTGCACGTCCTCCAGGTCGAGCTTCCATTCGAAGTTGCCGGACTCGATGTCGGCCGTGATCTGCGCCATGCCGCGCTGGATGGACGCATGGTCTTCCGCGCTGATGATGCCCTGTGCCGCCAGCATCTCGGCGTGGGCCAGGCTGCCGGTGATATCGGCCTGCCACAGGCGCTTGTCAAAGAACACGCTGGAGGTGTAGCGCTTGACCAGGTCGCTCATGGGTTCAGAAAACAGCGCGGACCACGCCTGGGACTTTTTATCGAGTTGATTGGTGGACATGGGCAGCGGTGCGGGTTATGGAGTCAAAATCCGGGTTCATGAAAGACACCCAAATTTTATCGGCCTTCCACGCGGTACCGGCAGCGCCCGATTCGCGTCCGCCCGATGAGCCCGCAGCCGGTCCGACCCTGGTGTTTGACGCCTGCCAACCCGGCGTGGTGCTGCGGGCCGTGCTGTTTGTGGAGGTGTGTGCCGCAGTGGGGGTGGGATTTGTTGCCCAGGATGCGCTCGATTGGGTGGTGCGTCTGTCGCTGGTCACGGGGGCTGCGTTGCCGGGTGCACTGGCGTGGCTGCTTTTGGCCTGCCTGACCAAGCGGCTGTTGGCCAGCCTGTCGGAACCGCTGCAGTACACGGTGGCGGTGGCGCTGGGCGCAGCGTCTGGCCTGTATGGGTGCGCCATGCTGGCCTGGACCGGGCTGCTGGTTGCCCCCCCCTGGGTGGCCAGTGCCTGCAGCGGTGTGCTCTTGTCGGGCCTGCTGGTGGCCGCGCTGGTCTTGCGCAGCAAAGGGCGCATGCCGGCCCACACATCGGCACGCCTGACCGAGTTGCAGTCCCGCATTCGCCCCCATTTCCTGTTCAACACGCTCAATAGTGCCATTGCGCTGGTGCGCGCCGAACCCGCCCGGGCCGAGGCGCTGCTGCAGGACCTGAGTGACCTGTTTCGGGAAGCCTTGAAGGACTCGGGCGAACCGGTAACGCTGGCCCATGAAATTGAACTGGCCCGGCGCTACCTGGCCATTGAGCAGGTGCGCTTTGGCGAACGCCTGCGGGTGCAGTGGTCGCTGGACCCGGCAGCATGTGAGGCCAAGCTGCCCCCTTTGTTGCTGCAGCCGCTGGTGGAAAATGCGGTGCGCCACGGCGTTGAGCCCAGCGCCGGGGGTGCCGATGTGCGGATATCCAGCCAACGCAGGGGGTCTATGGTGGTAATCAAGGTGACCAATACGGTGCCCAACGGGCAGGGCGAGCAGGGCCAGGGCCTGGCCTTGCGCAATGTGCGCGAACGCCTGGCCCTGCTGCA
This sequence comes from uncultured Rhodoferax sp., assembly GCA_964504185.1. Classification (GTDB taxonomy): domain Bacteria; phylum Pseudomonadota; class Gammaproteobacteria; order Burkholderiales; family Burkholderiaceae_C; genus Allorhodoferax. The sequence continues at coordinate 2,696 of CAZDDK010000242.1, read as the reverse complement.
CGACGTGCAGGGCCAGTTTCGCAGTGCGTTGAAGGACGGGATTTACCAGGTGCGCATGGAGGTGCCCTTGTGAGCGGCCCCGCGCTTCCCGACGCGGGCACCACCGTCTTGCGGGCCTTGGTGGTGGATGATGAAAGCCTGGCCCGAACCCGCATGCGCACCCTGCTGGGTGACTGCACCGCCCCTGCCGTGCAGTGCGTGGGCGAGGCCGCTAACGCCGTGCAGGCCATGGCCCTGGTGCAGCACCAGGCGGTGGACGTGGCCCTGATCGATATCCACATGCCCGGCGCGGACGGCCTGGCGCTGGCGCGCTCCCTGCAGGCATTGCCCCGGGCACCGGCCCTGATTTTTGTGACGGCCCACGCCGAGCATGCGGTGGAGGCCTTTGACCTGGAGGCGGTGGACTACCTGACCAAGCCGGTGCGGCTGGAGCGTTTGCAGGTTGCGCTACAAAAAGTAGAGCGAACTATTAAGTCAATACGCGGGCTAGATGCCAATTCTTCTCAAGGCGATGTGCTCATCATCCAGGAGCGTGGACGCACCGAGCGGGTGCCGTTGCAGCAGGTGCTGTACTTCAAGGCCGAGTTGAAATACATCACGGTGCGCACCGCCAGCCGCAGCTACATTCTCGACGGGGCGCTGGGCGAGCTGGAAGACAAATACCGGGTGGACTTTGTGCGCATTCACCGCAATGCGCTGGTGGCCCGGCACGCGGTGCGGGCGCTGGAGAAGCACTTCGACCCCGAAGAGGGCGAGGGCTGGGCCGTGCGCCTGAGCGGGTTGGAGGAGTCGCTGGCGGTGTCGCGCCGCCAGTTGGCGGCAGTCAGGGGGCTGGTGTGTCGGTAGGCACGGTGCTACGGCAAAAACCCGGTTGAACACGAGGTCTTGGCGGCACCGGTCCAGGGTTTCCCAACCATCAGGGTGGTCACGTCCCACGCGGCCCAGGTGGTGGGGTCGTCAAAATCCACCGTGGTGGCGTTGGCAATGATGGCCACCAGTTGCCAGGTGCCGGCCGCGATGGCTTCAAGGTTGATGTAGCCACCAAACAGGGTGTCGGTTTGGGCCCCTTGGCCCAGGTTGTCTGCGGCTGGCAGATAGATGTTGGCGGCCACCGATCCCATCAGCGTTGCGGGCGTGTAGGGACCGCCAATTGAAGGGGACGAGCCTGGGCCGAATTTCTTGATCGGAAGCAGCTCCCCACTGGGGGAGTGCAAAATCAGGTACAGGTCTCGCTTTTCGGTGGCGGTTTTTCCTGCGTCATAGGTGACCGCGATGGTGACCTGGTCCTGTTTCGCGTCCGAGCAGGGCGACATCTTCGTACTGGCTGGCTGGGTGGTGGCCAGCTTTTCTCCGGCAGAGCCTTTGGGCGCAGTGAGCGCCATGGTCACCTTGTAGGCGTAGTCCGCCGCCCACGCCGTGGGCATGTTCATGCCGCCCAACAGGGCCGCCACGGCCAGGCCGTTGGCAAAACGGTAACGGTTTTTCATAAAGCACACTCCCGCGCGGTAGGCAAACACATCGTCAGCAAATCCGGATGGCTTCTGACCCCGTACCAGTGTACCGGCCGTTTGCCCACCCTAAGCGCGCATTTGCGGGGTGTTGGACAGGCAATTGCCCGCGTGCCACTCAGCCCGTATTGCGCAACCCCGCTGCAATGCCGTTGATGGAGATGTGGATGCCGCGCTGCACGCGCTCATCGGCCAGGCCCGAGCGATAGCGGCGCACCAGCTCCACCTGCAAGTGGTGCAGGGGATCGATGTACGGAAAGCGGTGGCGGATGGAGCGTTGCAAGGCCGCGTTGTTGGCCAGGCGCGCCTTGTCACCGGTGATGAGGGCCAGGGCCTGCGTGGTGCTGTGCCACTCCGCCTCGATGGCCGTGAAGATCTTCTTGCGCAGGCGGGCGTCGGCCACCAGCTCGGAATAGCGCGAAGCCAGGGCCAGATCGCTCTTGGCCATGACCATGTCCATGTTGGAGAGCAGCGTCTTGAAGAACGGCCACTGGCGAACCATCTTTTGCAACAGGGCCATGCGCTCCTTTTGCTGTGCCGGGGTGCCGGTCTTGATGAAGGCCTGCACCGCCGAGCCAAAGCCATACCAGCCAGGCAGTGTCAGGCGGCACTGGCCCCAGCTAAATCCCCAGGGGATGGCGCGCAGGTCTTCGATGCGCTGGTTCGCTTTGCGCGACGCGGGCCGCGAGCCGATATTCAGTTCGGCAATTTCGCGGATCGGTGTGGAGCTGAAGAAGTACTCGGTAAACCCCGGGGTGTCGTACACCAGCGCACGGTAGGCCGCCATGCTGGTGGCAGACAGCTCGGCGGCTGCATCCAGGAAGGCGGCGGTGGCCGACTTGGTGGGCTGCAACAGCGTGGCCTCCAGCGTGGCGGCCACCAGGGTTTCCAGGTTGCGCCGACCGATCTCGGGGTTGGCGTACTTGGAGCCAATCACCTCGCCCTGCTCGGTCAGGCGGATCTGGCCGCGCACGGTGCCCGGGGGCTGGGCCAGGATGGCCTCGTAGCTGGGGCCGCCGCCGCGCCCGACTGTGCCGCCGCGGCCATGGAACATGCGCAATTTGATCGGGTAGTTGGCCGCCAGCTCATCAAACAGCTCGACCAGCGCAATCTCGGCGCGGTACAGCTCCCAGTTGCTGGTGAAGATGCCGCCGTCCTTGTTGCTGTCGGAGTAGCCCAGCATGATGT
>CAZDDK010000241.1:0-4926 GCA_964504185.1 uncultured Rhodoferax sp. | reverse complement strand
CGACCAAGTTCGGCCAGGGTGGCTCCGGACTGGGCATGCAAATCGTGTACACCCTGGTCACCGGCTTGCTGGGCGGCCAGGTGCACGTGAAGAGTGCGCCCGGACAGGGCTGCGAAGTCGAGATCATTTTGCCGCTGCACGCACCGGCGGCGAAGCACTGAAGAGGAGACCGCCATGCGTACCCCAATCGCGTTAGCCGTGTTGATTCTGGCCCACAGTGCCTGGGCCGCCTCTGCGGATGAAGAAGACCTGGCCCTGGCCTATGGCGACGCGGCCACCGTCAGCGTGGCCACTGGCAGCGCGCAAAGTCTGCGCCGCGCGCCAGCGGTGGCCAGTGTGTTCACGGCCGAGGACATCCGCGCCATGGGGGCGCGTGACCTGCGCGAGGTGCTCAACCGCGTACCGGGCTTTCATGTCTCAGTGTCACCCTTTATCTATGAACCGCGCTACCAGGTGCGGGGAGTGCACAGCACCTACAGCCCGCAGGTGCTGGTGATGATTGACGGCGTGCGACGCCAGTCCATGTATCTGGGATCGGCGGAAACGGTGTGGGTGAACATGCCGCTAGCCAACGTGTCGCGGGTCGAGGTCATCCGTGGCCCCGGATCGGCGCTATACGGGGCAGATGCATTTGCGGCGGTGATCAGCATCACCACCTTCAGCGCGACCGACCAGCCCGGCGTGCGGTTGGGAGCCGAAGTCGGCAACCAGGGCGAGGCCCAGGGTCGCGTCCAGATTAGCCAACGTTGGGATGATTGGGAGGTCGGTGCCTATGTGCAGGTCGGTCGCAGCGATGGCCCCGACAGCCGCGTGCAGGCGGATGCCCAAACTGGACTGGACAGCCTGTTCGGCACACACATCTCCCGTGCACCGGGTGCCATGCGTATGGGCCAGCGCGCAGTGGATGCCGCGATTGACATCAAGAACGGACCCTGGCAACTGCGCGCCAAGCACAAACAGCGCAACCTGGAGGGCACCATGAATGGCTTGGCCAATGCCCTGAGCCCCAATGACCGCATCCACCAGCGCCTGAGCAGTGTAGACCTGATGTACACCGGTGCCGAGCCCGTGGACGGCTGGGCACTGCAAGCGCAAGCCGGATTAGAGGAATCCAGTTTCAAGGGCTATTACGAACTGTTTCCGCCCGGTGCGTTTGGCGGTCTGTACCCCCAGGGCATGATTGGCGCCCCCGAGGCAAGTCCGCGCTCGCTGTACCTGCAGGGCAGCGCCACCCGCACCCTGGGTGCCCACCGACTGCGCCTGGGAGCGGGCTGGAACCAGTCTGGCATCACCGCCACCGAGGAGTACAAGAACTTTGCCTTTGCCATCATTCCCGGCATGGGACCGGTGCCGGTGCCGCTGGGCGCGCTGGTGAGTGCCCGCAGCGCCGATGGCCTGTTTCTGGACCCGCTGCAAAGGACTCTGACCTACGTCCTGGCGCAGGACGAGTGGGAACTGGCACGCGACTGGACCCTGACGCTGGGCCTGCGCCACGACCGCTACTCCGACTTTGGCGGCACCACCAACCCCCGCGCGGCGTTGGTGTGGGACGCGCGCCACGACCTCACCGTCAAGCTGCTGCACGGAGAGGCGTTTCGGGCACCGGCTGCCGTGGAGTTGTATTTGAAGGCCAACCCCGTCGCCCTGGGCAACCCCAACGCCCGACCCGAGCACATGACCACCAGCGAACTGGTCTTTGACTGGCAGGCCGCCGCCAACCTGCACGGCACGCTCAACCTGTTCAGCTACCGCATGAGCGACATCCTGCGCGCCGTGCCCAATGCCGACCCGTTCACAGGCAACACCTTTACCAACCTGGGCGAACAAACCGGGCGTGGGTTTGAGACCGAGTGGCGCTGGAAGCCGCGCACCGGCTTGCAAATGGTGGCCAGCTACAGCCAGCAGGATTCCCGCGACGGCCTGACCGACGCGCCCGTGGCCGACACCCCACAGCGCATGCTGAAGCTGGCGCTGGACTGGCAACTGGCCAACGCGTGGGGAACACAGCTGCAGGCACGCCACGTGGCCGAACGTCGGCGCGCACCCGGCGATGCCCGCCCACCGGTGGCCGACCTCCGCGTCGTGGACCTGGCCCTGCGCTGGAACCACCAGGCCGCCCGTGGCTGGAGCGCCACCCTGTCCATCAACAACCTGCTGGACCGCGACCTGCGCGAACCCAGCCCGGCACCGGGCAGCATTCCGTTCGATTTTCCGCTGCCGGGGCGGCAGGTGGTGCTGCAGTCGAATTACCGGTTTTAATGGTTTTTGCTACATTATTTATAGCTGTACAATAAGTGTTTACGCGGGCCAGATGCCATTTAATCCATCAACCTTCCCGCAACGCATTGGCACCCCGCCGTGCCCACCAGCCCTCGACGGTGTACAGCGCCAGCGCCGTCCAGATCAGCACAAAGCCCCACGCCCGTGGACCGGCAAACGGCTCTCCATACAGCCACACGCCCAGCAGCACCAAAATGCTGGGGGCGATGTACTGCAGGATGCCCATGGTGGACAGCGGAATGCGCCGCGCACCAGCGGCAAACAGCAGCAGCGGGATGGCGGTGACCGGACCGGAAGCGGCTAACCAGGCGAACAGGGCCGTGTCGTGCCGGGCCATGACGCCCTGGCCCTGCCCGGTCATCCATGCCAGTGCCAGCATGGCCAGGGGTGCCAGCAACAGGGTTTCCAACGACAGGCCTTCCAGTGCGCCCAGGGGTGCCAGCTTGCGCAGCAAGCCGTACAAGCCAAACGTCACCGCCAGGGTCAAGGCCACCCAGGGCAACCGCCCCCCCTGCACCGTGAGCCACAGCACACCGGCGCAGGCGATGGCGAACGCCAGCCACTGCCCCCGGCGCGGACGCTCATGCAGGAACACATACCCCAGCGCCACGTTGACCAGCGGCAGGATGAAGTAGCCCAGGCTGGCGTCGAGTACATGGTCGTTATTGACCGCCCAGATGTAGACCAGCCAGTTGCTCGCCAACAGCGTGGCCGACAGCGCAAACGCGCCCACCACGCGCGGCGTGCGGAACACGTCGCGCAGCCAGGCCCAGCGGCGCAGCACCGCCAGCACCAGCAGCACAAACACCAGCGACCACACCAGGCGGTGCAGCACCACCTCCAGCGCGCCCGCGCCCGCCAGTTGCTTGAAGAACAGGGGAAACAACCCCCACAGCGTATAGGCCAGGGCCGCGTAGAGGATGCCGGGATTCATGGGGAATTGCGACGCAGGCTGCGCCAGGAGTGCACCGGCCAATCACTGCGCGTCTGGCCTTGCTCGCCGCCATAGACCACACCGCCACCCACGCAAGCCCCTGGGTGGTGGGCTGCAAAGCGCTTCAGGCCCTTGAAGTAGTCGGGGTTCACTGTAGCCCCGGCCTTGACTTCTATGGCATGTACCCCCGTGCCAACGGGCATCAGCAGGTCCACTTCATTGCCCTCGGAATCCCGGTAGTAGTACAGGGGCGCGCTGTCGCCAACGTTGAGCCGGTCTTTCAGCGCCTCCATGATGACGAAGTTCTCGAACAAGCTGCCCCACAGGGGGTCACGCGCTACCTGATCGGGTGTTCGCAGACCCAGCAGCCAGCAAGCCAGCCCCACGTCGTAAAAGTACAGTTTGGGCGACTTGATGAGCCGCTTGCTGCTATTCGTAAACCAGGGCGGCAACAGATGCACGATGTAGCTGGTCTGCAGCAAGTCGATCCAGGCCGAGGCCGTGGCGTGCGACACGCCCGCATCATTGCCCAGGCTGCTCAGATGGAGCACCTGCCCCGTACGACCCGCGCACAGGCGCACAAAACGCTCGAAGCGCTGCAGGTCGTGCACGGCGGCCAGTTGGCGAAGGTCGCGCTCGATGTAGGTGGCAAAGTAATCGGCCAGAGCCATGGAGGCATCCAGACCACGGTCATGGATGCGCGGGTAAAAACCCTGCAGCAGCACCTGCGGCAGGCTGGGCTGCCAGGCAGCACCATGCAGGGTCTGAGCCTCTGCCAGCGTGAAAGGCAAGAGCCGCAGCACCGCCGTGCGCCCGGCCAGCGACTGCGAGACCCCCGACATCAGCGTGAACTGTTGACTGCCCGTGAGGACGAAGCGCGCGGGTGTGGCATCGGCATCGACCATGGCCTGCAGGTAGGACGGCAGCTCTGGCGCACGCTGGATTTCGTCGAGGATGGCCCCCTGCGTATGGCTGGCCAGGAAGCCACGGGGGTCGTCCAGCGCAAAGCGGCGCACATCGGGGTCTTCCAGCGTGACATACGGCTTGTCCGGAAAGCAGGCCTTGGCAAGGGTCGTCTTTCCGCTCTGGCGCGGACCCGTCAGTGTGAGCACCGGGTAATGGCGAGCGAAGCGCTGCAGCAGAGGACGTATGTGTCGTTCGACCATGTGCGTAGCATACGCGATTCCTGTAATTCGAAGAAATGTTTTTCAAATTGCAGGAATTTGACCAAAAATGCGCCCGAAGGCGCGTGGGTCGAGGCATGGAGAAGGTGTGCCTTCACCAGGGCTACCGCAGAACCGGCTTTGCCGGGCTGCCGGTAGCGCCCCCTGCAAGGGGGGAGGCGGCTTCAGCCGCCACGGGGGTGAGCCTTATCTGGCAACAACCCGCACCATTTCCAGGCACTTGTTGGAGTAGCCCCACTCGTTGTCGTACCAGGCCACCACCTTGACGAAGGTGCCGTCCAGGGCGATGCCGGCGTCGGCGTCGAACACGCTGGTGCAGGTCTCGCCACGGAAGTCGGTGGCCACCACCTTGTCGGTGGTGTAGCCCAGCACACCCTTCAGGGCACCTTCACTCTGGGCCTTCATTTCGGCGCAAATGTCGGCATAGCTGGCTTCGTTGTTCAGCTCGACCGTCAAGTCCACTACGGACACGTCGCTGGTGGGCACGCGGAACGACATGCCGGTGAGCTTCTTGTTCAGGGCGGGGAT
>CAZDDK010000240.1:1272-4996 GCA_964504185.1 uncultured Rhodoferax sp. | reverse complement strand
GCTGGCTGAAAGCCACCTGCACCAGCTCGGACAGCAGTGCCGTGCGCACCGCCGCTGGTGCGGCATGGGGCACCATGCGCACCACGGCACTGTCCACACGCGGCGGAGGATCGAAGCTTTCGGGAGGCACGAACAGCACGTTCTCCATGGCGTAACGCCATTGCAGCATCACGCTCAAGCGCCCATAGGCCGAGGTGGCGGGCTGCGCCACCATGCGGTCGATGACTTCTTTTTGCAGCATGAAATGCTGGTCTTCGATGGCGTCCACCGCCGCCAGCAGGTGAAACAAAATCGGTGTGGAAATGTTGTAGGGCAGGTTGCCCACCACCCGCAATTTGCCACTGTTTGCTATTGAATTAGTAGCATTCCAATCAGCATTTACGCGGGCTAGATCCACTTTTAGCACATCAGACTCGATGACAGAAAGCTGCCCGTGGCCGCGCAGTCGCGTGGCCAGATCGCGGTCCAGCTCGATCACGGTGAGGTGTCCCAGGCGCTCAACCAGAGGCTGCGTCAGGGCGGCCAGCCCGGGGCCGATTTCCACCATCCGCTGTCCGGGGCGGGGGTCAATCGCCCGCACGATCGCGTCGATGATGCCACCGTCGGTCAGAAAGTGCTGGCCAAAACGCTTGCGGGCAATGTGCTTCACGGCAAGACCCGTCTGTTTACTGGGGCGGCTCGCGCAACTCCACGAAGGCGTTGTTACGGATTTCCTGCGCCCACGTGGCAAATGCCGCGTCGTATCGGCTTTCCCGCAATTGGGCGCGCACGGCCTCGCGCACTTCGCGCTCGCTTTGTTCGACCCGGCGGCGTTCCATCACCTGAATCAGGTGCACGCCAAAACGGGACACCACCGGCGCACTGATCTGCCCGTCGGCCAGGCGGTTCATGGGTTCCTCAAACTCGGGAACAAACATGCCCGGAGCGGCCCAGCCCAAATCCCCGCCCTGTGCGGCGCTGCCGTCTTGTGAATGCTCGCGCGCCAAATCGGCAAACGTGGCCCCACCCGACTCAATGCGCTTCTTGAAGTCCGCAATGCGGGCGACCGCCTGTGCCTGGGTCAGCTGCTCGCTGGCGCGCAGCAGGATGTGGCGCGCACGGGTTTGCGCCATGCTGCGGCCCGTGGTGGCGGGTGGCGTGCGCCGTTCGACCACTTTCAGAATATGAAAGCCCGCGCCCGAGCGCACCAGCTCCGACACGGCCCCCACTGCCAGGGTCTGGGTGGCCGCAATGAAAGCCGGCGGATAGCGGTCGGCACGGCGCAAGCCCAACTGGCCCCCATTGCTGCGGTCCGCAGACGACAACTCCAGCACCAGGGCGGCAAAGTCCTCCCCGGCGCGCGCGCGCGCCAGCGCCTTGTGGGCCTGTTGCTGCAGCTGCGCCTGCTGCTCGGCGCTGGCCTTCTCGGACACGGAGATCAGCAGATGGGCCAGGTTGACCTCTTGCGCCTGGGCGCTGTCGCCTTGTTGCTCGGTGAGGAAGGCGTCGATATCGGCCTCCGGTATGCGCAGACGGCCCTGCACCTCGCGCTCGTGCAGGCGCGAGAGCGTGATCTGGTCGCGCAATTGGTTGCGGAATTGCTTGGCGTCGATCCCGTCCGAGGCCACCCGGCGGCGCAGTTCGGCCACATCGATCTGGTTCTGGCGGGCAATCGCCTGCTCGGCCTGGTCCACCTGGGCCTCATCGATGCGGATGCCGGATTCACGCGCCACCTGCAGCTGGGCGCGCTCGTTGATCAGGCGCTCCAGCACCCGCTTGCGCAGTTCTTCCGTCGGGGGAACGGTGGCACGCTGTTGGGTCAGGTCTCTTACCACCCGCTGCACGGCCCGTTGCAATTCGTTGTGGGTGATGGGATCGGAGTTGACAACGGCCACGATGTAATCCACCGGCTGGGCGCTTTGGGCATGCGCGCCGCCAACGAGAAAGCCACACATCAGGCCGAGGGCAGGTGCCCAGGTTCGAAAATTCATGGTTGTTCAATCGTAGTTGCTAAAGCGGCTGGCACTGCCGCCGGGTTCACGCAGGTTCTGGTAACGGGAAATATTCTGGGTCAGGGCTTGCAAGGGGCTCACACCCAGGCGGGTGAAACCCACAAACTCCAGCTGGAACATCAAACGCCCCGTGGACGTGGAGCTGCTGGTCTGCACCCGCTCCAACACCGCGCGCGCCAGCCAGCATCCCGCATCGTACTCGACGCCCAGAATGGTGTCGACCAGGCGGCGTTCGTTGACGCTGTAGTTCAGTCGCCCCACGCCGTAGTAGCGCCCCGGCCCCTGGCCGCGCCCGCCACCCAGGTCCGCGCCCTTGTCGCCCCACAGGTCGTTGAGCGGCCATTGCCAGCTCACGTCCAGCTGGTCGCTGGCATCACGCTGGAAACGGTAGGCCGCGTTGACCACCCGGTAGGGGCTGGGGTTGTAGCGGGCACCGAAGGTGGAGCGCACCGATTGGTCGGTCTTGGCGTTGTACTGCACCGTGGAGTCCAGCGCCCAGCGGTCCTGCAGGTTCAGCGATGCACCCAGCAGCACGTCGCTGAAACCGGCCTGCGCAACCGGCGTCGTGGAGTTCAGCGTCACCCGCTGGTCTTCAAAGCGCATGCGCTGGGCAATGCCAAAGCGTGCCAGCTGTGCGCCGCTGTCCAGATCCAGATAGCGCGTGGTCAGGCCCAGCGTGAGCAGGTTGTTGTCAGAGATCTTGTCATGCCCCACAAAGGCATTCTCGGAAAAGATGGTGGCAAAGTTGAAGTCGTTGGCAGCGGTGTCGTAGTTGGGCAGCAGGCTCTGGTTGCGGTAGGGTGTGTAGGTGTAGAACGCCCGGGGCTCCAGGGTCTGGACCAGGTTCTGGCCATAAACCCGGGTTTCCCGCTCGAACACCAGGCCGCTGTCCAGGCTGAAGGTCGGGACGACACTGTCGGCGCCGCGGCTGCCATCCGCCAGCGCCGCGTCAAACTGGTAGCTCGCCGCATGCCACTGGAGCTTGGGCGTGACAAAACCGGCCGGTGCCAGCCACGGGCGGCTGACCTGCAGATGCGCCACGCCACGGCGGGAGTTGGGCTGCAGGGTCCGGGTGCGATCGGCCTCGAACTGGGTGAAGTCGCCCTCCACGGACCAGTCAAAGCCGCCCACATTGGTCAGCGCATAGCGGGCGGTCAATTGCGGGGCCCGGTCGTAGGGCGGGGTGATGGGGGCCGTCGCGTCCTGCAGGGTCTGCCATTTCAGCACCCGCGCCGTGGCGGAATACGGTCCCAGGCCCCACAGCGCAATCGCATCGGTGGGCAGCAGGCGCTGGGTGATGGCGGCACCGGCCGCCGTGGTGGAGGTGCCCAGCGTGCCGGTGCTGGCGGTGTTGCTGCTGAAGTCGCGCCAATAGGTGTCGTCACTCACGCGGTTGACGTTGGCCGCCAACGTAACTCCGCCCAGCGGTGTGGCCTGCACGCCCTGGTGGGCAATGGACAGGCCCCACCGGTCGGTATCGGTCAGCCGGTCACCCGGCAGGTAATTGCCACGTACGGCCCCCCCATAGCTGGGCTCCAGATAGCGGAACTCGCCTGCGAGGTCGATGCCCCGGTGCGTCATCCAGCGGGGAGTGAGGGTGGCGTCGCGGTTGGGCGCGATATTCCAGTAGTAGGGTTGGGCGATTTCCACCCCGTTGTCGGTTCCCAGGCCAATGGTGGGGGGCAGAAAGCCCGATTTGCGCTTGTCGGTCAGCGGAAAACTGATGGCCGGAA
>CAZDDK010000240.1:0-1172 GCA_964504185.1 uncultured Rhodoferax sp. | reverse complement strand
CGGCAACAACTCGTCCAGCTGTGCGCTGGATTTCAGGGGCACCCCGGGCGCGGACTGCCCCCGCACCGAAGCGCCCACGCAGCCCAGGCTCAGCAGCACGGCCAGACTGGACAGCAGGCGGCGGTGCCCAGGCAAGCGAAACGTCAGGTCGCGCATGGAAACGGGCGGCAGGCAATGAACAACATGGACACGGGGAGGGCGGTTCGGTGCAACAGGGGGGCCAGGACGAATGAAGGGGCTTTGTAGAATCGATTATCCATGAGCCCCACCTCCAGTCCTCCCCCCTCCAGTGCCATTGCATCCCCCTTGTGGACCGATGCCCGGCGCCACGCCCTGTTCACCCCCTGGCTGGCAGGCCTGCAAGGCGCCCACGCGCTGCTGCCGGACTCGGTGCGACTGGCCTCGGCCGACGCCAGTTTTCGCCGCTATCTGCGGGTGGACACGGCTGCGGGCCACAGCCTGGTCGTCATGGATGCTCCGCCCGACAAGGAGAACTGCCAGGCTTTTGTCCAGGTGGCCGCGCTCATGGCAGAGGCCGGACTGCGGGCTCCGCAGGTGCTGGCGTGGGACCAGGCCAACGGCTTCATGCTGCTCACCGATCTGGGCACACAGACCCTGATGCAGGCCATCCCGCCCGACGCCCCCGCGCCGCTGGCGCACTATCTGGACGCGGTCGAGACCCTGGTGCAGTGGCAAAAGGCCTCGCGCGCGGGCGTGCTGCCGCCCTACGACCGCGCCCTGTTGCTGCGCGAAATGGAACTGTTCCCGCAGTGGTACATCGCCCAGCACCGCCAGGTCACCCTGGATGCGGCCCAGCGCAAGGTCCTGGACGAGGCATTCGAGAAGATCATCGCCCACAACCTGTCCTGGCCCAGCGTGTTTGTGCACCGCGACTTTATGCCGCGCAACCTGATGGCGGCCCCCAATGCCCAGGTGGGCGCGCCGTCTGCAACCCGTCTTGGCGTACTGGACTTCCAGGACGCCGTCTACGGCCCCATTCCCTACGACATCGCCAGCCTGCTGCGCGATGCCTTCCTGAGCTGGGACGAAGAGTTCTGCCTGGACGTGACCATCCGCTACTGGGACAGGGCCCGCAAGGCCGGTCTGCCGGTGGGCGACGACTTTGGCGAGTTCTACAAGGGTGTGGAGTGGATGGGCCTGCAGCGCCACCT
>CAZDDK010000239.1:0-5023 GCA_964504185.1 uncultured Rhodoferax sp. | reverse complement strand
CGCGATTGGCGCTGCGCCCGGTGTGGGCGTGGCTGATGTAGCACTGGCCGCTGTACGCCACGCACAGTGCGCCATGCACAAAAAACTCCAGCGGGCAGGTGGTTGCGGCGCGGATGGTGGCGATCTGTTCCAGCGTCAGCTCCCGTGCCAGCACGATCTGCGAAAGGCCCGCGTCCTGCAGAAAGCGCGCCTTCTCCGGCGAGCGGATGTCGAACTGCCTGCTGGCGTGCAACAGTATGGGCGGAAGGTCGATTTCCAGCAGGCCCATGTCATGGCTGAACAGGGCGTCCACACCGGCGTCATACAGTTGCCAGGCCAGCTTGCGAGCGCCCTCCAGTTCGTCGTCGCGCAGGATGGTGTTTAGGGTGGCGAAGATGCGGGCGTTGAAGCGGTGTGCGTGGCGCACCAGGCGCGCGATGTCGGAAACGCTGTTGTCGGCGCTGGAGCGAGCGCCAAAGCCAGGGCCCCCGATGTAGACGGCGTCGGCACCGTGGTTGACGGCCTCCATGCCGATGACGGCATCGCGTGCGGGGGCCAGGAGTTCGAGTTGGAAGTCGGGCAGGGACATGCCGCGATTATCCCAGCGAGATGGAATGGGGTGGGGTGCAATGCAAAAACGCGGCCAGAGCCGCGTTTTCAGAAAGTGCGCGTTCGCAGCGCTGCAGGTTTATTCAACCTTGGCCTTGGCGCGCAGTTCCTCCTGGAACTTGCCAACCTTTTGCTGTTGCAGCTGTTGGGCGATCTGGGGCTTCACGTCTTCGAACTTGGGCAACTGGGCGTCACGGATGTCGTCCAGGCGAATGATGTGGTAGCCGAACTGGGTCTTGACCGGGGTTTCGGTCATCTTGCCCTTGGTCAACGCGGACAGGGCTTCCGAGAATTCCTTCACGTAGTTGCCGGGGTTGGCCCAATCCAGGTCACCGCCCTTGGCACCGGAGCCGGGGTCCTTGGATTCCTTCTTGGCGATGTCTTCAAATTTGCCGCCCTTTTTCAGCTGGGCGATGATGGCCTTGGCCTTGTCTTCTTTTTCAACCAGGATGTGGCGGGCCTTGAATTCCTTGCCGGAATTCTGGGCGGCGAACTTGTCGTACTCGGCCTTGATTTCATCGTCCGTGACCGGGTTCTTGGCTTGGTAGTCGGTGAACAGCGCGCGGATCAGGATGGCCTGACGGGCCAGTTCGATCTGGGTCTTGTAGTCTTCGGTCACATCCAGGCCGCGCACCTGGGCTTCTTGCATGAAGATTTCGCGGGCGATGACCTCTTCCTTCAATTGGCCTTCCATTTCGGGAGAAACCGGGCGGCCCGAGCGCTTGACTTGCTCGGCCAGTGCTTCCACGCGGGCCTTGGGAATGGCCTTGCCATTGACGATGGCCACGTTCTGGGCCCAGGCCGCGGATGCGCCAGCCAACAGGGTGGCGGTGGCAACGGCGGACAAAATCTGCTTCTTCATGCGTTTTCCTTCAGGGATACAAATCAAATGGATGCCAATGGGGGTGTTAAGCCGGGGGATTGCTTGGCGAAATATCGGCCTCAATGGCCAGGGCGTGCAAGCCCTGGTCAATGAAATCTTGCAGCGCATCATACACAAGCCGGTGGCGGGCCACCGGGCGCAGACCTGTAAACAAGTGTGAAGCGATGCGCACGCGGAAATGGGTGCCAAAGCCGGTGCCGTTGGACCCGGCGTGTCCGTCGTGCTGGTAGCTTTCGTCCAGCACCTCCAGGTGGGTAGGGGTCAGGCGCTCGCGCAGGCGCTGTTCCAGTTCGCTGGCTTTGGGGCCCGTGCCCTTGGCGGTGGTGTTCATGGTGTGGTCTCTTTCTCGGCGCTGTCGTCGCCGCGCAAATGGGGAGCAATGAAGATGCCTTGCCCGATGATGAAGGCCAGCGGGAACGCATAGCCCCACAGCTTGAAGCTGACCCAGGCCTCGGTGCTGTAGTTCAGCACCACATAGGCGTTGATGGCGGCCATGAAGGCGCTGTAGGCCACCCAGGCCACGTTGAGCCGGTGCCACACCGCATCGGGCAGAATGAGCTGGCTGCCCAGCAGCATTTTCAGGAAGTTCTTGCGCAGCACCCACACCGCCACCCCCAGCGCGATGGCCATGGCGGCGTACAGCACGGTGGGTTTCCACTTAATGAAACGGTCATCGTGCAGGACCAGGGTTAGCGTGCCAAACGCCAGAATCAGCACCAGCGTCACCTTGTGCAGGGCCTGCAATTTGCGGTCTATGCCATAAATCAGGGCCATTTGCGCCACGGTGGCGGCCATCAGGACGGCGGTGCCGACATAGATGTCGTAGAGCTTGTAGGCACCAAAGAACAGCAAAATGGGGAAGAAATCGATCAGTATTTTCATGCAGGGCTGAAGTGTAACGAGGCCGAGTTCATGCAATAGCGCAGGCCGGTGTCGCTCGGGCCATCGTCAAACAGGTGGCCCAGGTGGGCACCGCAGTGGCCGCACAGGGCTTCGACCCGCACCATGCCGTGGCTGCGGTCGGTGCGGGTGGCGACGGCACCGTCCGCAATGGCGGCGTCAAAACTGGGCCAGCCGCAGCCCGCATCGAATTTGGTGCGGGAGGCGAACAGGGGTTTGTCGCAGCAGATGCAGTGGTAGGTGCCGTCCTTGAAGTGGTCGGCGTACTTGCCGGTGAATGCCCGCTCGGTGGCGGCGCGGCGGGTGACTTCGAAGGCCAGGGGTTCTGCACCCTTGTTCTGCAGAATCGCTTTCCACTCGTCGTCGGTTTGGGTGATGGGGTGGGTCATGGTGTCTCCACGGTGGTGGGGTCAGGAACTGCAACTGATGGCAATGTGGGCGGCCCAGTCCGGTGGGAATCCGGCCAGCGATTCGTGTTCGGGCTGTTCGTCGAACGGGTGTTCCAGTGCCTGCAACAATTGCCCCAGCACCGAGTAATCCTTGCGTTGTGCGGCCTGGATGGCCCATTCCCCCAAATGGTTGCGCAGAACGTACTTGGGATTGGTTCTTAGCATCAAATTGGCCACTAGCCCGCGTGGAATATGAGATATGTGCTCTGAATATTGTAGCAACCAGGGGCCAATTGCGGCGCACTCCAAAAACAGATCCCCCACGGGCTCTTGCTCCGACAGCGCGTCTTGCGCCGCCCAGTGGCTCAAGCGCCGCCAGAAAATGCTGTAGTCCACGCGCTGCTCGGCCAGCAGGCGCAGCAGGTCGTCCACCAGCGCGCGCTGCCCGTTGCGCACTTCGGGCATACCCAGCTTGGTGGCCATGCAGGCATCCAGTGCCTCTGGGAATGCGGTTTTGTAGGTTTCCAGTGCGGCAACGGCCAGCTCCTGTTCCTCGATCAGGGGCAACAGGGCCTGGCCCAGGCAGTACAGGTTCCAGTAGGCCACGTTGGGCTGTTTGCCAAAGGCGTAACGGCCCTGGTGATCGGAGTGGTTGCAGATGTGGCCGGGGTCAAAGGCGTCCAGAAACTGGAACGGGCCGTAGTCGATGGTCAGGCCCAGAATGCTCATGTTGTCGGTGTTCATGACACCATGGCAAAAACCTACCGACTGCCACTGGGCCACCATGCACGCCGTGCGCTCGGTCACCGCCTGCAGGAAGTTGGCATACGGGTTGCCTTTGAGCCGGTTGTCCTGTCGGCACTGGGGGTAGAAGCGGTCGATCACGTAATCCGCCAGCTGGCGCAACTGGGGGTGCAGGTCGTGGTGGCAGAAGTGCTCGAAATGCCCAAAACGGATGAAGCTGGGTGCCAGGCGCGTGACCACGGCGGCCGTTTCGGGTTGTTCGCGGTAGACCGGATCGTCCGAACCGATCACGCACAAGGCCCGCGTGGTGGGAATGCCCAGCGCGTGCATGGCCTCGCTGCACAGGAATTCGCGGATGCTGGAGCGCAGCACAGCGCGCCCGTCGCCCATGCGGGAGTAGGGCGTTCGTCCCGCCCCCTTGAGCTGGACCTCCTGCGCGCAGCCTGCAGGGCTGCCGGGTGGCTCCAGCTCCCCCAGCAGGGCGGCACGGCCGTCGCCCAGTTGCCCGGCCCACACCCCGAACTGATGGCCGCTGTAGACGCTGGAGACGGCGCATGCGCCATTGGGGACCTGGTTTCCGGCCAGGCACTCCAGCCAGGCGGGCTCCAGCAGGGCATCGGCGGCCAGCCCCACCAGACTGGCCGCTGCAGCGCTGTGCCCAACCAGATACGGAGCGGCCAGCGGCTGCAGGTGCATGGGGGCGGAAAAATCGGGTCCCAGTGCGGCAAAGCGGTTGCTCCAGCGCCATCCGGGCGGCAAACTGGGCGCTGGGGGAGAAGTGGCATGCATGTCGGTATTGTCCGGCAGCTGGTTCAAACCCAAGGGCGTCAGGGTTAAGGCCACGGTGGGGGGAAACTGGTCTACTCCAGCAGCCCGGCCAGTGCGGCGTCGTCGATCACCTTGATGCGGTTCAGGGCCAGGCTGACGAGACCGCGCTCCTGCAGTGCGTTGAGCGCCCGGTTGGCGGTCTGGCGAGACATGCCGGCCAGGTTGGCCAGTTCATCCTGGGTGAGATGGAGTTGGCGGGAATGGCTCCAGAACAGGCGGCTCAAAGCCAGGGCCATGCGCTGTTCGGGACTGCGGGTACGCCCGGCCTCGATCATCGCCATGGCCTGGGACAGGCGCAGGTTCATGCACGCCACCAGGTGCTGGTTGAAAGCCAGGTGGGTGGCAAATAGCTCGTGGAATACGGCACTTGGCAGGCACAGCAAGACCGTGTCCCGCAGGGTGATTACTTCGTAGCGGCGCAGCTCATTCTTCAGCACCGCGCCCTCTCCAAACCAGTCTCCGCTGGTTACTCCCAAAAAGTCTGAGCGACGGGCACCCGCGCTGCGCCCGGAAATCTTGATCAGGCCCTCCACGACGCCATACCAGCCCTGCGTGCGCTCGTGGGCCGGCAGGATCACCTGTCCACGCGGAGCGGCCAGTGTGAAGACCTTTGCTGCGATGGCCGACTGCTGAGGGGCAGGCAGTGCGGAAAACCAGGGCTGGGAGGCGAGAAAACGTTGGATAGGCTGGC
>CAZDDK010000238.1:0-5046 GCA_964504185.1 uncultured Rhodoferax sp. | reverse complement strand
GCCACGCCGACGACATCATCAATATCGTTCGCGAGGTGTATGGGCAAGGTAACGCCTTCTGCAAGAAAGTCACCTACCGCGCTGAGGAAGACGCCGACAGCATCCTCAGCAGCTTTCGCAACGACTACAACCCGCGCATCGCCGTGACGGTAGACATGATCGCCACCGGCACCGACGTGAAGCCGCTGGAAGTGCTGCTGTTCATGCGCGATGTGCGCTCGCGCGGCTACTACGAACAGATGAAAGGCCGGGGCGTGCGCTCACTGGATGGCGACAGCTTGCAGCGCGTCAGCAACAGTGCAGACGGCGCCAAAACCCGCTTTGTACTGATCGACGCCGTGGGCGTGGAAAAAAGCCTCAAGACCGAAAGCCGCCCGCTGGAAAAGAAGCCCGGCGTGCCGCTGAAGGACTTACTGCAAGGCGTGGCGATGGGCAGCCGCGACGACGACACCGTGCTCTCGCTCGCCAACCGCCTCGTGCGCCTGGCCAAGCAACTGGACGAAAAAGCGCAGGCGCGCATCGAAAAAATCTCCGGCGGCATTCCGGTGGGGGAACTCGGCAAAGGCCTGATTGCCGCGCTCAACCCGGATGCCATCGTGCAAGCCGCGCTGGCCACGGCCAAGGCCAAAGGCATCACCCGCTCTGAAGACACCTTGCTGCCTGCAGAAATCGATGCCGCCCGCGCCGAACGCGTAGCCGCTGCCTGCGCACCGTTTGATAAGCCCGAACTGCGCGATGAGATTGATAACGCCCGCCGCGAGCGCGAGCAGCTCATCGACCACATCAACCTCGATCAAGTCACCTTCTCCGGCTTTTCAGAGCAGGCGGAAACACAGGCCAAAACGGTGATTCAGACCTTTGCCGACTACATCTCGCAGCACAAAGACGAAATCGCCGCACTCGGCTTCTTCTACCAGCAGCCTTACCAGCGCCGCGCGCTCACCTTCGACATGCTGGAGGAACTGCACGCACACCTGAGCAAACCGCCGTTGATGCTGACCACCGAACGCCTGTGGAATGCCTATGCCCGCGTGCAGGCCAGTGCCGTGAAAGGTGCCGACCGCAAACGCCAGCTCACCGATCTGGTGTCACTGGTGCGCTTCGCGCTGGGGCTGGACGGCGAACTCAAGCCCTTTGCCGACGACGTGGATAAACGCTTTCAGGCCTGGATATTCCGCCACAACGCCCAGCGCGGCACCGCGTTTACCACCGAACAGACCGAATGGCTGCGGCTGATGAAAGAGCACATTGCCAGCAGTTGCGCTATCTGTCGTGACGATTTTGATTATGCGGAACTGGCGGACAAGGGCGGGCTGCAGAAAGCCTGGGGCCTGTTTGGCAAGGAGCTGGATGCCTTGATGAATGAATTGAATATGGAGTTGGTGGCGTGAGTGAGTTGAATCAGCGTTCCTTCGCTACTCTTGGTGAATTGGCAGATGAGCCTGTAGAACAGACTGGTCCAATGAGCGACTTCGTTTATGTCGACATCAGCAGTATCGACCGTGAAACCAAAAAAATCACCGAAGCCAAGACCTTGACGCTGGCGCAGGCTCCGAGTCGAGCCAAGCAGCTTCTTCGCGCTGGTGACGTGCTGGTTTCTATGACGCGTCCTAATCTGAATGCGGTCGCGCTCGTTCCCGAGCAGCTTGATGGCTCAATCGGCTCCACAGGCTTTCATGTTCTCCGGCCCCGTTGGCTGCACCCGGAGTTACTGCTTCGTCTGGTCCAATCGCAACGTTTTGTCGACGAAATGTCGGCCCTCGTGCAAGGTGCGCTGTATCCCGCAGTGCGACCTAAAGACATTGCTGCGTTCACCGTTGCCTTCGAAACACCAGCGCAACAAACCCGAATCGTCGCCAAACTCGAAGAACTGCTCTCCGACCTCGATGCCGGGGTGGCCGAACTCAAGGTCGCTCAAAAGAAGCTGGTGCAATACCGCCAGTCGCTGCTGAAAGCCGCCGTCGAAGGCGCACTCACTGCCGAATGGCGGGCTAAAAACACCCCCTCAGAAACCGGCGCGCAACTGCTCGAACGCATCCTGCAAGAGCGCCGCGCCCGCTGGGAGGCCAAGCAACTCGCCAAATTTGCGGAACAAGGCAAAACCCCGCCCAAAGACTGGCAGAAGAAATACCCCGAACCGGTGCAGCCGGATACCACGGGCTTGCCGGAATTGCCGCAGGGGTGGGTGTGGGCGAGTGTGGATCAGTTGAGTGAGTCAGTGCGCAACGGGCTATCCAAGACTCCGAACACGGATCAGCGCGGCTTCCCCATATTCAAAATCAATGCGGTGCGGCCCATGGCAGTTAACTTTAAAGCCATTAAACATATCGAAATTGACGAGAGCGAAGCTGCTGACTATTGGGTTGAGGTCGGTGACGTACTGGCTACGCGTTACAACGGGAGTGTCGATTTGTTGGGCGTTTTCGGCATGGTTAGAAATGTGCCTGAGCGTATGCTGCATCCGGATAAGCTCATTCGTATGAAGCCCGTGACAGGAGCTGAGTTGGGGGCTTGGATGGAGGTGTGTGGCAATGTAGGTTTGTCGCGAAAGCATCTTGTGGCGCGTGTTAAAACAACTGCGGGGCAAACCGGAATCTCTGGCGAGGATTTGAAGAGGACGCCAATCCCTCTGCCGCCAGTCAGTGAGCAACGAGCGGCGCTTGCTGTATTAGAGGAAAGATTGCAGGCGATCAAAGAGCTTGGGCAACCAATGGAATTGGGCCTCCAACAATCCACCGCCCAACGCCAAAACATCCTGCGCGCCGCATTCTCTGGTCAACTCGTGCCGCAAGACCCAAATGACGAACCGGCCAGCGTGTTGCTGGAGCGCATCCGCGGCGAACGGGCGCAGCGCGATGCGGTAAAAAAGCCGCGTGGGCGCAAAGTGAAGGAGGCAGCATGAGTGCCGAAAATCAAAGCGCCGACAAGAAGTCGCTGCGCAAGGTCGTAGGGCCTACTGCCGATTGGTCTGCGCTGGCCAGTGACTGCGTATGCTTTGCCAATGCGGCAGGAGGCACACTGCTCATCGGTATTGAAGATGCTGATTTAGCGCCACCGGCAGACCAGCGCATAGATTCCGATTTACTAGGCCAGATACGTAAGCGCGTTGCAGAAAAAACGGTCAACGTGCTGGTGGCACCTACGTTGGTTACCGCGTCAAACGGTGGCCAGTACATCGCGCTGCAAATTGCGCGGTCGGTGGGCGTGGCATCCACCAGCGATGGTCGTTACTTCGTGCGTGTGGGTGACACCTGTAGACCCGTGGTGGGCGATGATGTTCTGACTTTGCTCAACGACCGCCCAACGATTCCCTGGGAAATGCTAACCGCCTTGCAAGTGCCCGTGGCCCATGCAGAGCCCAGCAAATGTGCGGCAGTGCTGGGCCAACTGCGTGCATCTGATCGGGTAAAACCTGCAGTCAAGGAAAAAAGCGACGCCGAAATGCTGGCGCACTATGGCTTGAGCGACGGCCCATTGCTGACCAACCTAGGTGTGCTTGTGCTGGGTACTGCCCGCGACCGTGCCCGCCTAGGCACGGCACCCAGTGTGCAGGCTATCAAGTACGACGAATGGGGGCAGAAGGTTAACAAGTGGCTGTGGGACGACTACACGCTCTCGCCCATTGAGTTGGTGGATGCGTTGTGGCAAGGGATTCCCGACTTTCATGAGAGCTATGAGTTGCCCGATGGGCTGCACCGCCAAAAGCTGCCTGCCTATGACGCGCGTGTGGTGCGTGAGCTGTTGGTCAATGCTTTGGTGCACCGGCCCTATACCCAGCGGGGAGACATTCTTTTAAACCTGTACCCTGACCGGTTGGAGGTGGTGAACCCAGGGCGCTTGCCTTTGGGGGTGACGCCGCAGACTATTTTGCATGCTAGTCGACGGCGCAATGATCGGCTTGCCGCCTTGTTCCACGATTTGCGCTTGATGGAAAAGGAAGGCACGGGGTTTGACCTGATGTATGACGTGCAGTTGTCACAAGGCCGCTCGGTGCCCGTACCCAAAGAGGGCGTGGATTCAGTTTGCGTGAGCGTGGGGCGCCGTGTGCAGCGCCCTGGCGTGGTGCAGCTGATGCTGGATGCAGATGCACGGTTTCAGCTGCGCCAGCGAGAGCGAATTACCCTGGGTTTGCTGGCTGCCAGCGACGGCTTGACTGCCCGTGAGCTGGCCGCGCTGTTGGAGCTACCCAGTGCCGACGAGTTGCGGGGTGCTTGGCTGGGGCGACTGATTGATCTGGGGCTGGTGCAGCAAATCGGCAAGACCCAGGCCACGCGGTATTTTGTGGACCCCAATCTTTTGAAGGGGGTGGGGCTTGATGACCGCACCACCCTGAAGCGCATGGAGCCCCACCGCTTGCGGGCACTGGTGTTGGAAGACATGGGCTTGTACCCAGGCTCATCTTCGGGCGAGGTTAATCGCAGGGTAGGCGCGGAGGTCCCATACCGCTCTTTGAAGCGCGCGATTGATGAATTGGTGGATGTTGGGAAGGTGCGGTTTGAGGGGCAGGGCAAAGGCCGACGCTATTGGGCCACACCGGAGGGCGGGGCAGCTGCAATATCTGCCAAAACAGGTTGAATCGGCGCCCCAATCGCTGCGCCGACAGATATACAAATGCTAAGTCTATGTTTTGTATAGGTTTTTTTTTAACAAAAGGGGCTGTTTGGCAGATATCTGGCAGATACAAAACGCGATGGTCTATTGCAGCGCAGGAATTTTGACCAAATTTTTATCCATACACAGATGAACACCTCGTCCCTCGTCCAGAAAGGCTGGAACTTCTGCCACACCCTGCGCGCCGCCTTCTCCGGCCAACTGGTGCCGCAAGGCCGCAGCGGTTTGCGGCTGGCGGGTTTGTTGATGTTTGGCCGGGCCGAGGTGATCTGCGATGCGCTGCCGCACTACATGGTGGATTACCAGGAAAGGCCAGAACCCAAAGCCGAAAAGCGCCGGATTGACCGCTTGGTACCCGATGGCAGTTGGTCGGGCAATGTGTACGACTTTTTTCGCAAGGTGTACCTGAAGCTGACGGTAGATCTGAAGGTGCCT
>CAZDDK010000237.1:0-5056 GCA_964504185.1 uncultured Rhodoferax sp. | reverse complement strand
GCGTGCACGGCCAGGGTTTCGCTGCCGACTGCGGCCTGGTTGCGCACAGGGTCTATCTGCACGCCCAGGAAGGCCAGGCTGGCGCAGACGTCGGCACGCAGTTGGGTGTCGTGCTCGCCAATGCCGCCGCTGAATGCCAGCACATCCAGGCCACCCATGCAGGCGGTCAGCGCTCCACTTTCGCGCACCACGCGGTGGGCAAACAAGGCAATGGCTTTCTGGGCGGCGGCCGAGCCGTCGGCGCGCAGGCGGCGCATGTCGGCCGAAATACCGGAGACGCCCAACAAGCCACTTTGCCGGTACAGCAGCGCCTGCAGGCGCGGGTGGTCCCAGCCTTGCTCCAGCAGGTAGAGCAGCACACCGGGGTCCAGGTTGCCGGTGCGTGTGCCCATCATCAGCCCGTCCAGGGCCGAGAAGCCCATGGTGGTGGCACAGCTCTTGCCATCTTGCGCGGCACACAGGCTGGCACCATTGCCCAGATGCGCCATCAGCACGCGGCTGCGGGCACGCGGGCTGCGCTCCAGCAGGCTGTCCATGATGAACTGGTAGGACAGGCCGTGAAATCCGTAGCGGCGCACGCCCTGATCGGCCAGTGCCTGGGGCAGCGCAAAGGCGTAGTCCACCTCGGCCAGCGTGGCGTGAAAGGCGGTGTCAAAGCAGGCGATTTGTGGCAACCCGGGAAAGGCCTGGCGAAAGGCGCGCACTCCCTCGAGGTTGTGCGGCTGGTGCAGTGGTGCCAGCGAGTTCAACTGGGTGAGGCTTTCCAGCACAGCATCGGTCACGACGACGCTGTGGCAAAACTCCGATCCACCGTGCACCACGCGGTGCGCCACGGCCTCGATGCGGGGGACACCCGGCGCGTGGGCCAGCAGCGTGCGCAGCGCGTGCAGTGCTCGGGCAAACGCGCTGCCAGCCCCCTCGGCCAGTGCCTGCTGGTGCGCCACACCGTTGAAAGACCACCCCATCTCGGGCACCCCACCGGGCTCCAGCCCCTGGATATTGCCGGTGAGCACGCTGGGGAGTACCTCTGCGCCGTGCCGTGGGTGCAGGGAAAACTTCAGGCTCGACGAGCCCGCGTTGACGGCGAGGATGGCCATGGGCGCTGCCGTTGATTACGCTGGCGTGTTCCAGTTCTTGCGGGCATGGGTGCGCCGCGCATTGTGCGCAGCCAGCAGGGCCAGCAGGGCCGAGGCGACGCGGTTGGTCGGGCCATCGGCACGGCTGGTCAGTGCAATCGGAATGCGCGCGCCCAGCACCAGGCCGGAGCCCGACGCGCCGGCCAGGTATTCGAGCTGCTTGGCCAGCATGTTGCCGCTTTCCAGGTCGGGAACAGCCAGGATGTCGGCGTGGCCGGCTACGAGCGAGTCGATGTTCTTGATGTGGGCGGCTTCGCTGGAAATGGCATTGTCAAAGGCCAGCGGGCCATCGAGCAGGCCGCCGGTGATCTGGCCGCGCTCGGCCATCTTGCACAGGGCAGCCGCGTCCAGTGTGGACGGAATATTGGGGTTGACGGTTTCCACCGCCGACAGGACGGCCACCTTGGGGGTCTGCACGCCCAGCACGCGGGCAAAGTCGATGGCGTTCTGGATGATGTCCACCTTCTCCAGCAGGGTCGGGTGGATGTTCAGCGCGGCATCGGTGATCAGCAGCGGCTTGCTGTACAGCGGCACGTCAAAGCGAAACACGTGCGACATGCGCCGCCCGGTGCGCAGGCCCGGGTGTTTGAGCACCGCGTGGATCAATTCGTCGGTGTGCAGGCTGCCCTTCATCAGCACCTCCACCTCGCCATTGGCGGCCATGTCGGCGGCCAGTTCTGCTGCGGCGTGGCTGTGCGCCACGGAGGCGATTTCCACGCCGCCAAGGTCGATGCCGCCTTCCTGCGCCACGTGGCGGATGCGCACCTCGGGCCCCACCAGCACGGGGATGATCAGACCGTGGCGGGCCGCCTCCATGGCACCGCTGAGCGAACCGATGTCGCACGGGTGCACCACGGCGCAGCGCACCGCCTCCAGGTCCTTGCCCAGCGCCAGCAGTTCCTTGAAACGGGCCTCGGGGTCAAACAACTGGATTTGCGGCGCGGCGACCTTGGCCAGACGCACTTTTTTGGTGGGTGCCAGCACGCGGGCGGTGCCATGCAGGACCCGCTCGCCCTTCTGGTTGACCACCTGGCAATCCATCTCCACGGTTTTTTTGGCGTCGTCCTTGGCCAGCACGGTGACGGTCACTGCCAGCGTGTCGCCCACCCGCACCGGTTTGACGAAGTGCAGCACCTGTTCCAGGTAGATGGTGCCCGCGCCGGGAAAGCGGGTGCCCAATAGGGCCGAAATCAGGGCACCGCCCCACATGCCGTGGGCAATGACGCCGTGGAACAGCGTGTCGTTGGCGTATTCGGCATCCAGATGGGCCGGATTGGTGTCGCCCGACACGGCGGCAAAGGCCTGAATGTCGGCCACGGTCAGCGTGCGCAGCAGGCGTGCACTGCGCCCGATGGCGAGTTCGTCATAGGTGACGTTCTCGATGAATTCTTCGGCGGGGATCATGTTCATGGCGGCAGGTTCCAATAGAAGGCACTGCGGGCCATTGTGCCAAATGAATTGCGGGTAAACCCTAGGTTTTAGTCTCTAAGCAGTCAGGCGCTGCAGGGCTTCCTGGTATTTGGCAGCCGTCTTTGCAATCACATCGTTGGGCACGCGGGGGGCTGGCGGTGTCTTGCTCCACGGTTTGCCGTCCACCAGGGCCTGCTCCAGCCAGTCGCGCACAAACTGCTTGTCGTAACTGGGCGGGTTGGTGCCTTCCTGGTAGCTCTCCACCGGCCAGTAGCGCGACGAGTCCGGCGTCAGCACTTCGTCCATCAGGGTCAGGGTGCCGTCGGCGTCGAGGCCAAACTCGAACTTGGTATCGGCAATGATGATGCCCTTGGTCAGCGCAAATTCGGCGGCCGCCTGGTAGATGGCGATGCTGATGTCGCGGATACGGGTGGCCAGGTCCAGGCCGATCATCTCCACGGTTTTCTCGAAGGTGATGTTCTCGTCGTGGTCGCCCACCGCTGCCTTGGCCGCCGGGGTGTAGATGGGCTGGGGCAGCCGGGATGCGTTTTTCAGGCCCGCTGGCAGCTGGACGCCGCAGACTGCGCCGTTGTCCTGGTATTCCTTCCAGCCGCTGCCTGCCCGATAGCCACGCACTACGGCCTCCACCGGAATGGGCTTCAAGCGCTTGACCAGCATGGAGCGGCCTTCGACCTGGGCCACTTCGTCGCTCTGCACGGCACTTTCCGGCGCGTCGCCGGTCAGGTGGATGGGGCACAGGTTCAGGCCCTTGGGTCCCAGCTTGTCAAACCAGAACAGCGCCATTTGGGTCAGCAGCTTGCCCTTGCCGGGAATGGGTTCCCCCATGATGACGTCGAAGGCCGAAAGGCGGTCGCTGGCGACCATCAAGATGCGATCCAGCCCGACGGCGTAGTTGTCGCGTACCTTGCCACGGGCGAGCAGGGGCAAAGAGTGCAGGGCAGAGGTATGGACGGTGGAATGTGGGGTGGTCATGGAGTGGGCGGTTGCGTTGTTAAAGTGTTTGGGAGGCCAGCTAGCTGGCAAACCGCAATAGCGGTGCCACGGTGGCAATGCGCTCAAAGTCGCGGTCGGCATGCAGCAGGGGCACATCCGCTTCCAGGGCACAGGCGGCAATCAGGCAATCGTTGGGGCTGCGGATCGTCATGCCCGCCCAGCGGCACTGGGCATAGAGCATGGCCGCCTGGCGGGCGGTTTCGTGGGAGTCGTCCGGCACGAATACCGGCACCATGTCAAGTTGGGCTTGCAAATGGATGAAGTGCCGCGCATCGCTGGCACCCTGCAAAATCTCCTGGTAGACCGCATCGGGCATGAGCAAGGGTTCGCCCAGGCGCAGGGCACGCTCCAGCCGCCGGGCGACGTGGGATGCGCCCCCCCGCAGCAGATCAATCCAGGCTGACGAATCCGCGATCATTTGGTGCGCTTGACCGCCGCTTGCGCCCTGGCAGGCGTGCGCCTCGTGCTACTGGCATATGGTGGTGTGGGCTCAGCCACATGCGGCACGTTCTGGAATAGGGCCTTGGGGTCATAGTCGGCCGCAATCGCGCCAGTGCCAGCCAGGGCCAGCAGCCCCGAATAGTCGGGCTTGCGCACAAAAGCACGCAAGGCCGCTTCAACAGCGGCCTTCTTGGTCTTGACGCCGGCGCGAGCCATGGCCTGGGCCACCAGCTCGTCGTCCAGCACGATATTGGTGCGGGTACGCATGCTATACACCTTCAATGTGTATAGCGATTATGCCACCGCCGAGGAAATTACTGGACGGTCTGCGCCAGTTCACCCTTGGCGTACTTGGCGGCCATGATGGACAGGCTGTCGCCCTTGATCTTGGTGCCCTGGCCTTCGCAGCCGAACTCCAGGTAGCGCTGTTTGCAAACGGCCTTGGCGGCCTCGCGGGCGGGCTTGAGCCATTCGCGGGCGTCGAATTTTTCCGGGTTCTCGGCCATGAATTTGCGTACCGCTCCGGTCATGGCCATGCGGATATCGGTGTCGATGTTGATCTTGCGCACGCCGTGCTTAATGGCTTCCTGGATCTCTTTGACCGGTACGCCGTAGGTCTGCTTCATCTGGCCACCGTACTGGTTGATGATGGCCAGCAGGTCCTGCGGCACGCTGCTGGAGCCGTGCATCACCAGGTGGGTGTTGGGGATGCGGGCGTGGATTTCTTTCACGCGGCTGATGGCCAGGATGTCGCCAGTGGGTGGGCGGCTGAACTTGTAGGCGCCGTGGCTGGTGCCAATGGCAATGGCCAGGGCGTCGAGTTGGGTGGCCTTGACGAAGGTGGCGGCCTCTTCGGGGTCGGTCAGCATCTGGCTATGGTCGAGCTTGCCAACGGCGCCAATGCCGTCTTCCTCACCGGCGTCACCGGTTTCGAGGTTGCCCAGGCAGCCGAGTTCACCTTCCACGGTCACGCCACTCTTGTGTGCCATTTCGACCACTTTGCGGGTGCCTTCGACGTTGTAGTCAAAGCTGGAGGGGGTTTTGCCGTCTTCCAG
>CAZDDK010000236.1:0-5074 GCA_964504185.1 uncultured Rhodoferax sp. | reverse complement strand
CTGGAGAGCGCCCTGCCGCTGATCTGGGGTCGTGGCGTGCACAGCATCTTCATCGGCGGCGGCACGCCCAGCCTGTTCGCGCCACAGAGCATCGACCGTCTGCTGGGCGACATCCGTGCGCGCCTGCGCCTGGAGGCCAATTGCGAGGTCACGCTGGAGGCCAACCCCGGCACCTTCGAGAAGGACCGTTTTCGCGCTTACCGCGATGCCGGTGTCACCCGCCTGTCCATCGGCGTACAGAGCTTCAACGACGACCATCTGAAGGCACTGGGACGCGTCCACGACCGCGCCCAGGCACTGGCGGCGGTGGAAGAGGCGGCCAAGTCGTTTGACACCTTCAATCTGGACATCATGTACGCGCTGCCGGGCCAGACCCGCGCACAGCTGGACCAGGATCTGGATACCGCGCTGCAGTTCGCGCCGCCACACCTCTCCGTCTATCACCTGACCATAGAGCCCAACACCTACTTCGCCAAGTACCCCCCACAGGTGCCCGAGGACGACGAGGCCTACGCCATGCTGGACCGCATCACCGAACGGGCGGGCAACGCGGGGCTGGAACGCTACGAGGTCTCGGCCTACGCCCGCGCCAACCACCGCTGCAAGCACAACCTGAACTACTGGCAGTTTGGTGACTACTTGGGTGTGGGGGCCGGTGCCCACAGCAAGCTCAGCTTCGCCCACCGCGTGCTGCGCCAGGTGCGCCTGCGCGATCCGCGCCGCTACATGGAACAGGCCTTGGCGGGGCGGCCCCTGGCGCAGGAGGACGAGGTGGCGCGGGCCGATCTGCCATTTGAGTTCATGCTCAATGCCCTGCGCCTGCGCTTTGGCTTTGGCCTGCGCGATTTCACCGAACGCACCGGCCTGCCACTGACTGCCATCGAGGCGGCGCTGCAAGACGCCGAGCGCAAGGGCCTGCTGGAGCGCGACTTTGCCCGCGTGCGACCCACACAACGGGGATTCGATTTTTTGAGTGACTTGCAGGCACTTTTCCTGTCCAATTCGGACTAGGTGGGGCTTGCGGGTGGCATGCCCTGTGAGCGGCCTGGTAGCTCGCGAGAGGGGCTAAGCAATGTTCTCGGTTTACGGCAAGGCAGGGCGTGTGTTCAGGGGTTCCATGGAGCAGTTGCGCCAGGTTGGACCTGTCTCACGCACCCAGCGCAGTGGGAGTGTGGCCCCGGTGGGCCTGGACCCACAGGACCCGACTCCCTCCCGTTTCAGCGAACTGGTCCCGTCGCCACCGGCACCCAGCGACACGGTACACCGGACCGCTTTGGCCGCCTACACGCAGGCGCGCAACCCGTCACTGCCGCGCCATCCGTTGACCCGGGTGGATGGCGTCATGACCAGTTCGGTGGTCACCGTGGAGGACTCTGCGACCGTGGACCAGGCCTGGCAGGCGCTGGCGCGCAGTCGCCTCGGCCAGGCCCCCGTGGTCACACCGGACGGCACGTTGGTGGGATTGATTTCTCGCGCCGACCTGATGCACCCCGATCGACTGCCCGGCCCGGACAGCCATGCGCTGGCGTGGCGCGCGCTGTTGATGCAGCCGGTGGTGGAGCTGATGTGGACACCGGTGCCCAGTGTGTCGCCCGATACCGACATCCGGCGGGTGGCGCGGGTGCTCTTGGATACCGGCCTGCCGGGATTGCCGGTGGTGGATGACCATGGCAAGGTCACGGGCTTCGTGTCGCGTTCGGACATTCTGCGTGCCGTGGTGGCCGATCCCCCGCTGGACCTGTGGACGTGAGCAGCGGGGCACCCACCGCGGTCCCGTTTTGCGCCATACCTACTACTGAATGCAGGTCTTGCCAATCAGGCGCGTGCAGGGCTTGTTGACCAGAACCGGGGTAACCACCGGCATGGGCAGGGGCTTGAGCGTTCTGGAGGCCGCACCGCCCGCCAGCACATAGGGCGTGGCCAGTGGTGCGCGGGCCGTAGTGCGCCGGGACGCATCAGACGAAGCCGCCGTTCGGCGGCCCGAATCAAACGGATTCTGTGCGGTGGCGGGCAGGGTGGCTATTCCTGTACTTCCCGCCGCGACAAAGCTGACCTGCCCAGGAGCCAGTGAACGGGTGGTGGAACCCTGGGTCAGGCTTGCGGAACCCACCAGCAAGCGTTGGTAGCTGCCGGCCTCGGTGCCGGCGGGGGCCGCCTTTGCATCTCTTTTGACGAGGGCGGATTCCAGATCGCCACCCCGGATCTGAACCGAGGCGGAACCGGATTGCAGCGCGACCGAGGAACTCTTGCGGGAATCCATCAAATTGGCTGCAATGATCCGCACGCTCCCCTGGACCAGGGACAGCGCAGACGTATTGCCATCGGCCCCGGTCTGGGGACGGTCCATTCGCAGCTCGGATTCAGGCCGCACCCCGATCAGGCTGCCATCGGCCAACAGGACCTGGGAAATGGCTCCTGCGGGCGTTACCAGGCGCTCGCCGGGTTGCAACAGATCGCCTTTGACGGCGGCCCGCGAGGCCCCACCGTCCGCAACGATGGTCGCGCCTGGCTGCGCAAACAGCAGGGTTGCGACCGGCTCCGCCAGTGCGCTGCCCGCCAATGCCAGCATCAGCGCGGCGCAGGGTCTACTCCAAAGTGCATGCATGGGGCTCTCCGAAAAGTGCGGGCTATTTCTGCAGTGGCGCAGTACCCGATTTTTGCTGGGGAACGATGACGTTCTGAATGATGGCGGCCTTCTTTTGCGCGGGGGTCAGCGCGGGCGAAGCATCGCCTCCGCCTGGACTGGCGGTCGGTTCGGCAGCGGCGGGATCGGCCGCTGCGTCTTTGCGGGTCGCAAGCGCGGGACGCACGGCCCCGCCAGCGGCGCGTCGGCCACCATCTTCCTTGTCACTCTCCGCAGACCCTTTGCGGGGCGCTCGTCCATCCGCCCGGAAGTCGCGTTTGTAGAAATCCGGCACTTTCGGCATCAACCGGGGAGCAGCCTCGCCGGAGTGGGATGCAAAGCCCACTTCACCGGCCTTGAGGGACTGAATGCCATGCTGGTTGCGAATAAAGGTCTCGCCCTCATTCACTTTGTCGTACAGGCCGGGTGCTTCCGGAGACGCCGTGCCGGGAGTGTCGGGGAGCACCACCATGGGCTCGTGATCGGTTCCGCGGATGCCGATCGTGGCCGTCGCGCTGCGGATCTGGTAGGCATCGGGATTGGTGCGACCGATCAGACCGGTAATGGAACGAAACCCGCCACGCAGCAGTGACACCAGAAAACTGGAGTTGGCGGTGTTTTTTTCATCCAGCACGAAGCGATCAATCACCAGGGTGGTACCGGGGCGCACGGACAGGTAGCCCCCGTCGTGCAAGCGCATCTGCACCAGCGCGGCGTCCAGCGTGACGACCTTGTCGCCGGAGAAAACCTCGCCACCCTTCTGCAGTGGGCGCTCCTGTCCGTTGGCGTCCGTCGCGGTTGCCGTGCCCGATACAGCCATGACGCGCGCGGCGCTGTGCTGCGCCAGAGCGAAGCAGGAAAAAAAGAGCAGCAGCGTGGCCGCCAGGCCATGTCGCCATGGCGAGAAGGGGGGACAGAGCAGGGAATGGGTGTGGCGCATGGGAATTCCCCTCAATAGTCGAACCGCATGTTGACCGACCAGTCATTTTTGTCATACGTGTACAAGTCAGCGTTGCTGCGGTTGCGAATGGCGCTGAACTGGGGCCGCACCGAAAGCCCTTTGCCCACCGCCCATGTCATGCCAAGGCTCAGGTCGTACTGGGTTTCTTCGCGCGACACCAGATACAGGCTGTTGGTGCTGGCATAGCGAGACCGTGTGGCACCCGCCGCGGCGTAGGCCCCCATGGTGTCTGCCCAGTTGGTTTGCAGGGACACGCGTGGTCCATAGAAATGCCGGTCACCATCGTCACGACCGGCCACCGCTTTTTCCATGCCGAGCGAGCCCGTCAGGCTGAACACGGTGCTGCCGTCCCCCAGCGCTGTCAGCCATCCAGCGGACAGCGCCGTGGTCTGCGTATCCTGGCTGGCGTAGTTGGTCAGCTGGTAGTGCGCATCCGCAATGTTGGCACCCAGCGACACCTGGTGGCGGCTGTCCAGCGCCAGGCGCCAGTCCAGGCTGACGCCCGTCGTGCTCCTCAGGCGGGAGTGGTCCAAGTTGTACTGTCCGGTGGTCAGGCCCGAGCGCAGCAGCCACGCCCCGCCGGAGTAATTGACGCCAAAGCGGGCATCCACGGTGGCGTAATCGGAGTCCGAATACAGTTGATACGCGCGGCCACGGTAGTCCGCGCCGCCGTAGAGGCTCCACCGGTCAGTCAGCTGGTGGGTGATCTCAACGCCCAATCCCAGAGTTCGGTAGTTGTCTGCGGTTTCCTTGCCCGAGGGAGGGGCCGGTGCATACAGCCCGATGGCCGGAATGGTGACAGTGGCCAGCGCCGTGGCACTGCCAATATTCGTGTCGCTCCCTACGCCCCATTCCGCATAGCCCGATCCCGTGGTGCGCCGATTCTGGGACTTGGCTTCCGCTGCACTTGCATACCGCTCCACCGTGCTGCGCAGGTCGGGCGGCAGGTTTTGAAGGGCCAGAACGGATTCGAATTCAATTTTCGCCCTGCCGTAGTCCCCCAGTGCCAGGTAGGCGCGCCCCATGTCCGTCCGAACGCCAATGTGGTCGGGGGCCATCGCCAAAATCCGTTCGTAGACAAAGCTGGCCTTGCTGGGGCGGTTGCTCTCCAGCGCAGCAGTGCCCAGCAGGTGGTCATATACCGGGTCGCCCGCTCCGGCAATCTCAAGCGGTTCCAGCAGCGAATAGGCTTCTTCTGCCTTACCAGTTTTCAGCAGTTCCTGCGCCCGGTCCAATACACCCGAATCCACCTGTGCCAAGGCCAGTGATGCGGTGAGCAATAAACACAGCCCGATTGCGCGGCTGCGGGTGCGTGCGCGTCGTCCACGATTCGGATTCGCCATTCCCGATGTCCCTTCAGGTTGCACCGGATCCATGGGAATCCGGTCCGGTGACTGGTGCGAGTATAGAGAACGCCAGGGCGCATTGGCCGCGAGATGTCTATCACGGGGACCTGCCGGCAAAAGGGGGGAGGGGTGGCGGAAGCTGTG
>CAZDDK010000235.1:2948-5128 GCA_964504185.1 uncultured Rhodoferax sp. | reverse complement strand
TTTTGCCCACACCGGCACCACCGAACAAACCGACTTGACCGCCCTTGGCAAAGGGACAGACCAAATCAATCACCTTGATACCGGTTTCCAGCAATTCCTGCGAGGGGCTCAGTTCATCATACGCAGGGGCCTTGCGGTGAATGGACGCGGTCAGAGTCTGGTCAACCGGACCACGCTCGTCGATGGGCGTACCCAGCACGTCCATGATGCGACCCAGGGTGGCCTTGCCGACAGGAACCATGATGGGGTTGGCGGTGTTCTTGACGATCATGCCGCGGCGCAAGCCGTCGGAAGACCCCAGGGCAATGGTACGCACAATGCCGTCACCCAATTGCTGCTGGACTTCCAGCGTCAGGGCAGAGCCGTCCATCTTGAGCGCGTCGTAGACCTTGGGCATCTTGTCGCGCGGAAACTCCACGTCAACCACAGCGCCAATACACTGAACAATTTTTCCCTGAACGCCTGCGTTCACACTTGCTTGAGCCATTCTGTTTGCTCCAAAAATAAATTCGTTTAAACCGCTGCTGCGCCGGCCACAATTTCCGAAAGTTCTTTCGTAATTGCCGCCTGCCGCGTTTTGTTGTAGACCAGCTTGAGTTCAGCGATCACATTGCCCGCGTTGTCGGTGGCTGCCTTCATGGCGACCATGCGCGCCGCGTGCTCGGATGCCATGTTCTCTGCCACAGCCTGGAACACCAGGGCCTCGGCATAGCGCACCAGCAGTTCGTCAATCACGGTCTGGGCGTCCGGCTCATAGATGTAGTCCCATCCATGCTGGGCACCGCTGGCTTGGGACTCCTGCTGCATTTTTTCGGCAGACAGTGGCAGCAATTGCTCAACCACAGGTTCCTGCTTCATTGTGCTGACGAACTTGTTGTAGCTGAGGTACACAGCACTGACTTCGCCCTTGACATACGCGTCGAGCAAGACCTTGACCGGTCCAATCAGCTTGTCCAGATGCGGTTTGTCACCCAGATGCGACACCTGGGACACCACCTTGGCACCGATGCGGGTCAGGAACCCCTGACCCTTGCTGCCGATCGCCACCGTTTGTGCACTCTTACCGGCTGTCTGCGCTTCCCGCAGCTTGCCCGTTACCGCGCGAAACAGATTGGTATTGAGACCGCCGCACAGCCCTTTGTCCGTTGACACCACGATCAAACCGACGGCCTTGGCGTCGTTGGTCTTCATGAATGCGTGCACGTACTCCGGATTGGCTTTACCCAAGTTGGCGGCGATCGAGCGCACCTTTTCGCTATAAGGGCGCGCAGCGCGCATGCGCTCCTGCGCCTTACGCATCTTGGACACGGAAATCATTTCCATGGCCTTGGTGATCTTCTTGGTGTTCTCCACCGATTTGATCTTGGTGCGTAGTTCCTTGCCTGATGCCATAGTTGCCCCTTTTGCTTAGACGGATTCGAACGGTTGCTTATTACCGGTGCGAATCAGGCAAAGGTCTTCTTGAAGGCTTCCACGGCAGCCAGCAATTCGGCTTCCGCCTCCTTGTCCAGCGCCTTGGTGGCTTCCACCTTGGCCAACAGGGCCGCGTGCTTGTCCTTCAGATGGGCATGCAAGCCGTGCTCGAAGGCGAGAACCTTCTTGACGTCCACGTCGTCCATGAAGCCCTTGTTCACGGCAAACAGCGAAGCGCTCATCATGCTGATGGACAGGGGGCTGTACTGCTTTTGCTTGAGCAATTCCGTCACGCGGGCACCGCGGTCGAGCTGCTTGCGGGTCGCTTCGTCCAAGTCGGAAGCAAACTGCGCGAATGCTGCCAACTCACGGTACTGGGCCAAGTCGTTACGGATACCGCCGGACTGGCCCTTGACCACCTTGGTTTGCGCGGCAGAACCCACGCGGGACACCGAGATACCGGCGTTGATGGCGGGACGGATACCCGCGTTGAACAACGATGTTTCCAGGAAGATCTGACCGTCCGTAATCGAGATCACGTTGGTCGGAACGAAAGCGGACACGTCGCCGGCTTGGGTTTCGATGATGGGCAGCGCGGTCAACGAACCGGTCTGGCCCTTGACTTCGCCTTTGGTAAAGGCTTCAACGTACTCGGCACTCACGCGGGCGGCACGTTCCAGCAGACGGCTGTGGAGATAGAACACGTCGCCGGGGTAGGCTTCGCGGCCTGGGGGACGGCGCAGCAGCAGCGAGACTTGGCGGTAGGC
>CAZDDK010000235.1:0-2938 GCA_964504185.1 uncultured Rhodoferax sp. | reverse complement strand
GATGAGCGCGTCCTGGCCGCGGTCGCGGAAATACTCGCCCATGGTGCAGCCGGAGTAGGCAGACACGTACTGCATGGCAGCCGATTCGGAGGCCGATGCGGCCACCACAATCGTGTATTCCATGGCACCGGCTTGCTCCAACGCACGCACGACGTTCTTGATGGAAGAGGCTTTTTGACCAATCGCAACGTAGATACAGGTCATGTTCTGACCCTTCTGGTTGATGATCGTATCGATGGCCACTGCCGTCTTGCCGGTTTGACGGTCACCAATGATCAGCTCGCGCTGGCCACGGCCCACAGGCACCATGGAGTCGATGGATTTCAGACCAGTCTGCATGGGCTGGTCCACGGATTTGCGGGCAATCACGCCGGGCGCAACCTTCTCGATCACGTCGGTCATCTTGGCGTTGATCGGACCCTTGCCGTCAATGGGTTGACCCAGCGCATTGACCACGCGGCCTTTGAGCTCCGGACCAACTGGCACTTCCAGAATACGACCGGTGCACTTGACCGTATCGCCTTCGGAAATGTGCTCATATTCACCCAAAATCACGGAACCGACAGAGTCGCGCTCCAGGTTCAGGGCCAAGCCAAAGGTGGGCAAACCGTCGCTGCCGGCGGGAAATTCAAGCATTTCGCCCTGCATCACATCGCTCAAACCGTGGATGCGGACGATACCGTCGGTGACGGACACCACGGTACCCTGGTTGCGGATATCGCTGCTCGCAGCCAGGCCTTCAATGCGGCTCTTGATCAGTTCAGAAATTTCTGCTGGATTGAGTTGCATGACTCTTTCCTTCTTTCGTTAAATTAGGCCAACTTCCGGGCGTTAAGCCTCAGGCAGTAAGGGCTACTTTCATTTGTTCCAAACGGGCTTTGACGGAAGTGTCGAGCACCTCGTCGCCAACCACCACACGAATGCCACCGATCAGTTCGGGCTGCAACACAACGGATGCGTTGAGCTTGCGACCAAAACGTTTCTCGAGCATGACGGCTACTTCAGCCAGGGCGCTTGCATCAATGGGAAACGCGCTGTAAACCACCGCATCGCTCGAACCACTTTGCGCATTCTTCAACACGCGAAATTGGTGGGCGATTTCGGGCAAGACGCCCAAGCGGCCGTTTTCAATAACGGTACGCAGGAAGTTCTTGGCCTGTTCTGGCAAGGCCGACTTGGCTACCGATGCAATCAGGTCGAACACCTGCTCGACGGACACCTTGGGACTGTCGGCAAACTGTTGCAATTGCGCATTCTCAGCAATAGCACCCAGTTCATCGACCCAGACAGCCGCCGCCGACAGGTCGGACGCCGAGGCCTTGAATAGCGCTTCGGCGTAGGGACGGGCAATAGTGGCAAGTTCAGCCATGGTGACCTCTTACAGCTCAGTCTTCAGACGACCCAGCAGGTCGGCATGGACACCGGCGTTGACTTCCTTGCGGAGAATCTGTTCGGCCCCCTTGACGGCCAGTGCAGCCACCTGCTCACGCAGTGCCTCACGCGCCTTGATAGTCTGCTGATCTGCTTCCGCCTTGGCGGCCGCGATGATCTTGT
This sequence comes from uncultured Rhodoferax sp., assembly GCA_964504185.1. Classification (GTDB taxonomy): domain Bacteria; phylum Pseudomonadota; class Gammaproteobacteria; order Burkholderiales; family Burkholderiaceae_C; genus Allorhodoferax. Next base: position 1,384 of record CAZDDK010000235.1, on the reverse strand, counting down.
TGGCCTCCTCGGTGGCTTTGGCCTTGGCCTCTTCCACCATCGCCTGGCCTCTGCGCTCGGCATCCGCCAGACGGGCTGCGGTTTCCGTGCGCGACTTCGACAGTTCCTCTTCCACGCGCTTGTTGGCAGACGAGAGCTCGGATTTGGCCTTGTCAGCCGCAGCCAGTCCGTCGGCAATCTTGCTGGCACGTTCATCCAGTGCAGCCGCAATGGGCGGCCACACGAACTTCATCGTGAACAACACAAGCAATGCGAAGACGATGGCTTGCGCCACCAGTGTTCCATTAATGCTCACAGTAGATCTCCCTCAACGAGGCGTTGCGGAAAGCTCTTACTTGGCCAAGCCAGCGAGTTGAGCCAGGAACGGGTTGGCGGTAGCGAACCACAGAGCAATACCGGTACCGATAATGAAAGCCGCGTCGATCAGACCGGCCAACAGGAACATCTTGGTTTGCAATTCGCCCATGAGTTCGGGCTGGCGGGCAGCGGACTCAAGGTACTTGCTGCCCATGACGCCGATACCGATACAAGCACCCAAAGCGCCCAGACCGATGATCAAACCAGCTGCCAAAGCAACAAAACTAATGACTTCCATGATGACTCCTTAAAGAACTAAAAAGAAAACAAAAACCAACTCAACCAAACCAGAAACCAATGCGCAGCGTGCTGCGCAAAATCAATGCGCGTCGTGGGACTGACCGATGTACACCAGCGTCAGCATCATGAACACGAAAGCCTGCAGAGTAATGATCAGAATGTGGAACACCGCCCACATCCAGCCAGCTACCACATGCAATGCCAACAGCGCCAGACCCGAAGGCTGGAACGAAAACGCCCACGCACCGCCCAACAGGGCGATCAGCATGAACACCAACTCACCCGCATACATATTGCCGAACAGTCGCATGCCGTGCGACACGGTCTTGGCAACAAACTCGATCAACTGCATGGCAAGGTTCACAACCGCCAGAATCACGAAGAACACCGGATTCTTGCTGGTACCAAAGGGGGCTGTCACGAGCTCATGGGCCCAGCCGCCAACGCCCTTGATCTTGACGTTATAGACCAAGCAGACCAGCAACACCGATACGGACATGCCCATCGTGACCGACAGATCGGCGGTTGGCACCACGCGCAAATACGCATGCTCGTTGCCCGACAATTTTTGCCAAATCATCGGCAGCAGATCCAAGGGCAACAAATCCATGGCGTTGAGCAGGAAAATCCACACAAACACGGTCAGTGCCAGCGGGGCAACCAGCTTGCGGCTCGTGGCGTTGTGCACGATACCCTTGGCCTCGCGGTCCACCATTTCAATGAGAATTTCAACTGCGGCCTGAAAGCGACCGGGCACGCCGGAAGTCGCCTTGCTGGCAGCCTTCCA
>CAZDDK010000234.1:0-5131 GCA_964504185.1 uncultured Rhodoferax sp. | reverse complement strand
GCGGCCCCAATCGCCAGGATGCCCGACCCACAACCATAGTCCAGCACCCGGTCCGGCATGGCATGCGTGGCAATCCAGCGCAGGCACATGCGGGTGGTGGGGTGGGTACCCGTGCCAAACGCCAACCCCGGATCCAGTCGAATGACCTGGCGTGCCTGCTCCGGTGGTTCGTGCCAGGTTGGCACGATCCAGAACTCGGGTGTAATTTCCACCGGCGCAAACTGCGACTGCGTCAGACGCACCCAGTCTTGCTCGTGCACGGGTGCCATGGCCAGCAACTGGCAACCATTAAAGAATTCTTGGGCCTGCAGCAGCGTGGCGGCACCGCGTGCCAGAGCTTCGTCGGCAAACAGCGCCACCACGCGAGAGCGTTGCCAGCCGTCCTTGGGTGGCGGCATGCCGGGCTCGCCAAACAGTGCCTGCTCGGCATCGGTCTGCGCGTCGGCGTCTTCCACGCTGACGCTCAGGGCATCGAGCGCATCGAGCGCATCGCTTAGCGGCTCGACACGATCCTCGGGACACATCAGGCTCAGTTCGAACAGTGCCATGGTGATTACCGCTTGCGCTGGTCCAGCCACTGCTCAAGGTAGTGGATATTGGTGCCCCCCAGCATGAAACTGGCATCCACCATCAATTCGCGGTGCAGCGGAATGTTGGTGTTGATGCCCTCGACCACCGTCTCGGCCAACGCCGTGCGCATGCGGGCCATGGCCTGCTCGCGCGTGTCCCCGTGCACGATGATTTTCCCCACCATGGAGTCGTAGTTGGGTGGTACAAAGTAATTGGTATACACGTGGGAGTCCACCCGCACGCCGGGTCCGCCCGGCGCATGCCAAGTAGTCACACGCCCCGGCGAGGGAGTGAATTTGTACGGATCTTCGGCATTCACCCGGCATTCGATGGCGTGACCCCGGATTTCGATCTGGCGCTGGGTAAAGGGCAGCTTCTCGCCTGCGGCGACCATGATCTGGGTGCGAACGACATCAATGCCGGTAATCATCTCCGTTACCGGGTGCTCGACCTGAACCCGGGTATTCATTTCGATGAAATAGAACTCACCGTCCTCGTACAGGAACTCGAAAGTGCCGGCACCCCGGTAGCCGATCTTCTTGCAGGCCGCCACGCAGCGCTCGCCTATGCGTTCGATCAGCTTGCGATTAATGCCGGGAGCCGGTGCCTCTTCCAGAATCTTCTGGTGGCGGCGCTGCATGGAGCAATCCCGCTCGCCCAGATATACCGCGTTGCGGTGTTTGTCGGCCAGGATCTGGATCTCGATATGGCGCGGATTCTGGAGAAACTTCTCCATGTACACCGCCGGATTGCCAAACGCCGCGCCTGCTTCCGCCTTGGTCATGGCCACGGCGTTGATCAACGCGGCCTCGGTGTGCACCACGCGCATGCCGCGCCCACCGCCTCCGCCCGCCGCCTTGATGATCACGGGATAGCCAATGGCCTTGGCCATGCGGCGAATCAAGGCCGGATCATCGGGCAGCTCGCCCTCGGACCCCGGTACGCAAGGGACCCCCGCGCGGATCATGGCCTGCTTGGCGGACACCTTGTCACCCATGGTACGGATGGAATCCGGCGTAGGGCCAATAAACTGAAATCCGCTTTTTTCCACCCGCTCGGCAAAATCGGCGTTTTCGCTCAGGAAACCATAGCCCGGGTGGATGGCTTCGGCGTCAGTGACTTCGGCCGCCGAAATGATGGCCGGCACATTCAGGTAGCTTTGCGCCGACTGGGCCGGGCCGATGCATACCGCCTCGTCGGCCAACTTGATGTATTTGGCATCGCGATCCGCTTCGGAGTACACCATCACCGCCTTGACACCCAGTTCGCGACAGGCGCGCTGGATTCGCAGCGCAATCTCGCCTCGGTTGGCGATCAGGATTTTTTTAAACATGGAGATATGGGCTGCCCTGTTTATTCAATCGTGAACAGGGGCTGGCCGTATTCCACCGCCTGTCCGTTGTCGCACAGGATGCGGGTAATGGTGCCGGACTTGTCCGCCTCGATTTCGTTGAGAATTTTCATGGCTTCGATGATGCAGATGGTCTCGCCTTCCTTGACCACCGAGCCCACGTCCACAAATGGCTTGGCACCCGGCGACGACGAACGGTAGAACGTTCCGACCATGGGAGACTTCACGGCGTGCCCGTTGTCCACCGCAGCGGGTGCAGCGGCAGGGGCGGCGGCTGCCGCACCAACCGGCACCGCGGCCGTGACCGGCGCGGGCTGCTGGGCGTAGACGGGGGCAGGTGCGTAGCTGTGCACCACTGCCCCACCGCCCTTGACGATGCGAACCTTGCCTTCGGCCTCGGTAATCTCCAGTTCGGACACATTGGAGTCCGATACCAGATCAATCAGGGTCTTGAGTTTGCGTAAATCCATGTTGCCTCCAACGGCCATAATTTGATGAACCGCGAATTTACAGCAAATATCCGTATTTGCCGATAAATATTTATAAATTGCGGTTATTTCTCAGCAAATTCACTGCATCGGGCTTAAACGCATCAACCACTACAAGGCTGGGGTGCCCGATTTTTGGCCTATTTTAGTCGAAGCCAGTTCGACAGATCAGCCTCCGACAGACGGCCCATTTTGCGCTGCAGCACCATTCCGTCGCGGCCCAGCACCAGCGAAAACGGCAAGCCCCCCGCCACATTGCCCATGGCGCGGCTGAGTTCGGCACCTGCCAGCCCGGCCATGCCGATGGGGAAATCCAGAGGCATTTTTTTCAGAAATGACTGAACCGGACCGGGCTTATCAACGGCCAATCCAATCACTTGCCAGCCGTTAACCTTGTTTTCCCGATAAAAGTCATTAATTAACGGAAGTTCTTCCACACAGGGCGCACACCAGGTGGCCCAAAAATTCACCAACAAGGGGTGCCCCCGAAACGCCTCCATGGACACCGTGCCGCCTTGCGGCAGATCAAATTGGCTGGTCCAAAAGCCTTCTGCGGGAGGCATGGGCGGCGGTGCATCGGGCGTTCGCGCGCGCCACCACGCGGCTCCCACGCCGAGCGCAGCGGCACCCGCCGCCGTCAATCCCAGGATCTGGCGGCGTCTGGCGTCCGTCGTCGAGGGTTGCGGCGAAAGTGGATCGGGAGTGGCTGTGCTCATGGGGCACCATCATGCAGCAAACCGCGCAGTGCCGCAGTATCCCCACGGGGCCTGCGGCCTCGGCCGTCCGCGCGCAGGGCCCCACGCATGTCGTCAAGGTCATATATCAGCAGGTGCAGGCCAACGTGCTCATGCAGCTCTGCGCAATACACGTGCACACTCAGCGCATCCACCGGGTCCCCATGCAAACCCGTCACGGTGTGCGGCTCGTAGGAAATATGCATGTCTATCAACTCGATTTCCGCCGATTTGGGGTCATCACAAAACAACTGCAGGTAAATGTCGGAGTGCCGGGTTGCCGTGCCATGCCAGACGCCACCGCCAATGTGCGGCCTGAACCGCTCCAGCCGCTCCATCCAGGTCAGTGCCAGCGCGCGCAGCGCACGCAGCTCGACCGGCTGGGAATCCGCGCAAAACACCGCGATGTAATCTTCCACCGCCAGTTCCAGCGCGTCGTTGTCGGGTAGGGCGGTACGGGCGGGCAGGCCCATTTGCCGCACAGCCTTGCGCTTGGCGGCCCCAAACTCCAGCCCCTCCTCCACCACCATGCGTGCGGCAATGGCGGCCAGCTCGTCTTTCAAGGTATCCATATCCGCATTGTGCGCCCATTGAAGGGCGGACTCGACAGCACCTTGATTTGCTACTATTTTTATAGCTAAAAAGGCAATGACTTCGCGGGCTAGAGCACAGTTTCAATCCAGTGTTTTCGTAGAATGCGCCCCATGCATATTCACATTCTTGGCATTTGCGGCACCTTCATGGGTGGCCTGGCAGCTCTGGCCCGTGAAGCGGGACACAAAGTAACCGGCTGTGACGCCGGTGTCTACCCTCCCATGAGCGACCAGCTCCGGGCCTTGGGAATTGACCTGATCGAGGGCTTTGGTGCCGACCAGATGGCACTGAAGCCTGATATGTATGTGGTGGGCAATGTGGTCAGCCGGTCCCGCCGGGCCGATGGAACCCCGAAGTTCCCCCTGATGGAAGCCATTCTGGATGCCGGTGCGCCGTACACCAGCGGCCCGCAGTGGCTGGCCGATCATGTGCTGCAAGGCCGCCACGTGCTGGCCGTGGCCGGCACCCACGGCAAAACCACCACCACCGCCATGCTGACCTGGATACTGGAATGCGCCGGTCTGCAACCCGGCTTCCTGGTGGGCGGCGTACCGTTGAACTTTGGCGTCTCAGCGCGGCTTGGGCAGGCAGGGGGGAAGGGTTTTGCGCAGGTAAAGGAGGAGCCCGCAACGCGGGCGGGGGACACGGAGCAAAACGCCCAGCGTCATCGGCTCGGTCTCCAAGCCAGCGCCGACTCCGAAGCCCTAGCCTCGCTCGCGTGGCAAATCAGCGGGCGCACCCTCACCAGCCGCTTCTTCCTCGGCACCGCAGGCTACCCCTCGCCGCAAGTTTTGCAAGACGCCATCGCCGCCAGCGGAGCCCAAGTCGTCACCGTCGGCTTGCGCCGCCAACTGGCCCACGGCGCACAAGCCAGTGACTTCTTCTGCATGGTCAAAGCCACCGGCGCCCACCTGCTGCCCAACACCGCCGGTTGCCACACCGCGCGCGAAGCCATCACCCTGGCCCACATGGCGCGCGAATTGTTCGACACCCCCTGGATCAAGCTCGAAGTGGTGGGCGACGCCCACACCCTGCAGCCCGACCCCTTCGCACTGCTGGAAGCCACCGCCCAGCTGGTCAAAGACGGCTTTGAAGTGTTCCCCTACTGCACCGACGACCTGGTGAGCTGCCAGCGCCTGCTGGACGCGGGTTGCAACATCCTCATGCCCTGGGGCGCGCCCATAGGCTCCGGCCAGGGCCTGGTCAACCCTGGCGCGCTGCGCACCCTGCGTGCCCGTTTGCCGGGTGTGCCGTTGATTGTGGATGCGGGTATCGGCTCACCCATGGACGCCGTGCAGGCCATGGAGCTGGGGCTGGACGGCGTACTGCTCAACAGCGCCGTGGCCCACGCGCAAGACCCGGTGCGCATGGGGCGCGCCTTCAAACTGGGCATT
>CAZDDK010000233.1:0-5132 GCA_964504185.1 uncultured Rhodoferax sp. | reverse complement strand
TGCTCGAAGTCTGGAAGGCCAAGACCTCCATTGTGATGAAGCGCAGCATGGCCTCCGGTTACGCGGGCGTGGACAACCCGCTGTTCTACAAGGACAACAACCGCATGTTGTTTGGCGATGCCAAAAAGATGCTGGATGAGGTGTTGACGGCACTCAGAACCTGAGTGCAGCGGGCTCTAGGGAAAACACCAAGGGCAACTGGGGCGCAGCCCCTCGTCATTCAGAGGCAAAATAATTGGTTACTTCAAAGTTGGGACAGGCAAGCATGACAGACCGCATTTGGCTTAGTAGTTACCCCCAAGGGGTATCCGCCGACATCAACGTCGCAGCATATACCTCGGTCGTGGCGCTGATGGAGGAAAGCTTCCAGAAGTATGCCAGTCGAGTGGCGTACAACTTCATGGGCAAAGACATCACCTATGCCCAAATCGACAGCTTGAGCCAGGCATTCGCGGCCTATTTGCAGGGGCTGGGCCTGGTCAAGGGGGACCGAGTCGCCATCATGATGCCCAATGTTCCGCAGTACCCGGTGGCGGTTGCCGGTATTTTGCGCGCGGGTTTCGTGGTGGTAAACGTCAACCCGCTCTACACCCCGCGCGAACTGCAGCACCAACTCAAGGACTCTGGGGCCAAGGCCATCGTCATCATTGAGAACTTTGCCACCACGCTGGAAAAGTGCATCGCGGCCACGCCGGTCAAACATGTGGTGCTGTGCGCCATGGGGGACCAGCTGGGCTTGCTCAAGGGGACCCTGGTCAATTATGTGGTGCGCAACGTCAAGAAGATGGTGCCGGCCTACAGCCTGCCGCAAGCCGTGCGCTTTAACGCGGCCGTTGCGGCAGGGACCAAGGCACCATTCAAGAAGCCGGAAGTGAGGTCGGACGATGTGGCCGTTTTGCAATACACGGGTGGAACAACCGGTGTCTCCAAAGGGGCCGTGCTATTGCAGCGCAACGTGATCGCCAACGTGTTGCAGTCCGAAGTCTGGAATAACCCTGTGATGAGCAAGATTCCAGCCAACGAGCAGCCCACAGGGGTCTGCGCGCTGCCCCTCTACCATATCTTCGCCTTCACGGTGGGCATGATGCTGTCCATGCGCATGGGCGGCAAGCTGATCCTGATTCCAAACCCACGCGATATTCCGGCAGTGCTCAAGGAACTGAGCAAGCACACCATTCATTCGTTCCCGGCGGTGAATACCTTGTTCAATGGACTGGCCAATCATCCCGACTTCAAAACGGTGGACTGGAGCCACCTCAAGGTGTCCGTCGGCGGTGGTACGGCGGTGCAAAGTGCGGTGGCCAAACTATGGTTTGAAAAGACCGGCTGCCCCATATGCGAGGGCTATGGCCTCAGCGAGACATCTCCCTCAGCGAGCTGCAATGTGGTGACGGCCACCGAGTACACCGGAACGATCGGCGTGCCCTTGCCCAACACCTACATGAAGTTGCTGGACGACGACGGCAACGAGGTGCCAATGGGGCAGGCGGGTGAGATTGCCATCAAAGGTCCGCAGGTGATGGCGGGCTACTGGCAGCGTCCCGATGAGACGGCCAAGGTCATGACAGCCGATGGATTCTTCAAGACCGGCGACGTCGGCGTCATGGACGAGCGCGGTTTCTTCAAGATTGTGGACCGCAAAAAGGACATGATTTTGGTGAGCGGCTTCAACGTATTCCCCACCGAGCTGGAAGACGTGGTGGCGCAGATGCCTGGCATCATGGAGTGCGCCTGCGTGGGAGTGGCCGATGCAAAAACGGGTGAGGCAGTCAAGTTGGTCATCGTAAAAAAGGATCCAGGCGTGACCGAAGACGATGTGCGGGCCTATTGCAAGGAGAACCTTACCGGCTACAAGCAGCCTAAGGTGATCGAGTTTCGTGCCGAGCTACCCAAAACTCCGGTGGGCAAGATTTTGCGCAGAGAGCTGCGCGACAAATAGGCACCCAGCCTGCATTTCAAAGCGGCCCCAGGGGCCGCTTTTTTTATGGAAAACGCTGGGCCACTTGTGGAATCGCATCGCACAACAACGTGGTGACTTTTCTGGCGTTGCTGGTGAATACCGCCAGAATGGCGTCCCAGCTGACCGGCTCTTCATCCATTTTCCAGCAGTCGTAGTCGGTGCTCATGGCCACGGAAGCGTATGGAATGCCGGCCTCGTTGGCCAGAGCGGCCTCGGTTGCAATCGACATGTTGATGACATCGGCCCCCCAGGCGCGGAACATGCGGGACTCTGCCCGGGTGGAGAAACGGGGGCCTTCAATGGTCACCACCGTGCCAGTTGGATGAAACGCAAAACCGCGTTGCTGACACGCTGTGATCAAAATGGAGCGCAACAGCGGGTTGAAGGGATCCGCCATCGGCGCATGGACCGGCTGGTGGGGCTCAAAGTGTTCATGAAAGCTCGTTGCACGCTGCTTGGTGAAATCGATGAACTGGTCCAGGATGACCAGATCGCCACGGCCAATCTCCTCCCGCAGCGAACCCACTGCCGTCGTCGCAAGGATATGGGTGCAGCCGGCGTCTTGCAGCGCCTGAATGTTGGCGCGGTAGTTCACCTGGCTGGGTGGCAGGGTGTGTTCACGGCCATGGCGCCCCAGCAAGGCGACCTCTACGCCGGCTATCTTCCCGATTTTTAGGGCGGAGGATGGCGCGCCCCAGCGGGTGGCTACTGAGCGGTCCAGTGCATCTTCCAGGATGTCGGGGTTGTCCAGCCCGCTCCCGCCGATGATTCCGATTCGTGTCATGGTGTCAAGGTCCTTTGAAACAGTTGGCACAGTGCATTCCGGGTGGAGGGTATGTCTGCTCCGAAGGCGACCACACCTTCGTCGTGGCCGGCCATGGCAAACACGGTGGGCATGAGGGGGTGCCGTCCAACGAGTTGCGCCACTGCATCGGCCATGGCGGGTGTTCCATACTGGGCGTCCACGGGAGTCGCCGCAACACCGGTCTGCAATAGGTGGTCAAATAGAGTGCGGCTGTGCACGTGGATGACACACTGAACTCCCATGTGGGCAGCGTAGATGGCACCATGCGTCAGGGATTCGGACGATGCGGGCAGTGACCCCATGGATTGCACATGGTTGTTTGGAATGGAAAATGATTCGACCAAACAGAACTGCTCCGTCTGCAAGGTGCGCAGCGCTCCCGTGGCACTGGCCGTGATGACAAACTGGTTGTTGCCATTGAAGCGCATGCTGAGGTTGCCATATCCCACACCGTTGCCGTACACGCCGATCAAGCCCAGATCAAACAATACTGTGCGGGCCTGGTTCAGTTCGTCCAGTGCGGCGGATGACGGCACCCGTCCGTCACGCCGCGTGCTGGTGTATTTGATGTAACCGTCATCAATGGACACGCCCATTTAGCGTTGCTCCGGGAACAGTGACAGGATGGACGCTTCGTTGGCGGCGCAGGTTCCGCGTTCACAGATCAGCTGCGTGATCAGACGTGCGGGCGTTACATCAAATCCCCAGTTCCGCGCGGGTGTGCTGGGTGGACAAATGCGCACGGACTCGATGTGGCCCTGTGCGGTTTGGCCGGCCATGTAGCGGACCTCGCTGGCATCCCGCTCTTCAATCGGAATGTTGGCAACACCGTCACGCAAGGAAAAGTCGAACGTGGAGGAGGGAAGGGCGACGTACATGGGGATACCGTTGTCGTGGGCAGCCAGCGCCTTCAGATACGTACCAATCTTGTTGGCGGCGTCACCGTTGCGGGTGACCCGATCTGCGCCCGTGATCACCATGTCCACCATGCCATGCTGCATCAGATGGCCGCCCGCGTTGTCGGCAATCAGGGTATGGGGGATGCCGTGCTGGCCGAGCTCCCAGGCGGTCAGGCTGGCACCTTGGTTGCGTGGGCGGGTTTCATCGACCCAGATGTGCAACGGAATGCCGGCCTCGTGGGCGGCATAGATCGGCGCGGTGGCAGATCCAACATCCACAAAGGCCAGCCAACCGGCATTGCAGTGCGTCAAAATATTGATGGCCTGTCCAGGCTTGCGTTGCGTCAGCGACTGGATCAATGGCAGTCCGTGCGCGCCAATGCGCCGACAATGATCCGCGTCTTCATCGGCAATGGTCTGGGCGGTGTGCTGAGCGAGGGCACGTTGCTGCTCCGGGGATTCGCCCCCGGCAAGGGCCGAGAGCATGCGATCGACCGCCCAGGCCAGGTTGGCAGCCGTCGGTCGGGTGGCCTTGAGAGCCGATCCAGCCCGCGCGAGTGACGCCTGGAAGTCACCGTCCGCCGCTTCCAGCGCCGCAAGGTACATGCCATAGGCGGCGCAAGCGCCAATCAGACCGGCACCTCGCACGGTCATGTTCCTAATCGCAACGCAGGCGTCGTGGGCTGACCGCAAATCCACAATTTCGAAGCGGTGTGGCAGCTGGGTCTGGTCAATGACCTGGACCACGCGGGGGTCATCAGATTTGAGCCAGATAGTACGGTAGGGGCGTCCGTTAACGTGCATGGTGCCGATGGGATGTGTGTCTGGTCACTTCAGCCAACCGCGCTTGCGGAAATACCACATCGGTACCAGCGCACTGGCAACCATCAGCGCCAGCGCGTACGGGTAACCCAGCGACCACTCCAACTCAGGCATGAACTTGAAGTTCATGCCATACAAGCTGGCGATCAATGTGGGAGGCAACAATGCAACGCTGGCCACGGAAAAAATCTTGATGATCTTGTTCTGGTTGATGTTGATGAAGCCGACCGTCGCGTCCATCAAAAAGTTGATCTTGTCAAACAGGAAGGCCGTGTGGGAGTCCAGTGAGTCGATGTCGCGCAGGATTTGTCGCGCTTCCTCAAACTGCTCACCATTGAGCATCTTGCTTCGCATCATGAAACTCACCGCACGGCGGGTGTCAATCACGTTGCGCCGAATACGGCCATTCATGTCCTCGTGTCGCGCAATGGCCCCCAGTACTTCGCTGGCCAGTGCATCGGTCACATCGCCAGAGAGCACCTTGGTACTTACTTTTTCCAGTTCGTCATAGATGCCTTCCAGCGTGTCGGCCGAATACTCGGCGTCGGCGTCGAACAGGGACAGCAGCACCTCCTTGGCGTCATCGATCAGGCCGGGCGCGCGGCGCGCGCGCATGCGCACCAGGCGAAACACCGGGATGTCCTCG
>CAZDDK010000232.1:0-5133 GCA_964504185.1 uncultured Rhodoferax sp. | reverse complement strand
AGGATGTTGAAGTTCTGCTTGCGGATCAGGTACAGCAGCAGGTCCAGCGGGCCTTCGAAGGCCTCCAAAAAGACCTCCAACGCGTCCGGCGGGATGTACAAATCCTGCGGCATCGCAAACAGCGGCTCGCCATAGAGCCGCGCCAGTGCGACCTGGTCCACCACTTGGGGCATGGTGGTCACAGTGGCCAGCGTCGGATCGGCAGGGTCCGCCGGTGGTGCGAGTTGCGTCATTAAATTGCTATTGAAACAATAGCTGCCCGTCCTTATTCGACGAGGGCTAGAGGCTCAATTGGCTCTTACTTGTCGTTGGTCTGGTAGACGTAGGGCTTTTGGGCAACCCGGGCTTTGCGGTAGCCGAACCACGCGTCACGGTCAACCAGTTTGTTCCACAGCAGGCTCAGTCCCTGGCGCTGCTGGGCTTCCAGCTTGGGTTCATTTTTCTTGAGCTGTTCAATGAACTGGGTGGTATCGGACTTGTAGTCCGGACGTCGAAAAATATTCATGGAATAACCTCGTTGAGCCGCTTTGGCCCATTTTACCGGGTCCGCCTAGGCCAGTCCGCCAACCTCCCGAACGTCGATGGTCGGAAACCGGCTCCCGTCATCGATCAGCTGGAAGATGCGCCCCAGCTCTGCCTGGAGCTGTAGCCGTGCGACCGGGCTGCGATCTTGCAGCGCCGCAGCCAAGTCCATGTTTTCCGAAGAGAGGGTCAGCCCCTTGGTGGCAAACACGACATGGTTGGCGCGCTCCTGGACACAGATGACAAACATATTTCCACGGTAGGTGGTGTGGACTCTTTGCAGAAACACAGAATGCGCAGGGTGATCGCTGTCCAGGTTGATGGCCATGACGCCCTTTGGCCGTAGCACGCGGCATGCGTCTTCATAAAAGGCCTTGCTGCTCAACTGCGCGGACTGCCCGTCTGCATCAAAGCCATCCACGAGGATGACATCAAAGGTCTTGCGTGTATCCCGCACGAAATCAGCACCATCTGCGCAGACCACTTTAAACCGCGCGTCGTCATCCGGCACCTGAAAGTGTCCGCGCATGGCGATGACATGCGGATTGATGTCCACCACGGTGATGTGGGTTTCGGGCAGATGCTGGTAGCAAAACTTGGCCAGCGACCCGCCGCCCAGGCCAATCATCAGGATGTGGGCTGGCTTGTGAACCATCAACAGGAAGCCCATCATGGTTCGGGTGTACGGCACCACCAGATGCGTGGGCTGCTGCACCGACATCAGACTCTGCAATTCTCCCTGCCGAAACCGCAGGGACACGTGGTCACTGTCCGCGTAGACAATCGGTCGCGGGTGGAGCAAGTGGTCAAACATGTCACGCATTCCGGGCGATCCAGCTGGGCCAGTCTGCACAGTATTTTTGTACCTCTGCACGCAAAGCAGCAGGCGTGATCTTCACGCCAGCGCTGGCAAAGACGATGACGTTGCCGTCCTCGTTGGTGACAACTTCCGCAATATTGCCAGCGAACACCGTGTTGAGGCGGGCAACCAAGACTTCATACAAAGCGTGGGTGTTATGCAGGTTGACGACCAGAACACCCTGTGGGGTCAGGGCCTGTCTGCAGTCTTCATAAAACTGCAAAGAACACAGTTGGGCGGACTGCCCCTGGTGGTCGAATCCGTCCACCAGCAGGACGTCAATCTGGCCTGCGACACCCCGGACATAGTCCGCACCATCGGCCTCTACCACCTGGAAGTGCTCGCTGTCATCGGGAATCTGAAAGTCCTGTCGCATGGCGATGACATGCGGGTTGATTTCCACGGCCGTAAAACGCGTCTCCGGGAAATGGTGGCGGCAAAACTTTGCCAGGCTTCCGCCACCCAGGCCGATCATTGCAATGTGTTGCGGGTGACGATGGAGGAGCAAATAGCCCATCATCACCTGGGTGTAGTCAACCTGTAGCGCGTTGGGTCGACTGACGCGCATCAGGCTCTGCTGTTGGTGGATCGTGAAGTGCAGGGCCTTGGTGTCGGTGTCTTCGTAGACAAACGGTTGCACGTGTGCGGTGCGCGCGCGGGTTGCAGGTTCGTGCAGGGGGGTGTTCATACGTCTGGCGAGGGTAAAAGACTCAAGTTTGTGCGGGTTCTATGCGACTGCGGGCAAGGGCCCTGGACGCCAGAAATACCCGCGCCATGCTGGGCTTCAGCTCTGTCCAGGCGGTTTCATCGAAGCCCTGTGGGCATCGCACACCAGCCAGGCTGGTGAGCCCGTTCGGATTGCCCTTGACCGCGAATGCCAGCCGATTGGTGGCGCCTGGGTCGTTGACTGTCAACAGAGAGCCATGGAAACCGGCCTGGACTCTATCCAGAATCATTTCGTAGTGCAGGTTGCAGCCATGCAGATTGGCCACGAACATGCCGTTCGGGTTCAGCGCCGCGTAGCAGTCGTCATAGAACTGTCGCGAACTCAGGTCAGGAGGCAAGCCATCGATATCGAATCCGTCGGCCAGCAGGACATCAAACTTCTCGTCGGAGTCGCGCAGATACGTGGCAGCATCCGCCAATCGAACCGTGAACCGGTGGTCATCGGGCGGCACCGCAAACGTGCTTCGGTGTGCAATGACGTGGGGATTGATTTCAATGACCGTAATGTCGGTCTGCGGCAGGTATCGGTAGCAAAACTTGGCGAGTGAACCGCCACCGAGGCCAATCATCGCGATGTTGCGTGGATCGGGGTTGTGCAGTAAAAAACCCATCATGATCTTGGTGTATTCAAACTGCAATTCATCGGGGCGAAGGATGTGCATCCGGCTTTGCACGTCAACCAGTGAAAAAAACAGTGACTTGCTTGTGGATGTTTCGTAAATGACGGGTTTTGCGTGCGATCTACCGGACACATTTTCGGGTTTTGACATACGTCCCGCTCTCCTGGAAGGTTCACTGTTGCGCGGGTAGTTGCGCTTGCAGAGCTTGGTGCAACAAGGAGAAATCCAGGCTGCAAATCGTTACGCTCTTGCTTAGAAACATAGGGCGTTCAATTTCCAGGCCCGGCATGACCAGCAACGCGTGTTGCCAAGTTGACGCGGGTTGCGCCATCCGATCCAAGGCGAGAATGCCTCGTCGAATGACATCGGTACTGGAAACCTTTTTCAACAAACCAATACGCATGGTTTTGCCGGTGGGAAACGCTACCGTTGCAACATCACCGGTGGAGCTATCAGGCTCCAGTACGTCCATTTGAACTTGGGCAAGTGCGGAGTCCTCGTGCAACAGGCGTTTAACGGTTTGCAGCAAACACTGCCTGGCCACTTCTCGTTGAAGTGCCTTGTCGGTGACCAGGGGTTTGCCCAAGCCGCCCAGGCCCAGCGTTCGGTCGGAGGCGTCATAGCGGACACATTCAATCCCCCATTCC
Organism: uncultured Rhodoferax sp.; assembly: GCA_964504185.1. Classification (GTDB taxonomy): domain Bacteria; phylum Pseudomonadota; class Gammaproteobacteria; order Burkholderiales; family Burkholderiaceae_C; genus Allorhodoferax. The sequence goes on along the minus strand of CAZDDK010000232.1, from coordinate 1,759 downwards.
GGCTGGTCCTGGCAGGTTTGAAAAACCTGGGCGCAGCTTTGGGAGCCAAAGCAAACGGAGTCAAACCACTCCATGGCCCGTTCAAACGGCTCTACGCTGCCGCCCGCGCACGGGAATTTTTTGATAAAGGGTTGCGGATCCAGAATCCCGGACCGCTTGCGCAAAAACGGACTCACTAATCGAACTTGACCAGACTCTTCCCAAATAGCGGCGCAGGTACGACCCACATCGACGCCAATAGGGCGGTAGTAGATCAGACTCAAACCGCTGGTAAGAATGGGTTTCTTCAATGCTGGGTTCCTTTTGGCGTGCGCGGCTGCTATGGCACCCCTTGAAATCGCAATCACGATCTTTGGGGCTCGTATGTGCGCTCAATATTTGTTGAAGTTAAATTAAACTTGTCTTTGAGTTGGTTTTTATGACAATAACATTATCATGTTTTCGTGATTTTACGTTGCAATGGGTGTGCTGACGGGAGGTCACGTGACTAGAATGACAATCCAATTAACATTGAAACCCAATGGAACTAAAAACTGCACGCCTGACGGTATTGGTCGATCCTGCGAAGAAGAAGGCATTTGAGACGCTCTGTGCCCGGCAGGACCTGACACCGTCCCAGGTCGTCCGGCGCTTGATTCGCGACTACCTGGTCCAGCACGGGGCAGAATTTGTGCCCAGTGGGCTGGCCGCGGAGTCCGAGACCCCCGAGGCTGCGCCTTGAACTTCCACTCCCACTGACTGTCTAGGCAACCATGCACAGTTTCACGCATCCCGGCGATTGGCTTCACCTGGATTGGGTGTTGGTGGTGGTAGGTGCCTGGTTGCTGATTGGTTGTGCCGGTGTCGCGGCATTGCGCCGGTTTCGCCTGGTCGCAACGGTGTTGTTTCCCGCAGGTGCCGTTTTTTCCGTCGTGCTGATGGCGGTGGCCCTCAGCGCCGCCTTTGCCGGGCCCGAGGTGGCGGTCTTGCCACTGGGCTTGCCGCAACTGCCGTTTCACTTGCGCCTGGACAGCCTGTCGGCCTTTTTCCTGCTGCTGATCGGTGGCGTGTCGGCCGGCGTCTCCACCTTTGCCGCGGGCTACTTCCGCCAGGGCGAGGGCACACCGCCGGGGCTGATCTGCCTGGAGTACCACGTGTTCCTGGCCAGCATTGCCATGGTGGTGCTGGCCGACGATGCCTATGTGTTCATGGTGGTGTGGGAGACCATGGCGTTGTCCTCGTTCTTCCTGGTCATGGCCAACCACCGGATTCCCGAAATCCGGCGCGCCGGTTATCTGTACATGCTGGTCGCCCACATAGGGGCGCTGGGCATCTTGTTGTGCTTTGGCCTGTTGCAGGCCAATACCGGTGACTACACCTTTGCCAACATGCGGGCCCAGCAGCTGACGCCGTTCTGGGGGTCCGTGGCGTTCTGCCTGGCGGTGTTTGGTTTCGGTGCCAAGGCCGGGCTGCTGCCGCTGCATGTCTGGCTGCCTGAAGCACACCCGGCCGCGCCGTCACCGTTTTCGGCGTTGTTGAGCGGTGTCATGCTGAAGATTGCGTTGTACGGCATCCTGCGCGTGTCGTTCGACCTGCTGCAGACCCGCATCTGGTGGTGGGGCGTACTGCTGATGGCAGTCGGCTTGGCCACGGCCCTGTTTGGCGTCGTGTTCTCCACCGTGCAGGTCGAGATGAAGCGCCTGCTGGCCTATTCATCGATTGAAAACGTCGGGCTGATGTGCGCCGGCATGGGGCTGTCCATGCTGTTCGCGTCCTATGG
>CAZDDK010000231.1:3106-5140 GCA_964504185.1 uncultured Rhodoferax sp. | reverse complement strand
GTGGTCCAGTCCGCATGGTTATCGCTCACAACCAGCCCGGTGCGCAAGTCCTTTTCACCAGGGGCCAGGTTGCGCAGCCTGATGCATTCGGGCACCGGGCAGACCAGCGTGCACAGATTGCAGCCCACGCATTCGTCTTCTTTGACCTCGAAGTGGCGCTGGCCGTCTTTCTCGAAGGTGATGGCCTGGTGGCTGGTGTCCTCGCAGGCAATGTGGCAGCGCCCGCAGGCAATGCACTTGTCCTGGTCGATGACGGCTTTGCTGATGTGATTCAGGTTCAGGTAGCGCCAGTCGCTGACCGTGGGGGTGGCCTTGCCGACGATTTGCTCCACGCTGGTGAAACCCATTTCGTCCATGTAGTTGGACAGGCCGTCCGCCATCTCCTGCACGATCTTGAAGCCGTAGACCATGGCGGCGGTGCAGACCTGCACGGTGCCACTGCCCAGCGCGATAAAGTCCAGCGCGTCGCGCCAGGTGCCGATGCCGCCAATGCCGCTGATGGGCAGGCCGCGCGTTTCGGGATCGCGGGCGATCTCGGCCACCATGTTCAGCGCAATGGGCTTGACGGCCGGGCCGCAGTAGCCACCGTGGCTGCCCTTGCCGCCGGTGTTCGGCGTCATCGTGAGCGAGTACGGGTCCACACCCATGATGGAGTTGATGGTGTTGATCAGGCTCACCGCATCGGCGCCGCCTTTTTTGGCGGCTCGGGCGGGCATGCGGATGTCGGTGATGTTGGGCGTGAGCTTGACGATGACGGGCAGCCGGCTGTACTGCTTGCACCAGGCGGTGACCATCTCGATGTACTCCGGCACTTGGCCCACGGCGGCGCCCATGCCGCGCTCGCTCATGCCGTGCGGGCAGCCGAAATTCAGCTCGATGCCGTCGGCCCCGGGGTCCACCAGACGGGCCAGGATGGCGCGCCACGATGCTTCCTGGCAAGGCACCATCAGCGAGACGACCATGGCGCGGTCCGGCCAGTTGCGCTTGACCTCGCGAATCTCTTTCAGGTTCAGATCCAGGTCGCGGTCGGTGATGAGCTCGATGTTGTTGAAGCCCATCAGGCGGCGGTCCGGCGTCATCAGGCCGCCGTAGCGCGGGCCGTTGACGTTGACGACCGGCGGCCCGGCCTCGCCCAGCGTCTTCCAGACCACGCCACCCCAACCGGCTTCAAACGCACGATTGACGTTATAGGCCTTGTCGGTGGGCGGCGCGCTGGCCAGCCAGAAGGGGTTGGGGCTTTGGATGCCGGCAAAGGTGGTGTGCAGATTGGCCATGGTGTTTCTCCAGATTCCGGGTATCAAGCGGCCATCAGGCAGCCATCAGGGTGGCATGGATGGCGTGGGCCGACAGCTTGCCGTGCTCCACCGCCTCCACCGTCAGGTCCAGCCCGCCGGCTCGGCAGTCGCCGCCGGCCCAAACGCCACTCAGGTTGGTCTGGCCTTCGGCATCGGTGGCAATGCGGCCCGCTTCCAGTGTGAAACCAGCCTGCTTCAGCAACGGACTGCCCAGCTGCTGGCCAATGGCTTTGAGCACCATGTCGGCCTGCAGCACCTCGGTCTCGCCGGTAGGCATGAGCTTGCCGTCCACCAGTGTCTGGCGGGCAAAGCGCACGGCAACGACGTGGCCTGCATCCTGGGCACCCACCATTTCCAGGGGTGCCAGCCAGGTGTGGATGGCCACACCGTTGGTTTGCGCCCATTCCTGCTCGGCCTTGGAGGCCGACAGACCCTCGGGCCCGCGCCGGTACACCATGTGCACCGCCTCGGCTCCCAGCAGCTTGGACTGCACGGCGGCATCCACCGCGGTCATGCCGCCGCCGATGACGACGACCCGCCGGCCCACCGGCAGGGTGGACAGGTCGCTGCACTGGCGCAGCTCGGCGATAAAGTCCACCGCGTCGCGCACGCCGGCCAGGTTTTCACCCGGCACGCCCAGTGCATGCGTGGTGGACAGGCCCATGCCAAGAAACACGGCGCCATAGTCACGGCGCAGGGTTTCCAGCTGGGCGGTGGTCTCCAGCTTCCAGCCGTGGTG
>CAZDDK010000231.1:0-3006 GCA_964504185.1 uncultured Rhodoferax sp. | reverse complement strand
CCCAGCGGGTTGCTCTCCAGAATGGTGCGCGCCGCACCCCGCAGGTTCTCATCGGCAATGCGCTTGATGAAGGACGGCACGTCGATCCCGGTGGGGCAGGCGGTGGCGCAGGGTGCGTCAAAGCAATACAGGCAGCGCTCGGCCTCCAGCAGGGCCTGTGGGTGCGTCATGGGGGGCGTGGCGTCGGCAAAGGCGGCGGCGTATTCGGCGGCGCTGCGCCGGCCGGGGCGGATGTCGGGTTGGTGTTGGGGGGTGGACACTGCAAGCTCCGTTTCAAAAAAACTGACTGTTTAGTCAGGTTCTTGGGCGGATGCTAGCAATGGGGGTGCCAGGTTGTATCTAGGGGGTTTCCCGATCTTTTGGGGTTTGCTTGTGGATTTGCCTTGCAGGCGGCTTCCTCACCTTCCCCCCTCACACCCCCCGCCCTCTCTCGCCCCCGCCGGGGCGAGGGGGCTGGGGGGAGGGGGAAGGTGAGGAAGCAACCTAATTTGAAGAAGCAGCCGAAACCAACCACTCCCGAAACAACCCCACAGCCCCCGGCTCATCCGCGCGAACCGGCGTCACCAGGTAGTACGCCCGCTCATCCCGCAGCACCCGGTCGCACGCCACCACCAGGTCGCCCCGCGCCAACTCGTCCTCCACCAGCAACCGTGGCACCAGCGCCACTCCCAGCCCATGGATGGCCGCGCTGGCGGTCATCGAAAAAAGCTCGTAGCGAGGCCCTGACAGCGCGTGTTCGGCGGCGACAACGCCCATGGCATCAAACCATTGGCGCCAGCCAAACGGGCGGGTGCTTTGCTGCAGCAGCGGCAATTCCGCCACGGCCTCGGGAGTGAGTGCGGGAGCGCCTTGCAGCAGGGCCGGGGCGCACACCGGCAGCACCTCTTCGTGCAGCAGCAGGGTAGAGCGGGTGCCGACCCAGTTGGTCACCTGCTCGGCCGTGCCGGCGTACAGGGCAGCGTCGAAGCCGGTCTCGGCAAACAAAAAGGGGCGGGTGCGGGTTTCGATGTGGACCACGATGTCGGGGTGGCACGCGCGCAGCGCGGGCAGGCGCGGGATCAGCCAGCGCGTGGCAAAGGTGGCCACCGCCGCCAGGTGCACCGCCCCCTGGGTGCCCTGGGTGGACATGGCGTTGAGCGTGTCGCGCTCCAGCGCCAGCAGGCGCTCACTGACCTGGCGCGCATACTCCTGGCCGCGCGGGGTCAGCGCCACGCCATGGCGGGTGCGCTGGAACAGGGCCTGGCCCAGGTAGTCTTCCAGCGCCGCGACCTGGCGCGAAACGGCGCTCTGCGTCAGCGCCAGCTCCTGGGCGGCGCGGGTATAGCTCTCGTGGCGGGCGGCGGCCTCGAAGCACAGCAGGGTGTGGGTGGCGGGGATTTTGCGGCGCATGCCCGGCCAGTGTAGCCACGCGCCCGTCACGAACCGCCCGGTAAAATTCAACGGCGCTTTACGGGCCGCGTTTTGCGCCTGCTTCCTCCCCTTGTTTGCACGATGTCTGCCGCCAGCTTCCTGATTGCCGATCCCAGTTCCGCCCTTCAGACCTTTTTTCGCCGCGAGCTGGAACATGCTGGTTTCAGCCCCGCCCAGGTCAAGACTGCCAGCACGCCCGAGGCGGCGCTGGAAGTGGGCCTCTCCCACAAGCCTGATTTGCTGATCACCGACTGGTTCACCAAGGAAGCCCTGTCGGGACCCGACCTGTACCTGCAGGTGGTGCAGGTGGCACCCCGCTGCCGCCTGGGCCTGATGGCGCAGGGCGTGACGCTCGCGCAAGAGCAGCTGGCCAAGAGCGAGGACGCGCTGTTTTTGCTGCCCAAGCCCTTCGGCGCCGACGTGGCCCGCAAGACCCTTGCCCAGGCCTTGGACGCCCTGGCCAAGGACTACCCGGCCATTGGCCAGCCGCTGCAGGCCCGCCAACGCGGCGGCGCAGGGGCATCGCCCACGCCGCTTCCGTGGCCCCAGCTGCACCACTACAAGGCCGGAGACACGGTGCTCTACCGCAACCGCACTGAGCGGGTCCAGCACGTCATCCTGCGCCGGGGCGAGATGGTGGTCCAGCTCCAAGGTATTCCGAGCATGATCGAGGCGGACCGGATTCAGCCGGTTTAAGCCCAAATATTTCAGTCAGATATGCGCATATCGAATATCTGAGTGAAAAACAATCGTTTGAGTCCACCGGGTGGGCTGGCTACCATGGCCGTCAAATTGGTTTAATTTTGCAAACGACCGCCCCACCGAAAGGACACTCCCATGGCCCACGCCGCATTCAACTGGCAAGACCCCTTCCTGCTGGACGCCCAGCTCAGTGACGACGAGCGCCAGATCAAGGACGCTGCCGCGGCGTATTGCCAGGACAAGCTGCAGCCGCGCGTGACCCAGGCCTTTCGCGATGCCACCACCGACCCCGCCATCTTCCGCGAGATGGGCGAACTGGGCCTGTTGGGCCCCACCATCCCCGAGCAATACGGCGGCCCCGGCCTGAACTATGTGGCCTACGGCCTGATCGCGCGCGAGGTGGAGCGCGTGGACAGCGGCTACCGCTCCATGATGAGTGTGCAGTCGTCCCTGGTGATGGTGCCCATCTATGAATTCGGCACCGAGGCGCAGCGCCAGAAGTACCTGCCCAAACTCGCCACGGGCGAGTGGATCGGTTGCTTCGGCCTGACCGAACCCGACCACGGCTCCGACCCCGGCTCCATGGCCAGCCGTGCCCAGAAAGTCCCCGGCGGCTACCAGCTCAAGGGCTCCAAGATGTGGATTTCCAACAGTCCGATTGCCGATGTGTTTGTCGTGTGGGCCAAAGAGGTGAGTGAAGGCGGCCAGGTCGGCCCGATACGCGGTTTCGTGCTGGAAAAAGGCATGAAAGGCCTCTCCGCCCCCGCGATAGAGGGCAAACTCTCCCTGCGCGCCTCCATCACCGGGGAGATCGTGATGCAGGACGTCGTCGTTCCCGAAGAAAACCTCCTCCCCTCTGCCTCCGGCCTCAAGGGACCGTTCGAATGCCTGAAC
>CAZDDK010000230.1:0-5156 GCA_964504185.1 uncultured Rhodoferax sp. | reverse complement strand
TGGTGGTGATCTCACCGGCCAAGACCACCAGACCGGTGTTGGTCAGGGTTTCGGCGGCCACGCGGCTCTTGGGGTCTTGCTTGAAGATGGCGTCCAGGATGGCGTCGGAAATCTGGTCGGCCACCTTGTCGGGGTGGCCTTCGGACACCGATTCGGACGTGAAAAGGAAATCGTTTGACATAGTGCGTGCTCCAAAAAAACTTCAAGTCGCGTTGCTTGGGCTTTGGAGCTTGCAGCGAACGCTTTAGCAGATGTGTCGGTATTGACAAGGCACAATGGCAAGCCCGTTCAGAACTGCCACCGTGTGCGTCGCCCTGCAAGTAGTTCCATAACTCAGCGACGCTGTGGATTTTATCTCAGACAGGATGTCTTCCTTGAATGACCCGACACCCCTTATGCCCGCAGGGGCATGGACCGCTTTTGCCACGGTCTGCACATGCTGACCCGGCTCCTGCTGCGGCTGATTCGCGTCATCGCGCTGCTGCCGCTGCCGCTGGTGCGGGGCCTGGGCGCGCTGTTGGGGTGGCTGCTGTATGGGCTGGTGGCCTCCCGGCGTCGGGTGGTTATGACCAACCTGGCCTTGTGTTTTCCGCAGTGGTCGCCGACCGCGTTGCGCGCCCAGACCCGCCGGGTGTTTGTGCGCTTCGCGCAAAGCTGGCTGGACCGGGGCTGGTTGTGGCATGCCAGTGAGAGGGTGCTGCGCCGCCGACTAACGGTGGAGGGCGATGTGCACGTCTTGCAGGGCGATGCGCCCACGGTGTTGTTCGCCCCGCATTTCATGGGGCTGGACGCTGCGTGGACGGCGCTGACCCTGTGCGTTGCCCGGCGCTTTGCCACCATTTACTCGCCGCAGGTGAATGCAGTGGCGGATGCCTGGATTTTTGCGGGCCGCCAGCGCTTTGGTGCCCCCGAGATGGTGGCCCGCCTGGACGGAGTCAAGCCTATCGTGGCGGCCCTGCGCGCCGGAGAGCCGCTGTACCTGTTGCCGGACATGAATTTCGACCCCAGCGAGTCGCTGTTTGTGCCGTTCTTTGGCGTGAGCGCGTGCACCATCCCCTCGCTCTCGCGGTTTGCCCGGTTGGGGCGCGCCAAGGTGGTGCCCATCGTGACCCGCATGACCGCACAGGGCTACGTGGTGCAGGTGCTGCCCGCATGGACCGATTTCCCAAGCGCAGACCTGGTAGCCGACACCACCCGCATGAACCGCGAACTGGAGTCCTATATTGCGCCCGATCCGTCCCAGTATTACTGGGTGCACAAGCGATTCAAGGACCGCCCGGGGGGCGAGACGCCACCGTATTGATGGGGTGCGGTACAGATGCGGATTGAACCAGGGATAGCGGCGATGTACATCTACGTATGTACTTAACTTTTGGTTCGCAGTATGATGGGCATGTACCACCAGTTTCCACACGAGGGCTCTTCATGGTCAGCACCAAATTGTTCAAAAACGGCAATTCCCAGGCGGTTCGCATTCCGGCGGAATTGGCCTACAGTAGCTGGGATATTGAACTGGTCATCGAGCGCAATGGGGACGAGCTGCGCATCCGCCCCACTCAGCGGCGCATGGGGGACGTGTTGGGCAAGCTGGCGCAGTTCTCCCCCGATTTCTTGTGCGAAGGGCGGGTCCTGAATGTCGAGGGTGAGCGCGAGGCGCTATGACACACAAGTACATGTTGGACACCAATATCTGCATCTATTTGATGAAGCACCAGCCGCCGCAGGTTCGGGCGCGTTTTGCCGAGTGCTTTGTGGGAGATGTGGTGATTTCCGCGATCACGCTGGCTGAGTTGGAGTACGGTGTCGCTTGTTCGGGTCATGCACAAGCACACAACCAGACGGTTTTGAATAGCCTTCTCGAAGACATTGTGGTCGCGCCATTCGACACCCATGCCGCGCGCGCTTATGGTCCGCTGCGTGCCGCCCACCGCGAACGCAACAAGGACGCGTTGGACAAGCTGATCGCCTCGCACGCCCTGTCATTGGGTGTGTCCCTGGTTACCAACAACGAAGCCGACTTTCTGGGGCATGCCGGATTGATTGTTGAAAACTGGGTTGGCAGCCATTGATGAGTGATTTTGCATGGGCATAGCGATTTAGCTATCAAATACATAGCTACATACCTATATATTGCGCGGGCTAGAGCAGGAAATCGCCTAAGTTTCTCTGAATGAGGGCGGGTTGCTCATGAACGATCCAGTGCGAGGCTCCGGGAACCTGGTGCAGTGTGAGATGCGGCACGTAGGCCTCCAGCCCATCTGTCAATTCGGGTGGAAGGGCCACATCGTCCAGACCCCAGATCACCAGCGTTGGCAGCGCTACGGTCAGCATGCTGGCCGGTAGCTCGACAGCCGCTGCCGCGGGGTCCTGGGGCCGTGGTGGGCGCAGGGGGGAGGCGCGGTAGTAGTTGCAGCCGCCGCGCAGGCCGTGCGACCAGACCGCACGGTACTGGTCCTTGACGGCTTCGGTCAGCCACGGCGCGGACGGGGTGTCCCGGTTCCCGTTTGTGAGAAAGCCCCACAGGCGTTCATAGTCATTGGCGATTAGCAGCCTTTCCGCATCCGCGCGGATCAGGAAGTTCATGTAGGCGCTGGCCTGTTGCTGCACGGGGTTGCTTCTCAGCTCACGCAGAAAGGTGCCGGGGTGCGGGGAGTTGATGATGGCCAGCCTGTGGGTAAGGTGGGGCAGCTGGTTGGCAAAATTCCACGCTACGGCACCCCCCCAGTCGTGGGCCACCAGGCATTCCAACGGGGCGGTTCCGCCGGTCTCAATGTTTACCAGGGCCGCAATGTCCTGCACCAGGTGTTTGGGCCGGTAGGCCGCTACGTCCTCGGGGGATGAGGATTGTTCGAATCCGCGCAGGTTGGGTGCCACGCAGCGGTAGCCACCGTTTGCTTCCTGGGAGAAGTGGCCCAGCAGCGCGTCCCATACGAACGCCCCTTCGGGGAACCCGTGCAGAAAGACGAGGACGGGTCGCCCGCGTGCACCTGCCGCGCGGCAGCTCAGGGTGATGCCGTGGGGCAGTGGCTGGTGATAGGTGTCGATCATGCGGCAGGAGCCGACAACGCGACGCGCGCAGCCTCAGCTGGGTGTGCTGGGGTGGGTCCAGTCCCACAGGAGCTGCGCCACGCCGTCGATGCCGGTGCGTTTGGTGGCGGAAAACAGCATAACCTGCCCCCCCCCGGCTTGCAGTCGCGCAATCGACAGTGCTTTGGTGGCCTCGGCGCGGGTGAGCTTGTCGGCCTTGGTCAGAATGATCAGGAACTTCAGGCCTTCCTGCACCCGGGGGCGGATTACGTCCAGCAAGATTTCGTCCAGCTCGGTCAGGCCGTGGCGCGGGTCGCACATCAGCACGATGCCCATGAGGTTCTTGCGCGTCACCAAGTAGTTGGCCATGACCTGCTGCCAACGGATCTTGTCCTGTTTGGGCACAGCCGCGTAGCCGTAGCCCGGCAAATCAGTCAGCACCGCGTCCATGACGCCCTGCTTGCCCAGGCTGAACAGGTTGATGTGCTGGGTGCGACCGGGCTTCTTGGATGCAAAGGCCAGCTGCTTTTGTTGCGTCAGTGTGTTGATGCAAGTGGACTTGCCGGCGTTGGAGCGGCCCACAAAGGCGATTTCGGGCACGTCGAGCGCGGGCAGGAAGTGCAGCTGCGGCGCGGTGGTCAGAAACTTGGCGGTATGCAACCACCCCAAGGCGGCGGTTGCCGGGTCTTTTGCAGGGCGGCTGGGCGTGGGCGCAGCGTCGGGATTCGGCGTAGGTTGGGGAGTGGTGGTCATTGAGTAAGGGGATAGTCCCGGCCCGCATTGTAGAATGCGCTCTGTTTTTGAACACCAGACCCACAGCCGCACCATGAAGTTGATCGCCCATTTGCTCATTGCCGCCTCTGCGGCCGCCACGTCCCTGTTTGCTTTTGCCGCAGACCCTGCCGCCAAGGTGGCTCCGCCCGATCTGGCCAAGGGGGAGGCAACCTACACCGCTGTCTGCACGGCGTGCCACGGTGCGGACGGCAACTCCCCAGCGCCGACCTTCCCCTCCTTGGCGCAACAGCATCCGCAGTACCTGGTCAAGCAGCTGCAGGAGTTCAAGTCCGACAAGCGGGAAAACGCCATCATGAAGGGCTTCGCCAGCATGCTGTCCGACGAGGATATGAAAAATGTGGCGTACTGGGTGGCGGCCAAGTCGGCCAAGGCCGGTGCCGCAGCCGACAAGGCCTCGGTCGCTCTGGGTGAGCGCATTTACCGGGGTGGCATTGCCGACCGCCAGATCGCGGCCTGCGCAGGCTGTCATAGCCCCAACGGTGCAGGCATTCCCGCCCAGTATCCCCGTCTGAGCGGCCAACACGCGGATTACGCGGTGGCCCAGCTGACAGCGTTCCGGGACGGCGTGCGCAAGAACAGCACGCAGATGAGCCAGGTTGCCGCCAAGCTGAACGACCGCGAAATCAAGGCCGTGGCCGACTACATCGCCGGTTTGCGCTAAGCCGACAACCCTGGCAGCGCAGGTTCCTTTGGGGGCCAGGGCCGCATCCCTCTCCCGCATGGGGCAGACTCACCGCACGGTGGTTCTGCCCCATCGGTTTTTGGGGCCTGCGCTTGGGTGGTTGTGCTTGGGGCGTGGGCTGTAAGAAGCGAGGCCGCGCAGCGACCAAGCTGCAAACAGGAGATTTCCATGCTGATCAAATCCCCATCCAAGGGCTTCATTCACCCCATCGCCAGCGACATCACAGACCGCGCGCTGTATGAGCGCCGCCGGGACGTTCTCAAATGGATGGCCAGTGGTGTTGCCGGTGTGGCCCTGGCAGGGTGGGCTTCGCGGCAGGCCTTGGCGCAAGGCACGGGCGTCGTGCAGCGCGCCGGCAAGCTGCAGGCGCTCCCGGCGCGGCCTTCTACCATGTCCGGTGCCGTGGCCATGGACAAGCCCACGACCTACAAGGACGCCACGTCCTACAACAATTTCTATGAGTTCGGGGCGGACAAAAGCGACCCTGCTGCGAACGCGCATACGCTGAAGACAAGTCCGTGGTCGGTGGTGGTGGAGGGCCTGGTCAAGAAGCCCGGCAAGTGGGCACTGGAAGACCTGCTCAAGCTCAGCCCCCTGGAGGAGCGCATCTACCGCCTGCGCTGCGTCGAGGGCTGGTCGATGGTCATCCCCT
>CAZDDK010000229.1:0-5205 GCA_964504185.1 uncultured Rhodoferax sp. | reverse complement strand
GCCGAGACGAACAAGATCATGGGTTTGGGCGAAGGCTTCGGCAGTGCCGCCATCCCTGTGGACGGCTTCTGCGTGCGGGTCGGTGCCATGCGCTGCCACAGCCAGGCGCTGACCTTCAAGCTCAAAAAAGACGTGCCCGAAGCGGACCTGGAAGCCATGATTGCCGCCGACAACCAATGGGTCAAAGTCGTGCCCAACACACGCGAGGCCACCATTAGGGACCTGACCCCCGTGGCCGTCACCGGCACAATGACCATTCCGGTGGGCCGTATCCGCAAATTGGCCATGGGTCCGCAGTACGTGGGAGCCTTCACAATTGGTGACCAATTGCTGTGGGGAGCCGCCGAGCCACTGCGCCGGATGCTGCGCATTTTGCTGGCAAATTAATTGACGGGCCAAGATGCCGATCCCGCACACAAACGGGTCGGCGTCGTTGTCGAATGACAACAAAACCATAGCAGACACCCATGAGCGCGCGAAGCATCCAAAGTTAAAAGCTTTCTTAGCTTGTCAGGCTAAGACATTGATGTTATGGTACTTTTTACGTTTTGAGTGTCAGGCTTTTGGGCCGCAATAAAGCATCATCATTGCTGCTCGCCGAGCTGCACCGGAGGCATATAAATTGATTGCAAAGTCACATCGTTGGCAGAAGACCGCAGTTGCGGCTGCGGCCATTGCGCTATTGGGCCTATCCACCACGGGGGCTTGGGCGCTGTCGCTCGGGCGCATTTCGGTTCAGTCCGCTTTGGGCGAGCCTTTGCGTGCCGAGATCGATATTCCCGAAATCAATGCCGAGGAGGCTGCCTCCCTGGTCGCCAAGGTGGCATCACCCCAGGCATTTGCCAGTGCGGGCCTGGACTACAACCAATCCGTCGCCAGTCTGCAGGCCAGCCTGCAGCGCCGCGCCGATGGCCGGGCCTACCTCCGCTTGAGCAGTGATCGCCCTATCAACGACCCTTTCGTTGACATGATCATGGAGGTCAGTTGGTCGTCTGGCCGCATCCTGCGCGACTACACCATGCTGCTGGACCCTCCCGTGTTGCGCAAGCCCGCGGCACCAAGCCCCACGCTGCCGCAAGTGTCCATTGCTGCCCAGACAACAGCAGCCGCCTCCCCCGGCGCCAGTGTGTCGCCAGCCGCTACCCAGCGCAGCGCCACCCTTCCCCGCCCGGCCGTAACGGCCGCGCCCGCCGCCGCCAAGCCCGCAGTGGCCAGCAAGCCTGCGGATAGCGCCACACAGGTCACCGTCAAAGCGGGTGACACCGCTGGCAAGATCGCAACCAACACCAAACCTGCCGGTGTGTCCTTGGATCAAATGCTGGTGGCGCTGATGCGTGCCAACCCGGACGCCTTCATCCGCAACAACATTAACCGCATTCGCTCTGGCGCGGTCATGGACATTCCGACCGCCGAACAGGCGCAGTCCATCCCCGCAGCCGAAGCAACCCAGACCGTCATCGCCCAGAGCAAGGATTTCAATGAATTCCGTCGCAATCTGGCCAGCAATGCCCCTGTGGCTGCGGTTGGGTCGGCGAGTCGCTCCACCAGCGGCGCGATCGACACCAAGGTCGAAGACAAAAAGGCCAGTGCTGCCACTCCCGACAAGCTAACACTGTCCAAAGGCGCTATCCAAGCCAAGATCAACGAAGCCAAAGAGGCCAAGATCGCCAAGGAACGAGCCGACAAGGAAGCAGCTAGCCGGGCGGCTGAAATCTCCAAGAACATCAGCGAGTTGAAGAAACTCGGTGGAACCGCTGCTCCGGCGTCGGCACCACCCGCACCTGCTTCGCAACCCGGCAGTGCGCCCAGCATGCCGACTCCCACGGTACCCGTTGCGGCGGCACCGGTGGCATCGACCGCAGTCGCTGCGGTGTCCGCACCGGTCTCGGCTCCCAGTGCGCCCGCTGCGGTCGCCTCGGCGGTGGCACCTGCCAAGCCCAAAATGACGGCACCCGCTCCCGAACCCGTGGAGCCTCCGGGCCTGATCGACGAATTGCTGGACAGCCCGATGCTGCTGGCCGGCGCAGGCGGATTGGTCGCACTGTTGGGTGGATTGGCCTTCTGGCGCATCCGCCAGCGCAAAAAGAACCAGTCCCACATGGACAGCTCTTTTCTGGAGAGCCGGCTTCAACCCGACTCTTTCTTCGGTGCCAGCGGTGGCCAGCGCGTTGACACCAACAACGAGAGTTCCGCAACCGGCTCTTCCATGGTGTATTCCGCCAGCCAACTCGATGCGGCAGACGACGTCGATCCGGTTGCCGAAGCCGATGTCTACCTGGCCTATGGCCGGGATGTGCAAGCGGAAGAAATTTTGCGGGAGGCTGTGCGCACCAATCCGGGGCGGCTGGCCATTCACACCAAGTTGCTTGAAATTTTTGCCAAGCGCCGCGACGCCAAGAATTTTGAGTCGTCGGCAACACAGGCCTACCAGCTGACCGGCAGCAACAGCCCTGACTGGACCCGTATTTGCGAAATGGGCCTGGCATTTGATCCAAGCAACCCGCTGTATCAGCCCGGCGGCGCACCCAACAATGCGCCGGCATCTGCCGCAGGCGCACCCAGCGAAAGCGCTGCCTTCGGGACCAGCACCATTCCCCAGTCTGCACACGCGGAAATGCCCGATTCCTCTGACGGGGTGGATCTGGACCTGGATCTTGATTTTTCGCTGGACGACGCACCCGCGAGCGCGATCAGCGAGGTCACCAGCGACTCGTTTACGCCAACGGCCGTCAGCACGGTCAAGATGGACGCACCCGCAGTCCAGGCCCCTGCTGCAGTGGATATGGACATGGGCATGGATTTCGACCTCTCGGAACCTGCAGCCCTGCAAGAACCCATGGCGGCGCTGCCCGAGGTTGTGCCCCCCATGCCCGAGATTTCCCTTGCCATGGACGGTTTGAGTCTGAGTGAAGACAGCGATCCGGCTCCTGTGGCGTTCAACGCCACGGCACCGGCACCGGTGGCTGCCGCAGCCCCTCCGGCCAGCGACTCCGGCATGCTGGAGTTCGACCTGGGCTCCTTGTCCCTGGACTTGGGAACTCCGCAGCAAGACGAAAGCCCTACCGAAGCGCCCGAAGGAGCCGGTGAGGACCCGCTGGAAACCAAGTTGGCGCTGGCGGAAGAATTCGTCTCCATCGGCGACGAGGACGGTGCCCGGGCGCTGATCGAAGAAGTCGTAGCAGAGTCCAGCGGAGAAATGCGGGCCAAGGCCCAGCGCGCGCTGGCGAATCTGAGCTGACCGCGCGCCAACGCGCGGGCGGGCGCTTGACGCAGATTTGACCGCTCCGTGAGGATTGCACTCGGCGTTAGCTACAACGGACAGGCCTACCACGGTTGGCAGAGCCAGCCGACGGGTTGCACCGTGCAGGACAAGCTTGAAGGGGCCCTGTCCACCTTTGCCAATCAACGGATCTCCACCCTGTGCGCCGGCCGCACGGACGCGGGTGTGCACGGCCTGATGCAGGTCGTGCACTTCGACACGGAACGTGAGCGCACGCCGTATTCCTGGGTCCGTGGCACCAATGCCAACCTGCCCAAGGACATTTCCGTGCAGTGGGCTGTCCCCACCACAGACGCCTTTCACTGCCGGGCCAGTGCGACGTCCCGCCGCTACGCCTATGTGCTGCTGGAGTCCATGATCCGCCCCAGCGTGGAGGCCGGACGCGTAGGCTGGTCGTTCCAGACGCTGGACCAGGTTGCCATGCAGCGCGCCGCTGGTTATCTGCTCGGCGAACACGATTTCACGTCCTTTCGCGCGTCGCAATGCCAGGCGCTCAGTCCGGTAAAAATCCTGCTGGCCATTGACATCCAAAAGCGCGGGGCCTACTGGCGCATCGAATTCGAGGCCAACGCCTTTTTGCACCACATGATCCGCAACATCATGGGCTGCCTGATCCAGATCGGCCAGGGCAAGAAGCCGCCCGAGTGGATGCAGACCGTGCTGGCAGCGCGCGACCGCCGCGCTGCAGCACCCACCTTCTCGCCCGACGGACTGTACTTCCTGGGACCACGTTATGACGCTGTGTGGGGCATGCCAGAGCGCACGCCTGCGTATGATTGGCTCCCATGAAAACTCTTCCAATGCGCACTCGCATCAAGATCTGCGGTCTGACCCGGGAGCAGGATGTGGATGCGGCCGTCGCGGCCGGCGCGGACGCAATCGGGTTTGTGCTCTACCCCAAAAGCCCGCGCTATGTGGGCGTTGCCCGCGCTGCCGAATTGGCCCGCCGACTGCCGCCCTACATCACGCCGGTGCTCCTGTTCGTCAACGCACCCGCTACAGAAATCATAGCTTCCTGCTCAATGATTGGGGGGGCTACCGTGCAATTTCATGGTGATGAGTCACCCCAGGACTGTGCCGCCGCCACCGTGGACAACCACCGCCCCTGGGTGCGCGCCGCACGCATCCCCCTGGGAGAGGGCGCACGCGACTTCGACCTCGTAAAATACGCCCACGATTACTCTCACGCCCAGGCCATCCTTCTCGACGCCCATGTCGAGGGATACGGCGGGGCCGGCAAGGCATTCAATTGGTCACTGCTTCCTCCAAACGTCGACGCTCACCTCGTCTTGAGTGGTGGACTCACACCTGCAAACGTGGGCGATGGGATCGCCCAGTTGCGCCCGCGCTGTAAGACGCTGGCCGTGGACGTGAGCTCCGGGGTGGAAAGCCTGGACGCTCAAGGCAAGCCCCTGAAGGGCATCAAGGATCCCGACACGATCTTCCAATTCGTTGCCGCCGTGCGCGCAGCGGATCGACTCTCCTGAATTCACCCCGCGGACCGGACCGCAAACCACTGACCGCACCGGTTCGCGATACCGTTTGAGACCGACCATGTACGACTACCACCAACCCGACGCCAGCGGGCACTTTGGCAAATACGGCGGCAGCTTTGTCTCCGAAACCCTGACCCACGCCATCAACGAACTGAAGGACGCCTACGCCAGGTACCAGCATGATCCGGCCTTCTTGGCCGAGTTCCAGTACGAACTGGCGCATTTTGTGGGCCGCCCCTCCCCCGTCTACCACGCAGCGCGGATGAGCCGTGAAATGGGCGGCGCGCAGATCTTCCTCAAGCGCGAGGACCTCAACCACACGGGTGCCCACAAGGTCAACAACACCATCGGCCAGGCCATGCTCGCCCGGCGCATGGGCAAACCCCGCGTGATTGCCGAATCCGGTGCTGGCCAGCACGGTGTGGCCAC
>CAZDDK010000228.1:0-5273 GCA_964504185.1 uncultured Rhodoferax sp. | reverse complement strand
CGGCTGGATTTCCTGATCCAGGAACTGCACCGCGAGGCCAACACCCTGGGATCCAAGTCCGCAGCCCTGGAACTGACCCATATTTCCGTGGACATGAAGGTGCTGATCGAGCAAATGCGCGAACAGGTGCAGAACATAGAATAAGCCATGGACTATCCCGGAAATCTCTTCGTCGTCGCGGCACCCAGCGGGGCCGGAAAATCCAGCCTGGTCAAAGCCCTGCTGGAGCTCGATTCTCACGTGCAACCGTCGGTGTCGCACACCACCCGGGCACCACGCGGGCAGGAAAAGCACGGGCGCGAGTATTTTTTTGCATCCACGCAAGAGTTTGACGCCCTGGTCGCGGCCGACGGATTCCTGGAATGGGCCCACGTGCACAACCACCGCTATGGGACCTCGCGCAAGGCGATCGAGGACCGCATGTCCCAGGGCGCCGACGTCATCTTGGAAATTGACTACCAGGGGGCGATCCAGGTCAAGAAAATTTTTGCCAACGCCATCACCATCTTCATCCTGCCACCCAGCTGGGAAGAACTGCGCTCCCGTCTGGAGCGCCGTGGCGAAGACGCGCCCGAGGTCATCGACGTGCGCATGAAGAACGCCGCCGTGGAGGTGGCCCAGGCCGACAAATTCGACTTCGTTATAATCAACGAGTTGTTTGACCGTGCGCTTTTTGATCTAAAAGCCATCGTTCACTCCCAGCGGCTCAAATTTGCTGCACAGCGACGTGCCCGAGCCGAAACCTTCAAGGCATTGCACATCCCCTAGTCTTTCGGAGAATTCCATGGCCCGTATTACTGTAGAAGACTGCCTGGTGCAGATCCCCAATCGTTTCCAGCTGGTGCTGGCCGCCACCTACCGGGCGCGCATGCTCAATCAGGGCCACACCCCCAAGATCGAGAGCAAGAACAAGGCCGGCGTGACCGCCCTGCGCGAAATCGCCGCCGGCAAGATCGGGCTGGAGATGCTGAAAAAAGTCCCGCTCTGATCCCTCACCGCGTGGAAAAAAAGGCACCGCTTGCGGTGCTTTTTTGTGTGTGCTGTGTCCAAACGTTTGACTGCACGCTACATTTGAACCATGGGTACCGCCGTTCAACCTCCGCCTCGCAAAGACGCTGGTGCCGCCAACGCGGCGCAGGGCGTTGCACCGCATCCGGCAGCCGTCAACGCGGCAGCCGCAAGTTTTGCGGCCTTGACCTCCAAGCTGGACTACCTGACCGCGCAAGACCTGGAAACGGTCCGTCAGGCCTACCGTTTTGCCGACGAAGCGCACCTGGGGCAGTTGCGCAACAACGGTGAGCCCTATATCACCCACCCCATCGCGGTGGCGGCCCAATGCGCCGAATGGAAGCTCGACGCCCAGGCCCTCATGGCGGCCTTGCTGCACGATGCCCTGGAGGACTGCGGCGTCACCAAGATCGAGCTGATCGAGCGTTTCGGAGCGCCGGTGGCCGAATTGGTCGATGGACTGACCAAGCTGGACAAGCTGCAGTTCAACACCCGCGAGGAAGGCCAGGCGGAGTCCTTTCGCAAAATGCTGCTGGCCATGGCCCGCGATGTGCGCGTCATCCTGATCAAGCTGGCCGATCGCTCGCACAATATGCGCACACTGGGCGATGTGCCTCGCAGCAAGTGGGGGCGAATTGCCTCGGAAACCCTGGACATTTACGCCCCCATTGCCCACCGCCTGGGACTGAACCAGACCTACCGCGAGTTGCAGGACCTGTCGTTTCGCTACCTGCGACCGTGGCGCTACACCACCCTGTCCAAAGCCGTTGCCAAGGCGCGCAGCCGCCGCCGCGATCTGATTCAGAAGGTACAACGGGAGGTGGAGGCCGCGCTGGCGGACGCGGGCATCGATGCGCGCATCGCCGGGCGGGAAAAGACGCTCTACTCCATCTACAAGAAGATGGACACCAAACACCTGAGTTTTGCCCAGGTGACCGACATTTATGGCTTTCGCGTCATCGTGCCCTCCGTGATCGATTGCTACACCGCCCTGGGCGTGTTGCACCAGTTGTACAAGCCCCTGCCGGGAAAGTTCAAGGACCACATCGCCATTGCCAAGCTCAATGGCTACCAGTCCCTGCACACCACGCTGGTGGGGCCTTCCGGCGTGGCCGTGGAGTTCCAGATGCGCACCGATGCCATGCATGTAGTGGCCGAATCGGGTGTGGCCGCACACTGGCTCTACAAGGTCAACGCCCCGGATGACGTGTCTTCCGAACGCCTGGGCACAAAATGGCTGCAGTCCCTGCTCGATATTCAGGACGAAACCCATGACGCCGCGGAGTTCTGGGACCACGTCAAGGTCGATCTGTTCCCGGATGCGGTCTACGTGTTCACGCCCAAGAGCCAGATCATGGCCATGCCGCGCGGTGCCACCGTGGTGGACTTTGCCTATGCCATCCACAGCAACGTGGGAGACCGAACCGTCTCCGCCCGCATCAATGGTGAGCAGGTACCGCTGCGCACCGAACTCAAGAGTGGTGATGTGGTGGAGGTCGTGACGGAGATCGCTGCCACGCCCAACCCCGCCTGGCTGGGGTTTGTGCGCACCGGGCGGGCCCGTTCCAAAATCCGCCACCACCTCAAGACGCTGGCGCACACCGAGTCCGAGGAATTGGGTGAAAAGTTGCTCAGCCAGGCCCTGCGCGCCGAGGGAATTGACCACTTTCCCGAGCGCGATCCGGCCTTTGAGCCGGTGTGGGACAAACTGCTGCGTTTCACCGGCAGCAAAAACCGCCACGAGTTGTTGACCGACATTGGCCTGGGCAAGCGCATTGCCCACATCGTGGCCAAGCGCCTGGTCCACCTGCTGGCCGACAGCGGGCAAAAACCCGATGCACTGCTGCTCACGCGGGAGCGGTTTACGGCGCATGAGAACACCTCGCAGGGTTCCATCACGCTGGACGGCAGCGAGAACGCTTCGGTCCAGTTCGCCCGTTGCTGTCGGCCAATTCCGGGGGATGAAATCCTGGGCTACCTGGGCCGGGGCGAGGGTCTGGTCGTGCATGGGCACGACTGCCCGGTGGCAAAAAAGCTGCAGCACAAGGATGCCGAGCGCTTCATCACAGTGGAATGGTCGGACGAACCCGTGCGCATGTTTGAGACGGGCGTGGTGGTGACCGCGAAAAATGGCAAAGGCGTGCTAGCCAAGGTGGCCGCCGCGCTGGCGGCCGCAGAGGTCGATATCGCGCACATCGACATGGGGCACGAGGCCAAGCAGGACGACGTGGAGTTTCGCTTTGTGGTCGGGGTACGTGACACCGGCCACCTGGCCCAGGCCCTGCGCAACCTCAACCGCACCGCATCGGTCATGCGGGCGGAACGCCGCAAGGTGGCCGCCGCCGGTTAGGTGGCCGCCGTGCCCGATGGCGGCGGTGGGTAGCGAACCGCCAGCACTTCAATCTCCTCCACCTTTCCCGGCATGACCAGGCGCAGCACGTCGCCCGTTTTGGCCTTGAGCAGGGTGCGGGCAATGGGCGAAATCCAGCTCACCTCGCCTTTGGCGCTGTTGGCTTCGTCGATGCCGGTGATGGTGACCGTGCGCTCCAACCCGGACGGATCGGCATAGGTCACGGTGGCACCAAAGAAGATGTGCTCGCTGCCGTGGTGCACGGCGGGGTTGACGATCTCGGCAATTTCCATGCGCTTGGTCAGGAAGCGAATGCGCCGGTCAATCTCGCGCAGGCGCTTCTTTCCGTAGAGATAGTCCCCGTTTTCCGACCGGTCCCCATTGCTGGCCGCCCAGTGCACGACTTCAACGATCCGGGGCCGCTCGTGGTCGATCAGTTCCAGCAGCTCATCGCGCAGGCAGGCATAGCCGACCGGTGTCATGTAGTTTTTGCCCCCTGCGGGAATGGGGGGCAATTGCAGATCGTCGTCGTCTGCGCTGTCCGATTCTCGGGTGAATGCCTTGCTCATGGAAAAACAGATTCCGGCCTGCCGCAGTTATACAGAAAAACCGGTGCTAGCCCGCGTAAAATTTGACAGTATAGCTATATTTTTTATAGCAATCATCATAGCGCCGCCTGCCGCAGTGTCTCCACCACCGGGCGTCGCAGCACATCGCGCAGGCCCCACCAACCCGCCACCAGCGCCAACGCCGCACCTGCCAAGGCGCCCAGCACGGGCACCCACGGCGACACGGTCCACTCAAACTCAAAGACAAAACGCGCCAGCGCCCAACCCACCGCCACCGCCACCATGGAGGCCAGAAACCCCGCCAGGAGCCCCACCCCCGCCAGTTCGGCACGCTGCACCTGGCGCAACAGGCTTGCACGGGCACCTACGGCGCGCATGATGGCGTATTCGCGGGCACGCTCTTCGCGCGTGGCCGTGACGGCGGCAAACAGCACCACCAGGCCGCTGGCCAGGGTGAAGCCAAACAGAAACTCCACCGCGCTGATCACCTGCTCCAGCACCCGCTGCACCTGGGCGATGGTGGTGGTCATGTCCACATTGGTCACATTGGGGAACTGGCGCACCAGCGCGTTGTCAAACCCCTTGGCCGCAGGTGCCTTGAACGCACCCATGTAGGTGGCGGGCACGTTGTCCATGCGGCCAACCGGATAGATAACGAAGAAATTGGCCCGCATGGAGCCCCAGTCCACCTTGCGCAGCGAGGTGATGCGCGACTCGCTTTGCATGCCACCCATGTCAAAGCGCAGCACGTCACCCAGCTTCAGATTCAGGGTCTTGGCAATGCCCTCCTCCATGCTGATGGCATTCGCCTCCTCGGCCTGCCATTGACCGCCCACCACCACGTTTTGCGGCGGCAGTGTCGAGTTGAAGGAGACGTTGAACTCGCGGTCCACCAGGCGTTTGGCGCGGTCTTCCACAAAATCATCGGGGGTGATGGCGCGGCCATTGACCGCCACCAGGCGGCCACGGACCATGGGGTACCAATCGAAGCGGCTGACGCCCGCGCCCTTGAGCATGTCCTGAAAGGCTTGCGACTGCTCGGGCATCACGTTGATGACAAAGCGGTTGGGCGCGTCCGGTGGCGTAGCCCGCCGCCAGCTGCCGATGAGGTCGGTGCGCAGCAACACCAGCAGCACCAGCGCCAGCAAACCCACCGCCAGCGCGCTCACCTGCACCACGGCGTAGGCCGGGCGCGCCGCCATTTGGCGTGTGGCCAGCACCAGCCAGCGGGGGGCGGTGTTCTCGTGGACCGCCAGGCGCAGCAGTCGAACAGCCAGCCAGCTGAGGGCGGCAAATACGGCCACCGCCGCGCCAAAGCCCCCCACGGCAATCAGCCCCAGCGTGAG
>CAZDDK010000227.1:0-5293 GCA_964504185.1 uncultured Rhodoferax sp. | reverse complement strand
GCATCTGGATGGCATCGGCCAACCAGATTGCGCAGTGGTGGCGCAGCCGAGAGCAGGTATCGGTTGCGTTGGAGCCGCAGGGCCAGAGCCATGTTCTGCGCGTCACCGTGGCGGGCTCCTTGGGGGCGTCACAGCCATTGGCCGTATGGGTCAACCTGCCTCGCAACACCAGCCAGCTGCGTGTACGGGCCGTGCACAAGGGCGCGCCGCCGCCGCGCGTGGTTGCGGTTGATTCCTGGCGCGCCGCCGTGGTCCTGGGCACTCCGGCGGCGGGCACGTACGAGTGGATGCTGGAGTTTGACGAGGCACCATCCCATGCCAAACGCTAGTTCCCAAGACAGGCACCCGGTCCCATGGGCTGCTGGCCTGGCAACGGTGTGGTCGTGGACGCGGGCGACCCTGGCACTGTGGATGCTTCTGGGCGTAGTGGCGAGCAGTGCATGCGCCCAGGGTTTCGGGGCCACTCCGATGTACCTCTACGTCAGTCCCACCACCGAGCGCTACCTGCAATCGCAGGGGCGGTACTACGGAATGGATTACCAGCGCTGGCGCAAACATTTAAAAAAATACGGGGAACTGGCGAAAGAGGTGGCACGCGAGCAGCTTTTGTCGGGGCTGCCCCCTGGTGTGCTCATCCTGCCCGCAGCGGTTGCGCTGGACCCGCAAGAGCGCACGGCCATTCGGCAATTCGCTGCCCAGGGCGGCGCGCTGCTGGGCAGTGGTCTGGTAGGCACGCGCGATGCGTTGGGGCAAGCCGTTGGGCTGGACTTTTTGCACTCCACTTTTCATGTGCGCAGCCACGGCTTCTTCCCGCCGAGCGAGGATGGCTTTTTCATGCCGTTCGGGGATGGACCCTTGACCTGGACCATCCCGGCCGCGCGCCGCATGCCCCTGTCGGTGGGGCAGGACACCGTCTTGCGGATCGAGGCCGACAGTACCGCCGCCGTGGCCATGGACTGGGCGCGCAGCAAGCAGACCCAGGTGCACAACGTCGCTGCATTCCATGAGTCCGGCAGTGGACGCGTCGCGTATTTCTCATTTCCAGACAGCGCCTGGCCCTACTCCAAAGACACGGCATTGCTGATGGACGCCACCTTGGCCTGGTTGCGCCGCATGCCCCAAGCGTACAAGGCTGCGTGGCCCAACGGCTACGTGGCATCCCATTTGATCGAGATGGACACCGAAGACAAGTTCTTCTCGGCCCCCAGCTTTGCCAAGCACCTGGAAAGCGAGGGATTCAAGGGCACCTTTTACAGCCTGACGTCGCTGGCCGTTTTCTACCCCGATATGGTGCGTGACCTGATGCGGCGTGGCCACGAAATCGCCTACCACGCCGACGTGCATTTTGGCTTCAAGGGCGATGCACCGCAGGAACAGGAGTTGCGCATCCGCTTCATGAAGCAGCAAATGCAGGCCATACTGGGCGACAGCCTGCCCCTGGCCACTGGATTTCGGGCCCCCACGGAGTCCTATGACGCCACCACCGAGGCATTGCTGCGCAAGCATGGGTTGCTGCACCACGCTGCCGATGAAAGCGCCCATGAAGACCGTTTGCCCTTTTTCTCCGTATCCGAGCCCGATGTTGCGCCAGACAAGGCCCTGGTGGTACTGCCAAGAACCCAATTGGACGACGTCAGTTTCATGCACCTCAAGTTCACTCCCGATCAGGTCAAGGAGACGCTGGAGTACGACCTCGATCTGACGGTGCGCAGCGGTGCCTTCGGACTGCTGTCGGTGCATTCACAAAACTACATTGAGGGCGGCTTGATGTTGCGCACCATGGGCGACTACGTCCGCAAAGTGGCCACTTATCGGGATCGGTTGTGGGTGGCGCGCGGCGACGAGATTGCCGCCTGGTGGCGTCAGCGCGCAGCGGTGCGAGTGGACCAACGGCTGACGGCGGAGGCGCTGCACGTCAGGCTCGAAACACCGATCGTGGTGCCGGGCTTGACTGTTTTCGTGACCTTGCCGCACAAGAATGCGGCTGTTCGTGTTTCCACCCAGGGATCCAAGTCAAGCGTACAAGTCAAAGCCCTGGATGCCTACCGCGCCGCTCTGGTCTTTGACGCCGTGCAGCCAGGCACAACCCAGCTGCGGGTGACGTTTCAGTAGGAGCGACTGGGGGAAGTGCCCAAGGCGGCCCCCTTGGCCTGCTGGTCTGCGTGGTAGCTGCTGCGCACCATTGCACCCACGGCGGCGTGCTTGAAGCCCATCTTGTAGGCCTCGGCCTCGAACATCTTGAACACATCGGGGTGCACGTAGCGCTTCACGGTCAGGTGGGCGCTGGACGGGGCCAGGTACTGGCCGATGGTCAGCATCTCGATGTCGTGCGCACGCATGTCGCGCATCACCTGGAGCACTTCCTCATCGGTTTCGCCCAGGCCCACCATGATGCCGCTCTTGGTGGGGATGCCGGGGTGCTGGGCCTTGAACTGCTTGAGCAGGCCCAGGCTGAACAGGTAGTCGGAGCCGGGGCGGGCCTCTTTGTACAGGCGCGGCGCGGTTTCCAGGTTGTGGTTCATCACGTCGGGCGGGTTGGTGGCCAGGATGGCCAGCGCCTTGTCCAGGCGGCCACGGAAGTCGGGCACCAGCACCTCGATCTGGGTGGCGGGGCTCAGGTCGCGGATTTCGCGGATGCAGTCGGCAAAGTGTTGGGCACCGCCATCGCGCAGGTCGTCACGGTCCACGCTGGTGATGACGACGTACTTGAGTTTGAGGTCGGCCACGGTCTGCGCCAGCTTGCGTGGCTCATTCGCGTCCAGCGGGTCGGGGCGGCCATGGCCCACGTCGCAGAAGGGGCAACGCCGAGTGCACTTGTCGCCCATGATCATAAAGGTGGCGGTGCCATGGCCAAAGCATTCGCCGATGTTGGGGCAGCTGGCTTCCTCGCACACGGTGACGAGCTTGTTCTTGCGCAGCACGTCCTTGATTTCGTAGAAGCGCGTGGTGGGGCTGCCAGCCTTGACGCGGATCCAGTCGGGCTTCTTCAGCACTTCGCCTTGCTGTACCTTGACCGGGATGCGGGCCAGTTTTGCACCCGCTTTTTGTTTCAAAGTAGCGTCGTACTCGGCGGCGCTTTGCGCTTCGCGGATGGTGTTTTCGGGGGCAGTGCTCATGGTGGGTGGCAACAAGGGTTGACGCGGTGCGCGGTGCGGTTCAGGGGGTGAGGTACGTGGCGAGTTTGTGGCCCAGCACGTCGGCCATCTCGTCCCAGGTGGTCGATACGCCAATTGTAGAAAGGTCCACCGTTTGCAGCCCCGAGTAGCCGCAAGGGTTGATACGCAAGAAGGGTTCCAGGTCCATCGCCACGTTGAGGGATACCCCGTGGTAGGTGCAGTTGCGGCTGACCTTGATGCCGATCTGGGCAATCTTGCCCAGGCCACGGAAGTCGGGCGCGGTGCTGGCACCTTTTTGCGGACGTTGCGGCAGCGGCGCGTGGCCAGACGGGTTGTCCAGGCGCACATAAATGCCGGGTGCCCCTGCCACGCGGTGACCGGTCACGCCAACGTGCAGCAGGGTGCGTATCACGGCTTCTTCGATGCGGTGAACGTATTCCTTGACGAAGTAGCCCGCGCGCTTGAGGTCGATGAGCGGATAGGCCACCACCTGGCCCGGGCCATGGTAGGTCACCTGGCCGCCCCGGTTGGTCTGCACCACCGGGATGTTGCCGGGCATCAGCAGGTGCTCGGGCTTGCCGCCCAGGCCCTGGGTAAATACCGGAAAATGCTCACAAATCCATAGCTGATCACGCACATTCGACGCGGGCTGCAGGTCTCTTTCGCTTGTGAAAGCCTGCATGGACGCATAGGTGGATACATAGTCCACGCGTCCCAGATGGCAAATGTCGAAGTGTGAATTTGCAGACATGGCTGGCCTACAACACCACTTTCACCATGGGGTGGGTCGACAGTGTGCGATAGAGCTCATCGAGTTGCTCCCGGCTGGTGGCCGTGATGGTGAGCGTAACGCCCAGGTAGTTGCCCGCCTTGCTCTCCCGCAGTTCGATGGTGCTGGCGTCAAACGTGGGGTCAAACTGGTGCGCAATCTGGGTGATCGCGTGCACCATTCCGTCCACCTTGCTCCCCAAAACTTTGATGGGAAACAACGAGGGGTATTCGATCAGGGATTCCCTGGGTGACGAGGAGGGTGGGTGTTCAGGGGGCATAGTGAATTATCGCCGTGGAGGCCCACAACAAGGTACCAGGCCGCGAGCGCGAAAAGGCCAAATGCCCGATTTGGGGGCATTCACCGAAATGGTGCGGGTTTCTACGTATAATGGGGGGCTTTGTCGCAATCGCTGCGTGTAACTGATCTGTAAACTGGTAGTAATTTCAGATGTCAATAATGGCGCTTGATTCCGTTCACAGACAAGGATTGGACGCAGATGAGGACGAGGATCAGGATTTCAAGCCCCTGACGATGCACGAGGCCAAGGCCCTGCGCGAACGGGAGCCGGCCCTGTCGCCCTGGTGGGTGGTGGGGTTGCAGTGCGCGGCGGGAGTGGCGGCAGTCTTGGTGGCCTGGGCTGTCTCGGGCAAGGCGTCGGTGGCGTGGTCGGTGGCGTATGGAGCGCTTGCGGTGATAATTCCCGCCGCTCTGTTCGCTCGGGGTTTGATGAGTCAGTTCTCGTCATTGAATGCGGCTACCGCCAGTTTTGGTTTTTTTGTGTGGGAAGCCGTTAAGTTGGGTGTGAGTGTTGCCATGGTGGTTTTGGCACCGCACCTGGTTGCGGAATTGAATTGGCTGGCCTTGATGGCTGGTTTGTTTGTGACTTTGAAGATGTATTGGTTGGCGCTGTTGAAGCGCCCCAAGCCTAAACAGATTTGACAGTTTGAAAGAGTTGAAATATGTCCGCAGAAGCGCATGCAGCAGCACCAACGGCCAGTGAATACATCGTTCACCACCTGACGCACTGGCAAAACCACAAGATGAGCGGAATTGTGGATTTGACGGTATTCAACATCGATTCCCTGTTCTTCTCGATCACCTTGGGTCTGTTGGGTTGCTTCTTTTTCTGGAAGGCTGCCAGCAAGGCGACTTCCGGCGTGCCCGGCCGATTTCAGGCGGCTGTTGAAATTCTCATTGAAATGGTGGACCGCGAGGCCAAGGGCATCGTGCACAACGCCACGAGCCGCAAGCTGGTTGCCCCGCTGGCGCTGACGGTGTTTGTGTGGATCTTCCTGCTCAATGCCATGGACCTGCTGCCTGTGGACCTGCTGCCGCTGATCTGGCAAGGCATCTACAGCCTCATGGGCCACGATCCGCACCACGCCTACCTGCGTGTGGTGCCCAC
>CAZDDK010000226.1:1752-5350 GCA_964504185.1 uncultured Rhodoferax sp. | reverse complement strand
ACCCCGGCGTTGTTGGAAATCACCGTCAGGTCTTTCACGCCGCTGTCGCGCAGGGCGTCGATCAACGCTTCGGGAATGCCGCACAGCCCAAACCCACCCACGGCCAGCAACTGCCCGTCTTTCACCACACCGTCCAGCGCAGCCTGTGCGCTGGGATACACCTTGTTCATACGCCCATCTCCTTTAAAGAATCCGTACTGCTACGATACTACGTATTGGCATACGTAGTATTCCGTAAAGCCCAACCCCACCTAATCAGTTGGGGTCAGAGCACATCGCTATCGCGAGTGGTCCGCCCCACAAGCTCTAATCAGTTGGGGTCAGAGCACATCGCTATCGCGAGTGGTCTGACCCACAAGGAATTATGGATATCGATTACCAACTCGCTTTCGACCTCGCCCCGGTGGGCCTGGCCTTGTCGCGCAACCGCACCATCATCGACTGCAACCAGCGCCTGTGCGAGATGTTTGGCACTACGCGCGAGCAGCTCATCGGCCAGTCCTTCCAGGTGCTCTACCCCAGCGCCGACGAATACGAGCGCACCGGCGCGCGGCTCATTCCCCTGCTCAACCGCCACGGTACCTATGCCGACGACCGCATCATGCGCCGCGTGGACGGCCGCTTCAAGGGCGAACCGTTCTGGTGCCACGTAACCGGCCGCGCCTTGAACCGCGAGGCACCGCACGAAGCCGGCATCTGGGGCTTTGAAGACCTGAGCGCGCGCCGCCCGGTGAAAGCCGAACTGACCGCACGCGAACGCGAAGTAGCCGCCCTTTTGATGCAAGGCCTTACCTCCAAGCAGATCGGCAAGACGCTGGGCATCAGCCACCGCACCGTGGACATCTACCGCGCCCGCCTCATGCGCAAATACAAAGCCGCCACCGCTGCCGACCTGGTGCACAAGCTGCTGATGGGCTGAGCGCACCACCCGGTGCTCGGCCCCACCCTCCCCCCGGGAAAACACCAACAGAAAACTGCCATCAAAGACTTGAATTAGTTATGTGACATAACCATAATCAAGTCACACAGGAGGCAGTCCATGGGTCATCCCCACTTGCAGTTCGAGCGCTCTGGCACACAGTCGGAGGTTGCCATCATCCGCCTGGCGCGCAACGCCAAGCGCAATGCGCTCAGCGACGATCTCGTGCTGGCGCTGCGTGATGTGTTTGAAAACCTGCCCGATGGTGTGCGCGCCGCTGTGCTCGATGGCGAGGGGGAACACTTTTGCGCGGGCCTGGACCTGAACGCGCTCAGTGAACGGGACGCCGTCGCTGGTCTGCACCACTCGCGCATGTGGCACGCGGCCATGGAGCGGGTGCAGTACAGCCCGGTCCCGGTGATTGCTGCCTTGCACGGCGCGGTGGTTGGCGGTGGGCTGGAGCTGGCCTGCGCCTGCCATATTCGCGTGGCAGACACCACCACGTATTTCGCCTTGCCCGAGAGTTCGCGGGGCATCTTTGTCGGCGGGGGCGGCGCAGTGCGCATCCCCCGGCTGATTGGCACCGCCCGCATGGTGGACATGATGCTCACCGGCCGCGTGTTCAACGCCGACGAAGCCGAGCGCATGGGCCTGGTCAACTACCTGGTGCCCCCGGGCCGCGCCTTGGACAAGGCCGTGGAGCTGGCCCAGAAAGTGGCGGGCAATGCCGCCTTGACCAACTACGCCATTACCCACGTGTTGCCGCGCATTGCCGAGGCACCGGGCGACCAGGGCTTTCTGACCGAGGCCATGATGGCTGGCATCGCCCAAAGTGCCCCGGAAGCCAAGCAATTCATGCGCGCCTTTCTGGAAGGCCGTGCCGCAAAAGTTCGCGGCGCGTAAACCCCGGAGCGCACCCATGAGTCAACCTACCTACCGCCCGCTGACCTTTGGCGTGACCCGCATCCAGCACCGCGACGGCGCGCCGGGGGTGCGCTACGTCCAGGCCGATCAAGCCCTGCGCGACCCGCCACTGCGCTTGACCGACCGGTTCCAGCACTGGGCGCGGCACACACCCGAGCGCATCTTTGTGGCGCGGCGCAAGGCGTTGGAGGGCGGGCAGTGGGGCGACTGGCAAACCGTCAGCTACGCACAGGCCTGGCACACCGCGCGCGCCATTGCCCAAGGCCTGATCGACCGGGGGCTGGACGACCAGCGCCCCGTCGTCATCCTGTCCGAAAACGGCATCGAGCACGCCCTGCTGTCCATGGGTTGCATGCTGGCGGGCGTGCCCTTTGTGCCGGTGTCGCCGCCCTACTCCCTGGTCAGCCAGGACTTTGCCAAGCTGCGCCACGTGCTCGGCACTGTGACCCCCGGCCTGGTGTTTGCCGCCGATGGCGCGCGCTACGGCAAGGCCATCGAGGCCTGCGTCGGTACCGACACCGAAGTGGTCTTGCACCAGGGCACCCTGCCCACGCGCACTTGCAGCAGTTTTGCCAGCCTGTGCGCCACACCGGCCACCGACGCGGTGGACGCCGCCGTGCAAACCACCGGCCCTGACACCATCGTCAAGTTTCTGTTTACCAGCGGCTCCACCAGCTTGCCCAAGGCGGTCATCAACACGCACCGCATGTGGTGCGCCAACCAGCAGCAGATGACGCAGTCCATGCCCGTCATCACCGAAGAGCCGTTGGTGCTGGTGGACTGGCTGCCCTGGAACCATACTTTTGGCGGCAACCACAACTTTGGCATGGTGGTCTTCAACGGCGGCACCCTGTACATCGACGACGGCAAGCCTGCCCCGGCCCTGTTGGGCGAAACCTTGCGCAACCTGCGCGAAATTGCGCCGACGGTGTATTTCAATGTGCCAGCGGGTTTTGACGCGATTGCCAGCACCATGCAGACCGACCCCGCGCTGCGGCGCAACCTGTTGTCGCGCGTGAAGATGTTCTTCTACGCCGGAGCGGGCCTGAGCCAGCCGGTGTGGGACAGCCTGAGCCGCTCACAAGAGGCCGAGCTGGGCCTGCGGGTGGTGATGACCACCGCCCTGGGCATGACCGAATCGGGCCCGTTTGCCCTGTTTGTCACCCACCCCGAAGTCAAGGCCGGTGAACTGGGGGTGCCCACGCCGGGGCTGGAAATCAAGCTGGTTCGCATGGGCGACAAGACCGAGCTGCGCTACCGGGGCCCCAACATCACACCGGGTTACTGGCGCGCCCCACAGGAGACCGCCCAGCACTTCGATGAAGAAGGCTTCTTCTGTTCGGGCGATGCGGTGCAGTGGATTGACGAATCCAACCTGCACCTGGGCCTGAAGTTTGATGGCCGCATTGCCGAAGACTTCAAGCTGGCCACCGGCACCTTTGTCAGCGTAGGACCGTTGCGCAACCAGGTCATTGCGGCGGGTGCCCCGTGTGTTCAGGATGTGGTCATTACCGGCCTGGGCTACCACGAGGTGGGTGCCATGGTGTTCCCCAACGCCCCTGCCTGCCGCGCGCTCAGCGGCCTGGGTGACGAGGCCGCGCTGGCGCAGGTGCTGGCCAGTGCGCCGGTGCAGGCGCATTTCCAGATCCTGTTGAACCGGTTGGCCGCGCAGGCCACGGGCAGCGCCACCCGTATTGCGCGCCTGTGCCTGCTCAGCGAGCCGCCCACCATCGACCGCAGCGAGATCACCGACAA
>CAZDDK010000226.1:0-1652 GCA_964504185.1 uncultured Rhodoferax sp. | reverse complement strand
CCGTGCCCGCGCTGATGGCACAGCGCATCTGCGGCACCGGTTTCGAGCTGTTTCGCCAGGCGGGCGAGCAGATCCAGAGCGGGGGTTGCCAGACCGCGCTGCTGGTGGGCACCGAGAACATGACGCGCAACCCCATTGCCGCCTTCGAACACCGCACCGGCTTCAAGCTGGGGGCCGAGGTGGGGTTCAAGGACTATATGTGGGAGGCCCTGAAGGACCCGGCCGCGGGCATCAACATGATCCAGACGGCAGAGAACCTGGCGCGCCAGTACGGCGTGACCCGCGAAGAGGTTGATGCATTTGCCGCCCATTCCTTTGCCAAGGCCGTGGCGGCCCAGCACAGCGGCTTTCATGCGGGCGAGATCGTGCCCGTGGTGTCCGAGGCGTTCGCGCTGGATGGCCACGTGACTCGCGGCATCCGCTTGTCAGGCAAGGCCACCGAAGTGGGCCAGGACACCCATCCCCGACTCTCGCCCGTCGAGGTCCTGGCCAAGCTGCGCCCGGTGTACGAGGGCGGCGTGCAAACTGGCGGCAACAGTTCGGCGCTGGTGGACGCGGCGGCGGCAGCGGTGGTCAGCTCGGGTCATTTCGCGCGATCCTGGGCGCAGTTGCAGGGCCGCCTGCCGCTGGCGCAACTCCTGGCGGCGTCGGTCGTGGGCGTGCCCGCCGCCACCATGGGCATTGGCCCGGCCCCGGCCATCCGGCTCCTGCTGCAGCGCACCGGACTGCGGCTCGACCAGATCGACCGCTTTGAGATCAACGAAGCGCAGGGCGCACAAACGCTGTCGGTGGCGCGCGAGCTGGGCCTGGACCTGGACAAGCTCAACGTCAACGGCGGTGCCATTGCCCTGGGCCACCCCCTGGCTGCCACCGGCGTGCGCCTGACCATCACCCTGGCGCGCGAGCTCCAACGCAGCGGGCTGCGCTGGGGCGTGGCCAGTGCCTGCATTGGCGGTGGCCAGGGCATCGCACTGCTGATTGAGAACAAAAACGCCGATTAGCCCGCGTATATATTGGATATATAGCTATTATTTTTATAGCAACTCAACACAAGGACACTTCGCCATGAACATTGAAGGACACACCGCCTGGGTCACCGGAGCGGGCTCCGGCCTGGGCGAGGCCACCGCCCGCGAGCTGGCCCGCCGGGGTGCCCGGGTCGCCGTGTTGGACATCAACTCCGCCAACGCCAACAAGGTGGCCGCCGACATCCAGCGCACCCACGGTGCCGACCGCTCCGTGGCCTGCGCCTGCGACATCACCGACACCGCCAGCCTGCAGGCGGCCCTGGACCAGGCCACCACGGCGCTGGGCCCGGCGCGCATGCTGATGAACATTGCCGGCATCGGCACCGCCAAGCGCATCGTCGCCAAAGATGGCAGCCCGGCACCGCTGGAAGACTTCGTGCGCGTGGTCAACGTCAACCTGATCGGTGCCTATAACGCCAGCCGCTTGTTTGCCGCCGCCTGCGCCAAGCTTGCACCGCTGGAGGACGGCGAGCGCGGCGTGATGCTGTTCACGGCCTCCGTGGCCGCCTTTGACGGCCAGGTTGGGCAGCAGGCCTACAGCGCCTCCAAGAGCGCCCTGGTGGGCATGACGCTGCCCATGGCGCGCGATCTGGCGCAGCACGGCATCCGCGTCTGCACCATCGC
>CAZDDK010000225.1:0-5355 GCA_964504185.1 uncultured Rhodoferax sp. | reverse complement strand
GGGGGCTTGATGTATCTCCTGTTTCCCTCGCTGTACGACATTCCAGAGCCAAGTCAGCGTCGGGACGAAGCTGCAACAGAGTCAAGCAATCCGCATATGCTCACTCGGCCCATCTACCGGCCGGCACGGAAAGACGACCAACACAATTACCAGAAAGTGCGCTGGCCTTAAACGACCCCACGCCCCTTTTGACTTGCAAAGTACACCACCCTGCGGGCACGCATCACATCGCCCAGCGGCCGGTGCGCAGCCAAGGCCTGCCAAGGGTCAAACACAGCTGCCTCAACCTGTTTGGCCAGTGCGGCGTCAAGTGCAGTGTCCTGCCTGGGCAACGTCAGGCGGGCAACCGTTGTGTAAGCGGTGGGCCATTCGACGCTGGCGTCTTCAATCGGCGTGGTGGCCTCGTTCACAAAGGGCTGCAGCTGCAGGTCCCAGTGCAGGTCTTGCTGTTTCAGGCGACCGGAGAACTCGGCGTCCCAGCTGTCGGGGGCTTTGGCTACCGGCGCACCGTTTGATTCAGCAGGTACCAAGCGCACACGCACTGCGTAGGGGCCACATGCAATGGGCGCCGCGCTGTGCATGGTGTGCGCCGCGAAGCCGCCAAAGGGCTTTCCGAAGGTTTTGACCGTCTTGGCGATCTGCCTCACCGCACCGAACACACCGTAGCGCCTCACCATAAATTTGATGAGCGCGCCGCCACCGTGAGATGCCGCCACAACAAAGTCCACAAACTCGTCGCTCTTGGGAAATGCGAATTTCTCCTGGTTAATGAGCGCAAAGTCCTGGCTCTTGGCGGGGCCAATACCCAACGCCGAGTCACCCTGCACGCCAAACACGCTGAAGGAGAAACCACGGATATCCGGTTTGTGGTCCGAGGCTTTGTCCATGCCGCCATTGCTCAGGCGCACCAGCACATCGTGTACACAGGGCTTGGCAAAAAGCCCCTGCACGGCGAACTCCGGCAATCCATCCAGCACTTGCAAGGTGCCACGGGCAGCTGCCAGCTGCTTGCGGTGTAGGCCACGGCCGTTGCCGTATTTCTTGGATTTTCGTGCCTGCAGTTCCGCGAACTGGCGCCCGTACTCGGCAAACCGCTGCTCTTCATCTGGGGCAACTACTTCCTTCCACGCCTTGCTGGGTTCGAACGTCTTGGCCATTCGGGGCTCCATTCAAATCAGGCAGTAGCCCACGTAAAAACCGGTTGCGATACCCAGTGGGCGTTCATCGGCCCGGTGTCAGTAATTCTCGCGGCGGTAAATCAAGGGACTGCGGAAGGTACCAAATGTGGCGTGCCCCCTTGGATTGGCGGCACCCGCACCCAACCAATTGAACTGCAGCCAGGGCAAATTGGCGGTCGTGGCGGCGGGGCCGGCCGCGCCCACCGATGTGCATTGGGTGCCCACCGCTGTCGCAGCCAAATTGAGGGTCAAGTCAGCCCACCCCGCGTTGGTGGCACCCGGCGCGCTCAACGCGACGAGGTAGTTGGGCGCGGTGCCCGCCACCGAGACGGCGGACTCACAGGCAGCCAGGTTGTTGGGACGCGAGACGGACCCGCCAGGGAACGCCCATGCAAATTGCCCCGGCGTGATGACGCTGCAGGTATCTGCCGCATTGGGCACCCAGGCAGCGTTCCAGTACTGCAGCTCCATGGGCAAGGGCAAGGCCAGCAACTCCGATCCGTAGGCGTTGCCCAGCCGCACACGACCACTGCGAATGTTGGCTGACCCGGCACTGCCAGCCACGCCGCTGGCGTCGGAATCCGCCGCTGCAATGGCGATGGTGGCCGGCAGGCTGGGGTTGGTCGTGAACTGGAAGGTGACCCGGGGATGGTCGGCATCGGCCCCATCCAGCACGGCCGTGCCCGCGCTGAACGCCAGCGCTCCGACCACGGGCGACAAGCTGCCCTGGCCGGTGGTATCGGTCAACGTGACGGGTTTGGCAAAGCTGATGGAGGCGGTGCTGGACCCCCGGTAATTGGTCAGCGTTGCGCCCCCATTGGCCTTGGCGGTGATGGTCGTCTTGGGGATGGGCTGGCGGTCATAGGTAAAGCTGGAACAGCCCTGGGTATTGACGGTGGTATCCAGATGGTGTGCGTAGAAACGCCCGATGTTGCCGCTTTGGGTGCCCACGGTGTCGCTGCCGCCCAAATAGCTGCCGGACTTCAGGCGCGGGGTCAGTTTGATCAGGCCCACCTCGGGCCAGGTCAGCGTGGCGGTGCCAACGCCGTTGCTGAACGAGAAATCGGTCACGGTGGTCAGGCTGGGGTTGTTGGTCAGGCCCAGCCCGGCCACCAGCGCCTTGTCCAGCTTGACGCCTTCCGGTGTTGATTCCCGGCCAAAGTTCTTGACCGCTACCGGCGTTGAGCAGTTGTTGCGGGCCTCCACCGTCACCTTGAACGGGGTGCCCGCGGCCACAAATTTGGCCCCCGTGGCATCAGCGGCGGCCGGGTTGGCCACCGGGGTGGCGCTGTTGTCGGTGACTGCGGTCACCACAAAGTTGGCCGGTCGCACGATCAGCGTTCCACTCCCGGTCACCGATGTGGCAGCCGAGTCACGCAGGTTGAGGGTGAGCTTGCCGACATCGGCATATTTCACCCGCACCTTGGCCGTGGCCGTGGCATCAAACGACACGCTGACCGGTGCGGGTGATGACGTGCTGCTGGGGCTGGTTGTGGCGAGGTTGGTTGAGGTGGCCCAGGCGTCCTTGCTCAACTGCAACACCCGTGTGGCGTCGGCCGTCGTGGCCGGGTCGGTATAGTTGAACCAGAACTGCAAGGCCTTCGTCGTGCCGGCATAGCCACTGCTGCAGGCTTTGATGAGGACGTCGCCCGAGTCATCGCACGCCGCCGGTGAGCTGCTGGGAAAGGTGACACCAAACGCCGACGAGAGTGCATTGACCGTCAGGGTGCAGGCGGTCGGCGTGCTGGTGCCCGGCACCACGCATTCGGAGGCCGAGGCCGCCGGGTTTTTCAGGGCGGGCCAGATGCTCTTTGTTCGGTCAATATCCAGGGTGACGGTGCCAGCACTGGGCTGGGCCAGCTGCAAGGTGCCCTTGCCACCAATGAGCTTGACGGCGTCCCCTCCCACCCAGCCGCTGGGTTTGAGCGTGACATAGACGTCGCCACCGGTAAATTGCGTGCAACTGGGCGCCGCATCGGTGCAGGCAATGACCTTGATCGCCTTGGGCTGGCAGGTATCCATGGTGGACGGGTTTTCAAACCGGAAATGATCAATGGCCGGCGTGGACGCAATCATCTTGGTGGCGCACACCTGCAAATCGTCGATTTCGTGGATGTTTCTGGCCCCACCCGTCCCCCCGGTGAAGGACAGCCAGAAGTTCGCGGGGATGGTGGGCAGGGTGACGGCGCCCCAGCCCGCAAGGCCCCGCAATCGCGCCATCAAATTTGAAATAGGCACGTGCGCGGTGTAGGTGGCGCCCCCGTCTGTGCTGCGTTCGACCTGCACCCACTGCTCACCAGGCACCCGCGAGTCGATGGTGATGCGGTAGCGGTGATCTGGCCCGCCACCGGCTGCAATCGACGTCGTGGAACCCACAATTGGAGCCAGTGATGCCGATCCGTCCACATAGGGGTATCCCTGGGCATAGGTACTGCCCACGCCACTGGCGTAAAAGGAGTTGGAGGGTCCGCGAATGGCAATGGCATTGGTGCGCGCGCCCGGACCCAGATAGCGGTTTTCTGAGGCACTGGAGAAATTGCCATATTCATCGATCCCCACTCCCAACCAGCCCCCGGCAAAGCCGGGTGTGTTGGCGGGAGAGTTGTACTGGGCATAACCCAGAGAGCCCCCGCTGCCACCCGCAGCCGGGGCCACCGCAGCGTCGGAAAAAATCGTCACGATGCCATCGGCACCACTGGTTCCGCCGCCGTTGGGGTAGGCAAATTGCCTGAAGGTCACCACCACGTTGTTGCCCGCGGCCGGAAAATAGCGCTGCAAGACCGCCAGCGTGGCCTGGTTGTTGACATTCTGGGTCAGCTGCAAGCGGTTGGTATTGATGGTGGGGTTGAAGCCGCCCTTGGAATTGCTGGTGACCCAATTGGTCCCCAATCCCGCACGGTTGAAATCATCCGAAAAACAGGTGACGCCAGGCGTGGGGGTCAAAGCGATGGTTTGTCCTGCAAACGTGCCGCTGGACGCCGTTGCGGTGCGCACACCGGTCAAGCCGTCACTGGCCACCGTTTCGTACGCCAGTGCCAGGCGCACACCGCTGCTGCCACTCGCAGCAGTGGCGCTATTGGCGGTGGTCATGCTCGCCTGCGGCGCAATGGCGGTGGAAACACCCGTGCTACCAAAGAAACTGACGATCACGCCGTTGGCATAGGCCGCTGCCACCTCGGGAGCGACCAGGGTGGTTCCGGAGCCGAACTGCCCTGCCGAGGCGTTGATCGCCAAGTTGGTATCCACGCCAGAAAAATCAGCCAGAATCACGGCGCCACGCACCGCCTTGGAAAAGGTCCAGGTGTAGCTGGCTGGCTCCGTGTTCGAGCGAATCCTCCAGTACACCTGCTGCCGGATTCCCGTGGTGCTTTGTGCAATGGTTGCAATCTCGGTCCACCCCGCAGGGGGCGTGATGGTCGCCGTGTTGTCGTCCAGCGTGACCTGGGCGAGCAACACATCGGCGCGGGAGGCCCCCGCAACCGGTGCCACCGCCAACGATGCGGCGGTGCCTGCCCCGGTGGTCGCCGTGCTGGAGCCCACGATGCTGATGGCTGCCAGACACTGCCCCACCATGGCGAACAAGCACCAGCCCACCACACACCGCAATGCGCGCATCCACCGCCCCGTCCGGCTGGCAACAGGGCCGTGTATTGTGCCCATCAACGATCCAATGCCCCAACTTGGGCTATTGCGGCTAGCCATGCGGCTTTCTCCTTTGCACCCATCCGGCGTCACCTCCAAACGTCCCCACCCGGTTGCCCGACGTGGCGCGCGCCAAGGCAACTTTTCTGTCAATGGCAAATGTAGCATCGTGCGGACGGACAGCAGCTTGTTTGTTGGGCGTGTCGAAGGCGTTGCGGCGGCGGCGGCGGCGGGGCGCGACATTGGTAGCCCCATATCGATCCACACTTACTACACTATTAATAGCAAACTATCCAATAAACACGCGGGCTAATGGCCACTTTTCTTAGTGGTGAGCTTGATGGGTGTTGAGAGCTGGCTTTCAGACGGTATCCCCATCGCGTGGGGGCTCGCCACCGCTGCGTTGCATCAACTGATCAAAGCCCTCCATATCAGCCCTGGCCTTGCGTTCGGCAAAAAAGACTTGTGCTTGCAGCATGGCCAGTTTTTCTGCCACTGCGATGCTGACGAACTGGTTGATGCTGATGCCATCTTC
>CAZDDK010000224.1:0-5358 GCA_964504185.1 uncultured Rhodoferax sp. | reverse complement strand
GCATGAAAAATTTGTTTGTCGTTATCGGTACCCGACCCGAGGCTATCAAGCTGGCACCGGTGGTGCGCTGTATTCAGACCAGTGACTGGGCGCGTTGCACGGTGGTGCTGACCGGGCAGCATCGCGACCTGGTGGAGCCGATTCTGGCCTATTTTGGTTTGGTCGTTGCGCACGATCTGGAGGTGATGCAGCACGGTCAATCGCTGGCCCAGGTGACGGCACGCATTCTCGAGCGATTTGATGCCTTGCTGGTTGCCGAGCAACCCGACGCAGTCATTGGCCAGGGCGATACGGCCAGCGTGCTGGCGGCCAGCATGGCCAGTTTCTTCCGGCAGATTCCTTTCGCCCATGTGGAAGCGGGGCTGCGCACGGGCAATCCGCGTCTGCCCTTTCCGGAGGAGATGAATCGGGTTCTGACATCCAAGGTAGCAAACTGGCACTTTGCGCCCACAGAGCCGACGCGGGCCAATTTGTGCAATGAAGGGGTTGATCCGAATTGCATCTGGGTAACCGGCAACACGGTCATTGATGCGTTGAAACTGGTTGTGGACTCCCCCAAACCGCCGCCTCTTCCGGTGAGGGTTGGCAGAGATTACGTGCTGGTCACTGCGCACCGACGCGAAAACCTGGGCGAACCCATGGTGGCTATTTGCCAGGCCATTTCGGATTTGGCTGAATTGCGACCCGATTTAGACATTATTTTCCCGGTGCATCCGAACCCGGTGCTGCGGGCAACGGTTTTTTCCCGGCTGTCCAGTTATTCCAATGTGCTGTTGATCGATCCTTGCGACTATCCTGTGTTTTGCTGGCTAATGAAAGGAGCCAGGCTGATTCTGAGCGATTCTGGCGGTGTACAAGAGGAGGCTCCAGCCTTGGGCAAGCCGGTACTCGTATTGCGCAAAGAGACCGAGCGCCCCGAAGCGGTTGCTGCGGGTGCCACCCAGTTGGTGGGAACTGGCCGCGACACAATTGTGAATACCTCTCTGGCGCTGCTTTCGGACGCCGCGCTCTATGCACGCATGGCCGGAGCAGGCTCTCCGTATGGAGATGGCCAGGCCTCGCAGCGGATTGTTGACACTTTGCGCTCGTTGTTGTGCGAAGCCCCCTGATCCTTTCCAAGCCCGCTGAGAAGCGGCTGGTCTACCTGTCTCCGGTGGCATTGTCGAGTTTTGCGCAGCGTCCCCATCATTTCGTGGATTGGTTTCATCGCCGGTTTGATGCCGACGTGATGTGGATTGATCCCGGCCCTTCCAGGTTCCCCCGGTGGAGTGACTGGCGCAGGCTGTGGAGTGCCCGGTCGATGCGCACGCTGGGGCCGTTGTGGGCACAGGCACCGTGGGTCCACAGGGTTCAGTTTCCTACGCTGCCACTGGAGCCGTTGCAATGGGGAAGGCGCGTTAACCGCAGGTTACGTCAGCATGACTTGGCGCGGCTGGACGCTTTTGTTACTGAAGGCACTTGGCTGGTTTTTGGCAAGCCTTGCGATCTGGCGCTGGAGTTGTGTGGCCGCTACCCACGCGCGACAACGGTTTTTGATGTGATGGACAACATGCCGGCCTTTAGTGCGGGACTGGCTGGGCGGTGGATGCAGACCGCAGAGCGGGACTTGGTGGAACAGTGCAACTGGATGCTGACATCGTCATCTGCACTGTTGGAGCGGCATGCATCGCAACGGATAAAAACCCGCCTGGCCATGAACGGCCTTTCCACTCCACCTCCGCTGAGGCGAGCCAACGAGCCCAGGGTCGCGAGGCCTGTGGTGGGTTATGTCGGCGTCATCGCATCGTGGTTTGATTGGGACGCAGTTATCCGACTGGCGCGGCTCGCACCACATTGCGAGTTTCATTTGATAGGCCCGTGCGAAGGCAATGTACCCAGCGCACTACCAGACAATGTGCGCCTGCTGCCGCCCATTTCCCAGGACGCCGTGTATGCAACCATGCAGTCTTTTGATGCCGGGTTGATTCCGTTCAAGGTCAACAATTTGACCGATTTTGTCGACCCCGTGAAGTTTTACGAATATCGGGCCTTGGGTTTGCCGGTTCTGACGACGCGGTTTGGTGAAATGCGCTTGCGGTGTGCGGAAAACGGTGTGTTTTTTGTGGAAGACATCCGATCCGACGATGCCTTGCGGTTGGCGCTGCAGAGTGCAACTTCTGCGGAGGAGTTGCTGGCTTTTCGTGCCGCACACCATTGGGACCAGCGCTTTGATTCGGTCGATTTTTTTGACCTCTAGCTGATCGCGTCTTTCCAGTGACCCCGTATCAAAAACGCCCCCTGGTCATGGGTGACGTGGTGAAGTTGCACATGGGCGACAGGATCAATCCACTGGTAGACATGCAGCCCGCGCTCACATAGCAAATAGGCCCCAATTCGGTAGCGACCTTTGTTGAAGGGTAGTCCCGGCACGGTGATTTCAGCAACTCCATCACCCAAGGCGTCGCGCTGAAAGGTGATGCCCTGATTGGACGAGACGTGCGTTGCCAGAATTTTTCCGGAGTCGCTGGACACTACCAGTGCTGCCGAGGGCGCGGGTTGCCGTGGGTCACTGTGAAAGCGGATTTTTACGCACAGCGTGGACGCTCCGGATTCACCGTAAAGCTCAGTGCCCGGTCGGGAGTCGAGTTCCACTTGCACAGCCTCGATCCGCGCATGTCCAGCACTCGGACCGGAGTTTTTGGTAGGGTCAATGGTGTCCACCGTATGGGTGGAAGAGGCTGAATCGGAAGAAGGCTTGGGATCAGAAAGTGTGTCCAAAAAGTCTTGGTAGGCAGTTAGAACCTCTGTTACGCCACCGTAGTGCCGAACCTGCCCCTTGTGCAACCACAGGGCTCTGTCGCAAAAAACCTCAATGTGAAACAAGGTATGGGAACAAAACAAGACGGTGGCACCCTGCTCTTTGATTTGCATAATGCGATCAAACGAGCGCCGGGCAAATGCGCCATCCCCTACTGACAAGGCTTCGTCCACTATGAGAATGTCCGGCTCCACGCTGGTGGCGATGGAAAATGCCAAACGCACATGCATTCCGCTGGAATAGGTTTTGACCGGCTGATCGACGTGTGCACCTATGTCCGCGAAAGCAATGATGGCGTCAATTTTCTGATCGATTTCTCGTTTGGATAATCCCAGGGTGGCTGCGTTGAGGTAGATGTTTTCGCGTCCCGTGAATTCGGGATTGAAGCCGGACCCCAATTCGAGTAAGGCCGCCACGCGCCCCTTGGTTTGCACAGTTCCAATACTGGGCTGGATAGTGCCTGCAATGATTTGCAGCAAAGTGGACTTGCCCGCGCCGTTGACGCCAACGACACCCAGCACCTCGCCTTTCCTTAACGAAAATCCGATGTTGCTGAGGGCCGTGAATTCTGTGTAGTAGCGGCGCCGGGTCGCAAAAAGCGCCTGCCAAAGCCGGTCCGAGGGACGGGAAAATTGGCGGTAGATTTTGCTGACGCAGCTCAGATGGATGGCGGGATCAAAGGACATCGTCAAATCCTTTGGAGACTCTGCCGAAAAGGAGCGACCCCAGCACGACGCTGACAAGGGCCCCTACGGAGTGGATGACGCTGGGCCACAGCGCCGGTAGTTTGCCATTGATGACCAAGTCCCTGGCCACCTCGACCGACCAGGCTATCGGGTTTATGCCAAACCAAGCGTGCAGGGCCTCCGGGATAACGGTTGTCGGATAAAAAATCGGGGTAAGAAACATCAAAAGTCCAACCAGAGGGGGCATGATTTGGCCAATATCGCGCAAGTACACGCCCAGTCCAGAGAGCAAGATCGCCAGTCCTACTGCATACGCCAGAACCGGTATAAGCAATAGGGGAAGCAATAGAGTGTGCATGCTCAAGCCGACGGTGACCGCACATGCCAACAGGAGCAAACACAGGGCAGGAAGCATGCCCATGAGCGCAGAGCCCACAGTGACCAGCGGCAAGATCACCAGCGGAAACCTGACCTTAGTCACAAGATTGGGCTGAGACAACACCGCCACTGGAGAACGATTTAGTACTTCGGCGAAGAAGTTAAAAAAAATCATGCCCGCAAAAACGTTGAGCCCAAACACTTCCGCACCGTTGGTGGCGGGTGCTTGCGGCCATCGCACTTGCATGAAATGGTAAAGGATGGTGGTAAATACCCCGATTTGCAGCAAGGGTTGCAACAAGGGCCACAACAGTCCCAGCATGGTGCCACGGTAGCGACCAATGATGTCACGCCGCAACCACTGCCAATACAGGAAGATAAAGGACTTCATTGCAAAAAAGAAGGAAAGACAGATGCCAGAGCACGAACCACCCGGGATGATTCACCCCTGCGGTGTAGCCACGACTAGCCGGAAGTCGCTTTCAATAACGCCGGCATGTAGGAGCGCCCGCTCGTACTGGCAGGCTTCCATCAGCACTTGATTGTGAGCAGGATTGCTCGCATCGAAGTTGTTGATGATATCCCCAAAAAATATGAGATTTAACAGCGTCCCCCCCAGAGGAATATTGACGGAAATGTCCATGTACCGTGTCAGCACATCCATGATGTCGCCAGACCGCACCGCTTCGGACGGGTCGATCGCCACCATTTCCGCGACCGTGGGGCGATGTACCTCGGAATAAACACTTCCGTCACTGCGCGTTCGCAACGGGGGGGGAATGCGGTTGACCAGAAACCAGTTTGCCGCCTGAACCTGTGCATCGGTCCACTGAAAACGCGTGGGGCCAAAAAAATCGATGGCTACCAGACAACCTTTGACTCGCAGTGCGCGGCAAACACCTGTGGTCATTGTCTCCAAATGCTCAACGTGGTGCAGCGCCGCTTTGGCGAAGACGATGTCCACACAGCGT
This sequence comes from uncultured Rhodoferax sp., assembly GCA_964504185.1. Classification (GTDB taxonomy): domain Bacteria; phylum Pseudomonadota; class Gammaproteobacteria; order Burkholderiales; family Burkholderiaceae_C; genus Allorhodoferax. The sequence goes on along the minus strand of CAZDDK010000224.1, from coordinate 526 downwards.
GTTCCAAATTCACCCGAGTTGACGTCACCCACTTCAAACTTCAGGCGATCTGCACACAGATGGTGCGTTTCACGGGCTGCCGCCACACGCCCAGGTGAAAGATCGATTCCGGTGATGGAAGCAAACACACCATGATCGAGCAAAGCGCGCTCAAAGCCACCATCCCCACAGCACAGACTGAGCGCGGTCTGATGAACGAACGCGGGGTGGCGCTCTTTGAAGTACCGGAAGAAGTCGGTATTGGCGTCACCAAACGCGGCGCGAAAAACCTCTGCCAGGATGGTGGGGTGGTCGCCCCAGTCGACATAGGCAGAGGGAGATAGCGACCGGCTGGTTTGCCACTGGTCCCAGTGGTTGCGCGCAATGTGGCTGGGAAGATAGGCTTCAAAATCACATTGCTGCATGAAATGTCTGTCCCGCAGGTGCAGTCAGGTCGAAAACGACGACCCACACCCGCAAGTGCTGGACGCACCCGGGTTCTTGATGACGAACTGGGCACCTTGCAGGTCTTCCTTGTAGTCGATTT
>CAZDDK010000223.1:0-5361 GCA_964504185.1 uncultured Rhodoferax sp. | reverse complement strand
GCAGTTCACCGCTCTCGTACATTTCCATCATGATGTCGGAGCCGCCAATGAATTCACCCTTGACGTAGAGCTGGGGAATGGTGGGCCAGTTGCTGTATTCCTTGATGCCAGCGCGGATGGCGTCATCCTCCAGCACGTTGACGGTCTTGATGCCCTTGGTGTCTACGCCGCAGGCCTTGAGAATCTGAACCGCGCGCCCCGAAAAACCGCACTGGGGGAAGCTGGCGCTGCCCTTCATGAATAGCAGAACATCGTTGCCCTTGACCAGTTCGTCGATGCGTTGTTGTGTGTCGCTCATCGCAAAAAACTCCATTGATTCAGGCCCGATTGGCCCAGTATGTACCCGAACCCGCCATTATCCCAGACCCTTCTGACAGTGCGGCCATGCCGCAGTTCGCTGGTCAGCATCTGACCCATGTCAAGTGCCGCGGGCGGCTTCGGTGGGAGCATGTGTGTATCGCCTTGCGGTATGGCCTTATGAATGGAACACCATGACAGAACCCGACATTGAGCTGCCCCACGACGTTCTGCTCAGCGACGACTTTGCGGACCATGCGCGGGTCCCCAGCGGCGAGTGGCCGTCGCAGGATACCGCTCCAGTGCCCCTGGATGGGGGGGCGGCGGTGCTGTCGCCGTCGCAGATGGGGGTGGCCCGCAACCTGGACGAGTTGCAAGCGGTGCTGGACCAGGGCTTTTTCCGGGTGCTGCCGCTAGAAAGTACGGGCCCGTTGGAAATGGGGGCTGGCCACGCGTGCCTGTCCGAGGCCTTTCTTCGCAGAACCTTGCACCCTGCAGACGACGCGGCAGAACTGGGGGCGCGTCTGGTCACGGGGCTGTCGTTGGACGGGCGCAGCCCGGGCGAAGTGGGACAGGCACTGCGCGTGGCCGACGTGCTGAGCCACGTACCGGTTGTGCTGTTGGCGGAGTGTGACCCTCAGATGAACGCCGTCCAGACCCTGCCGGTGGATATGGCCCTGCGCTTCAATGTGCTGCCGCTGCTGCGCAGGGGCGACGTATTGCTGGTGGCGCTGGCCGATGCACTGGATGCCGAGCAGCAGCACCTGATGCGCTTCGTCACCCAGTGCCGGGTGGTTGCGGTGCTGGCTGCGGCCGACGACATCCGCACCGCCATTGGGCATTGTTACGCCTCGCACAGCGATTCGGATGAACTGGAGTCCCTGGCCATCAGCGAGATCGAAACCGGAAGCGAAGAGGAGGAGCTACGCGTCTGGAGTGAGGCCGAAACCCTGGCCCGCCAGGCCCCCATCGTGCGCCTGGTGGCCAACCTGTTGGCCGATGCGGTCAGCCGACGCGCCTCGGACATCCATATCCGCCCGGGTCAGAAGACCTTTGAGGTGCTGTTTCGCATCAACGGCACGCTGGTCAGCGTGCGCCGCCTGCGCCGGGCGTTGCTGCCACCCGTGGTGGGGCGCATCAAGATCCTGGCCAGCATGAACAGCTCGGAGCACCGCCTACCGCAGGACGGGCGCATCCGCATCAACGAAAACGGTGCAGGCATCGATTTGCGGATCTCCATCATCCCCTCGCAATTTGGTGAGAGCGTGGTGATCCGGGTGCTGGCCCGCACCGCCGACATGCGCAGCCTGGATTCCATCGGCTTTGACCCGCTGGACCTTGCACGCCTGCGTGACCTGTTGCGCCGCAGCATGGGCATCGTGCTGGTGACCGGGCCGACCGGCTCGGGCAAAACGACGACACTGTACGCAGCACTGCAAGAGGTGGTGCGCCAGAACGTCAACATCATCACCGTGGAAGATCCGATCGAGTACGAGCTGGAAAACGTGATCCAGATCCAGGTCAACCCGGTCATCGACTTCACGTTTCCCAGGGCATTGCGCCATATCCTGCGGCACGACCCGGATGTGGTCCTGATCGGTGAAATGCGCGACTATGAAACCGCCAAGATCGCGGTCGAAAGCGCGCTCACCGGGCACCTGGTGTTCAGCACGCTGCATACCAACGACGCGCCCAGCGCCCTGGTGCGCCTGATCGAGATGGGGGTGGAGCCTTACCTGATCCGCTCGGCCGTGATTGGCGTGCTGGCCCAGCGCCTGGTGCGCACCAACTGCCCCCACTGCCGCGAGGTGGAACCGGTGGACGTGTTGATGCGCACCAACCTGGACGTGGGGCCGGAAGAGGTGTTCTGGCGCGGCAAGGGCTGTGACCGCTGCCACGGCACGGGTTTTGCCGGGCGCCAGGCGATTTACGAGCTGCTGGTGATGGACAAACAGATTGCCGAGCGGGTGGATGTGGGGGTATCCGCCGACGTGTACCGCGCCAGCGCCCTGGCCAACCGCATGTTCAGCTTGCCCGCCAACGGGGTGAAACTGGCGCGCACCGGCGTGGTGTCGCTGGCAGAGGTGTATCGGGCCTGTATGTAGCCGGTGTGTCCGGGGGGACTACAAAAGCCCCACCACCTGGGCAGCCGGCCGCACGACCTTGCCCCGGCCGAACATCAGATGCTCCAGCACCACCAGGGCCACACAGGACAGCACAAACACCGGCAGCTTGGCGGTGCTCCAGCGGTCCAGCTGCCATTGCTTTTCCAGCGTGAACCACCAGTCGGCCGAGGTCCACAGGCGCAGTGCCTCGACCAGCCCGTCCCAATCCGTGAAGATGATGCGCCCCAGGCCCAGGAAGACCGGGATGTTGATCAGAACCAGGAGGAGCCACTGGGCGTTGTGCGGATTCACGGTACCTCCCCGTTCGTTGCTGGTTTCAGGCCTTTTTCAGGAAACAGGCCTTGAGCATGAAGCTGCCGCCGTCCATTTTGCAGTCCACCTCGTGGTCACCGCCGACCAGGCGGATGCTCTTGACCTTGGTGCCCATCTTGAGCACGGTGGACGAGCCCTTGACCTTCAGGTCCTTGATCAGCACCACGGCGTCGCCATCCTGCAGGATCTGGCCGTTGGAGTCTTTGACCACGGCGTCGTCTTCCTCGTCAGCCGCTGTTGCGCCGGCCATTGGCCACTCAAATCCGCAGTCGGCGCAGACGAGGTTGCTGCCATCGGGGTAGGTGTTTTCCAGGGAACATTGGGGGCAGGCGGGGGTGGTGTTTGGCATGGGGATGGGGTATAAAATTGCTACTAAAAGTATAGCTATATGGGCATATTTTACGCGGGCTAGTGGCCAATTCATCCAAATATGCGTTCAGCTGGTCTGTGGTGCTGAGGGCCAGCGCGCACCGCTGCAGCGCTCGATACCGGCCAGGTCGCGGCGCGACTGTGCATAGCCAAAGCCCGCCTGGGTGAGCAGGGTGCGCACGGTGGTGGCCTGGTCGTAGCCATGCTCCAGCAGCAGCCAGCCGCCGCCGCGCAGGTGCGGCGCTGCCTGGCGGATGATGGTGCGGATGTCGTCCAGGCCATCGGCACCGCTGGCCAGCGCCGACAGGGGCTCGTGGGTGAGCGCGTCCAGGTGGTGGTCGTCCGAGCGGATGTAGGGGGGATTGGAGACGATGGCATCAAACTCCCCGTGCACGCCGTCCAGCCAACTGCCTTGCGAGAAGGCCACCTCCAGCCGCAGGTGTCGGGCATTGGAGCGGGCCACCGCCAGGGCGTCGGCGCTGTAGTCCACGGCACTGACCCGCAGGTCGGGTCGGGTGTGTTTGAGGGCCAGCGCGATGGCACCGCTGCCGGTGCCCAGGTCCAGCACGCGGGCGCAAGGGGCTTCCAGCACTTCCAGTGCCCAGTCCACCAGGGTTTCGGTGTCCGGGCGCGGCACCAGCACGCGGGAGTCCACGGCAAGATCCAGCCCGTAAAACGCTTTGTGACCGGTGATGTAGGCCAAGGGCTCGCCGGTGGCGCGGCGGCGCACGTCGGCTTGCAGTGCGGTGTGGGCGGAGTCGGGCAGTGCGTCGGTGTCGTGTGCCAGCAGCCAGGCGCGTTCGTGTTCGGCTCGGTCCAGCACCCGCAGCAGCAGCATTTGCGCATCCAGCCGATCCAGTCCTTGGGCTTGTATCCACGCCAGTGCCTGGGCAATGGTGGAGGGTGATTGCGGGATGCCCATTTGCTATTGAATTGGTAGCTATTGAATGAGATTCTACGCGGGATAGAGGCCGAAAAGTCTCTAAACCATTCCCAGCTCGAGCGCCGCCAGCTGCTCGGCCGCCTCGTACGCCTGCAGGGCCTGCACCACGTCGTCCAGGTCGCCTTCCATGATCTGCAGCAGCTTGTACAGCGTCAGGTTGATGCGGTGGTCGGTCAGGCGCCCTTGCGGGAAGTTGTAGGTGCGGATGCGGTCGCTTCTGTCGCCGCTGCCCACCAGGCTCTTGCGCTCGGCCGCGTCCTTGGCGGCACGTTCGCTGCGCTCTTTTTCATGGATGCGGGCGGTCAAGACCTTGAGGGCCTGGGCCTTGTTGCTGTGCTGGCTGCGCCCGTCCTGGCATTCGGCAACGATGCCGGTGGGAATGTGGGTGATGCGCACGGCAGAGTCGGTCTTGTTGATGTGCTGGCCGCCCGCGCCGCTGGCGCGGTAGGTGTCGATGCGCAGGTCACTCGGGTTGATCTTGATCGCCTCGGCCTCGTCCTGCTCGGCCAGCACGGCAATCGTGCAGGCGCTGGTGTGGATGCGGCCCTGGGTCTCGGTGGCGGGCACGCGCTGCACGCGGTGGCCGCCCGACTCGAATTTCATCTGGCCATAGACGCCGTCGCCTTCAAAGCGCAGCACCACTTCCTTGTAGCCGCCCAGGTCGGACTCGCTGGCCGACATGATCTCGCTGCGCCAGCCTTGGCGTTCCGCGAAGCGGGTGTACATGCGGGCCAGGTCGGCGGCGAACAGAGCGGACTCATCGCCGCCGGTGCCGGCGCGGATTTCGATGAAGGCGTTGCGGCCGTCGTCGGGGTCCTTGGGCAGCAGGGCGGTCTGCAACTGGGCCACGAGGTGGTCGAGTTCGGCCTCGGCCTGGACGATCTCGTCCTGGGCCATGGCGCGCATCTCGGCGTCGTCACTGGCGTCGGCCAACAGCTCGCGGGCGGTGTCGAGGTCGTGCTGGCGCTGGGTGTGGCGGCGGGCCAGGTCGCACACGCTGCTGACCTCGGCGTGCTCGCGCGATAGATCGCGAAAGCGTTTGTTGTCTGCTGCAACGACCGGGTCGGACAAGGCCATGTCCAGCTCTTGCAGGCGCTGGGCCAGGCGTTCGAGCGAAGAGGCAAGGGAGGGCGCCAGGGTGGCGCTCACGCGAGATCCTCGTCGTCCAGGTGTCGTGGGTGGGCGCGCTGTGACTCGGTGGGCAAAATGGTTTCGCCCCTCAGGAACAGGCGCGACAAGGCGGCCACCAGCTGGGGGCGCTGCTGCGCGCCCAGCCGGCGCACGGCTGTCGCAAACGCCTCGCGGTGTCCGGTG
>CAZDDK010000222.1:0-5419 GCA_964504185.1 uncultured Rhodoferax sp. | reverse complement strand
GTGGTTGTACTCATAGGATTCCAATCACCTGAACTTCAAACGTTACCGGCTGGCCGGCCAGCGGGTGATTGAAGTCGAATAGCACCCCGCGCCCCGGGGCCACCTGCAGCACCACGCCGGCAAACTGGCCCTGTCCGTCCGGGGTGGGAAACTGCACCGCGTCGCCCACGGCGTACTGCTCGTCAGGGTCCCCCATGGACGCCAGCTCCTTGGCGGACAGCCACTGCTGCATCGCTGGGTTTTTTTCACCAAAAGCCGCACCGGCGGGCAGGTCAAAGCGGCCATGCGCGCCTTCAGCCAGGCCCATCAGGCAGGCCTCTACCGCAGGGGCCAGCTCGCCATTGCCCAGCGTGAGGGTGGACGGCTTGCCCTCAAAGGTGCTGATGACCACCCCCGCCGGGCCACTCAGGCGGTAATGCAGGGTCAGGAAGGAGCCGGGCTGTACACAGGCGGTCGATACGGTCATAGAAATCTCAGGTTGGGGCACGCATTAAACTGGCCTCTATTGTAGAAAGTCGGCCAATGCCTCTCAAAGACCTGCCCCTTGACGCCCGCCCGCGCGAAAAACTGCTGGCCCGTGGGGCGGGTGCCCTCAGCGACGCCGAACTGCTGGCCGTGCTGCTGCGCACCGGCATTCGGGGCAAGGGTGTGCTGCAAATGGCAGATGAGCTGCTGCGCATTAAAAATGATAGCGCATCAGCAAGTATCGACGAGGGCTTTGACGGTATTTCAGGTCTGCTGCATGCCAGCGCCGATGACCTCAAGCGGGTCAAGGGGCTGGGCCCAGCCAAACGTGCCGAGCTGATTGCCGTGCTGGAGCTGGCCCGCCGCGCCATGGCCCAGCAGCTCAAAGAGCGGGCGGCCTTTGCCGACCCGCAGACCATCAAGCACTACCTGCAGCTGCACCTGGCCGCCAAGGGCCATGAGGTCTTTGCCGTCATCTTCCTGGACGCACAGAACCGCCTGCTTGCCATGGAGGAGTTGTTTCGGGGCACGCTGACCCAAACCAGTGTCTACCCGCGCGAGGTGGCACTGCGCGCCCTGCACCACCAGGCAAGCAGCGTGGTGCTGGCGCACAACCATCCCAGCGGCACGGTGCAGCCATCCCGTGCCGACGAGGCCCTGACGCAAACGCTCAAGGCCGCGCTGGCCTTGCTGGACGTGCGGGTGCTGGACCACATCATCGTGGCACCGGGCCAGGCGCTGTCCATGGCGGAAAATGGACTGCTGTGAGCACTCCGCCCCGCAAGGCCAAGCCGTTCAGGGTCGGTTCGCTGGCTGATCTGAAGCAAGTCAAGAAGGAAATCGCCGCCCAGGCCCTGCGTGAAGCGCAAGCCGCCGCCCAGCATGCGCTGGACGCCAAGCGGGCACGCGAGCAGCGCAGCCTGTTCCAGGCGGCCGTAGGTGCGGTGCATCGCCTGCCGGCACACGGCACGGCGGACCTGCGCCCGCCTGCCCCCCAACCTACTCCCAAGCAACACCTGTTGGACGAGGCGGCAGCGCTACGCGAAGCCGTGAGCGACGAGGTGGACATAACCACCCTGCTCGACACCGACGAGCACCTGAGTTTTCGCCGCCCCGGCGTGGGGCCGGACGTGGCCCGCAAGCTGCGCCAAGGCCAATGGGCCATCCAGCGCCAGGTGGACCTGCATGGCCTGCGCACCGACGAGGCCCGCGAAACCCTGGGCAGCTTTATCCGCGAGACCCACAAGCAGGGCATCCGCTGCGTGCGCGTGGTCACCGGCAAGGGGCTGGGCTCGCCCGGAAAAGCGCCGGTGCTCAAGGACAAGGTGCACCGCTGGCTGGTACAGCGTGCGGAGGTGGTCGCCTTTGTGCAGGCACCGCCCGCGCAGGGTGGCGCGGGGGCGCTGGTCGTGCTGTTGCAACCACTATCAATTCGATAGCTATATACCCTTTATTTACGCGGGCCAATGGCCAATTTGAAGCGCATTGCCCCAGCAACGGGCTCTACTGCACCAACGCCACCGACTTGACCTGCGCCCACACCGGCCTGCCTGGCACCAAGTCCAGTGCGTGGGCGGCGCGGGCGGTGATCCGGGCCAGCAGCAGCGCGCCACCGCAGTCCAGTTGCACCAGCACCTGGGACGGATGGGCATCGGGCGCAATGGCGCGCACGGTGCAGGGCAGGCTGTTCTGGATGCTGCTGTGGTGCGCGGATTCGGTGGCAATGCTCACATCGCGCGCCAGCACGCGCAGGCGCACCGGGCTGCCCAGTGCCAGGGCGCTGTCACGCAGCCACAGGCTGCCACCGGGGAACCCGGCGCGCACCAGCGACCAGCGCTCGTCCCGCTCTTGCAGCACCCCGTTGAGCAGGGCCGACACATCCTCGCCCAACACAATGGGGGCATCCACGCGGGTCAACACATCGGCCACCGGTCCGAAGGCCGAAACCTGCCCGTCCTGCAGCACCACCAGCGTGTCGGCCATGCGCGCCACCTCGTCGGCGGCGTGGGTGACGTAGAGCATCGGAATACGCAACTCGTCGCGCAGCCGCTCCAGCCAGGGCAGAATGTCCTGGCGGCGGGCATGGTCCAGTGCGGACAGGGGCTCATCCAGCAATAGCAGTTGGGGCTGCGTGACCAGTGCGCGGGCAATGGCCACGCGCTGGCGCTCGCCGCCCGAGAGCTGGTGCGTGCGCCGCGCCAGCAGACTGTGCAAGCCCAACAGCGCAATCGTGCTCTGCAATGCCGCTGCAGCGCCAGCCCCCCGCGCTGCGCCTGCACCGGCGCGCTTCAAGCCATAGTGCAAATTGCCCTGCACGTCCAGGTGCTCAAACAGGCTGGCCTCCTGAAACACGTAGCCCAAAGGGCGCTTCCAGGTCGGCAAAAAGATGCGCTGGCCATCGTCCTGCCACACCTGCCCGGCAATCTCAATGCGCGCATCCACAGGCCGCTGCAAGCCAGCCACACTGCGCAGCAGCGTGGTCTTGCCCGAGCCCGACGCGCCAAACACCGCCGTGATACCGCGTTGCGGCAAGGCCAGATCCACCTTCAGCGTGAAGGACGGCAGGGCCTGGGAAAACCGAATCAGGTTGGTCTCGGAACGGCTCATGACATGACCCGCGTGCGACGCCTGTTCACCCCATTCAGGCCCAGCAGGACAACAAACGAGAAGACGACCATGGCAACGCTCAGGGCATGGGCCTGGGCATACTCCAGGGCCTCGACGTGGCCATAGATCTGGGTCGAAACCACCTGCGTCTGGCCCGCAATATTGCCCCCCATCATCAGCACCACACCAAACTCGCCCACGGTGTGGGCAAAGCTCAGCACCGCTGCCGTGACAAAACCCGGGCGGGCCAGTGGCAGGGCCACCGAGAAAAAGGCATCCAGGGGGCTGGCGCGCAGGCTGGCGGCCACTTCCATGGGCCGCTGTCCCATTGCCTCGAATGCGAACTGCAAGGGCTGCACCGCAAACGGCAGCGAATACACCACCGAGCCCAGCACCAAACCGCCAAAGGTGAATGGCAGCAAGCCCAGCCCCAGCCACTGCATGAACTGGCCCAGCGGCCCCTGTGGCCCCAGCGACACCAACAGGTAAAAACCCAGTACCGTGGGCGGCAACACCAGTGGCAGGGCCACCAAGGCGGCCACGGGCGCACGCCAGCGCGACGTGGTTTGCGCCAGCCACCAGGCCAGCGGGGTGGCCAGCACCAGCAACAGCGCCGTGGTCAGGCTGGCAAGCTTGATGGTGAGCCAGATGGCCTGCACATCGGCGGCGCTGAAGGTGAATGGCAAGGTCATGGGGCTAGCGGGAAAACTCATATCCGTAGCCCTGCAACAGCGCCTGAACGGGTGCTGACTGCAGGTAAGTGACAAGCGCCGTGGCAGCAGGGTTGCCCTGCCCGGCCCGCAGCAGCACCGCATCCTGGCGCAACGCGGCGTGCAGATGGGCGGGCACGATCCAGGCCGAGCCTTCAGTGAGCTTGCCGTCGGCCCAAACCTGCGACAAGGCCACAAAACCCAGGGCGGCATTGCCGCTGGCCACAAATTGGTAGACCTGGCCCATGCTCTCGCCCTGCACCACGCGCGGCTGCAGCGCACTGAGCAGGCCCATGGTGTGCAGCGTGTCTCGGGCGGCGGCACCGTAGGGTGCCAGCTTGGGGTCGGCCACGGCCAAGCGCTCAAAGCGTGCGGTGCGCAGCACATCGCCCGCACCATCGACCAGCGTGCGGTTGCGGCTCCACAGCACCAGGCGTCCGGTTGCATAGGTAAACCGCGACCCTGCCACGGCCAGGCCCTCTTTCTCGAGCCGGGCGGGGGTTTCGCTGTCGGCGGCCAGCAGCACATGAAAGGGCGCACCATGGACGATTTGTGCATAAAGTTTGCCGGTCGCTCCCGCAGCCAGCACCGCCGAATGCCCGGTATCGCGCGCAAACGCGGCCGCGACCTCCCGCATAGGCCCAACAAAGCTGGCCGCCACCGCCACGCGCACCTCCCCCGCCTGGCACAGGCCGCCTGCAAGGAGCGCGCCCATCAGTACCAACACTCGCAAGAGACGCTTTGGCATGGCAAGGGTGTGATTGGGGTACATGGATCACATGAGTTTAGCGACCCACCAGCTGCAGCCGCGAAGCGCTATCGCTGCAGTGAGGGCATGAGTCCCCGCGCGCACCCCCAGACGGCGAGGATGACGCTAGCAAGGTGGTGGTGCGGCCCGGTGTTCAGCGTACCCAGCGGCAGGCGTCCTTCAAGAGCAGCAGCAATTGCTGCTCGCGCAGGGGTGACGCGATGAATCCGAACCGGGTGTAGAACTTCGCCGCGTCTTCATCGATGGGGTGGGTCAGCATGGCCCGGATACCGGCCTGCTCGGCAATCCACATCGTGCGGCGAATCGCATCCTGCAGCAGGCCAAAGCCAATGCCTCGCCCCTGATCCGCGACCGACACAGCGAGCCTCGCCAGGATCACCACCGGTAACGGATACTGCCCCATTCCCTTGCGGATGCGCTGCGGCGCGTCCAGTGTGTCGACTTGCCCCACGGTCAGGCTGAAGTAAGCTGCCACTCGGCCATCGTCCTCGGCAACGACGAAGGTCTTAGCCGAGCCACTGCCTTGCGCCTGCCGGGCGTGACGCAAGAGCCAATCGTTCAGCGCGGGCTTGCCGCAGTCGAAACCTTCCAGCAGATGCTGCGCGGTCAGTGGCTCCGGTGACCGCAATGTCACTTCGTGTCCCACGGTGCCTTGCGGGCAAACAGGTCACGCAAACCCTCGTTGGCCTGTTCGGGGCGCTCCAGCAGATCCATCAGGGCCTGGTACTGGCTACCCGAGACCATGAACAACCGTTGATCGAGCAGGGTCTGCTCGGCGGCCAGGCAAGCGCTGTCGAGAATGAAGTCGGTCAGCGACTTGTGGGCCACCTCGGCGGCACGGCGCAGCACCACCTCCTGTTCGGGGGTG
>CAZDDK010000221.1:0-5424 GCA_964504185.1 uncultured Rhodoferax sp. | reverse complement strand
GGGTTGTAAAAACCGATACGCTCAATGAAGCGACCATCACGGCGAGTACGCTTGTCGGCCACGACGATATTAAAGAAAGGGCGTGCTTTTGCACCGCCACGGGCGAGTCGAATGACGACCATGATTTATCCTTTGGGTAGCAGAAATGGCTTTCCACCATGGAATTCAAAGTTGAGACACGCAACTAGCCACCCGGCCAGCGACACTCTGAATAGCCTTCCATTATAACCTTTGTATATCAATGACCAAAATCCGCCCCAGCACCGACGCCGACGTTGCCGCCATCACCGCCATCTATGCCCACCACGTACTCCATGGCACGGGGACCTTCGAAACCACACCGCCAACCGAACCCGACATGGCCGGTCGGCGTGCTGATGTACTGGCCAAGGGACTGCCCTACCTGGTCATTGAAGATTCCGACGGTGTTTTGGGTTTTGCCTACTGCAACTGGTTCAAACCACGCCCGGCCTATCGCTACTCGGCCGAAGACTCCATTTATCTCGCTCCGGCTGCGCAAGGCCGGGGGCTGGGACGCCTGTTATTGGAAGAACTGATGGCACGCGCCGAGCGCGCCGGAGTGCGCAAGCTGATCGCGGTGATCGGTGACTCCTCCAACAAGGGCTCCGTGGGCGTGCACACGGCCTGCGGCTTTCAACCGGTCGGTGTTTTGGCCAATTGTGGCTGGAAGTTTGACCGTTGGCTGGATGTGGTGCTGATGGACCGTGTTGTCGGCAGCGGCAGCAGCCAAGCTCCTGCAATGGCATCGTTGCCATGAAAAGCAAGACTGCGGCCACCTGGCTGGCATTCCTGGGTGGGCCACTGGGTCTGCAACGCTGGTATCTTCATGGCCCGGGTGACCCCTTGGCGTGGATGCTTCCGGTCCCCACACTATTGGGCTTGTACGGTGTGCTGCGCGCGCGCAGCATCGGCCTGGACGACACGTTGAGCTGGATTCTGATTCCGGTCCTGGGCATCACCATAGCCGGCTGTGCCATCAATGCCCTGGTCTATGGGCTGACGGCCCAAGATCGGTGGAATCGCCGCTTCAACCCAACGGCCGCGCCTGAAGACACGGCAGGGCGCTCCAATTGGTTGACGGTCGGAGCCTTGGTGGGAGCCCTGTTTGTGGGTACGACCGTCCTCTTGGCCAGCCTGGCCTATGGCTTTCAGCACTACTTCGAGTACCAGGTGGAGGCTGCGCGGACTGCCTCACCATCCAGCACACCTAAAAAATCTGCAGACTGATCCAGTACGCAATGGCCGCCACAAAGGCGCTGGCGGGAATGGTAAAAATCCACGCCCAGACGATGTTGCCGGCCACACCCCAACGCACCGCGCTGGCACGCTGAGTGGAACCCACGCCAACAATGGCTCCGGTGATGGTGTGGGTTGTGGACACCGGGATACCCATGGCCGTTGCCAGAAACAACGTGATGGCACCCCCAGTTTCGGCGCAAAAGCCCCCCACAGGTTTCAACTTGGTAATCTTTTGGCCCATGGTCTTGACGATGCGCCAGCCACCAAACATCGTGCCAATGCCAATGGCGGCGTAGCAACTGAAAATAACCCAGCTTGGCGGGGCCGATGCCCCGGCAGTCGAGTAACCCGTCGCAATCAGCAACATCCAGATGATGCCTATGGTCTTCTGCGCATCATTGCCACCATGGCCCAGGCTGTAAGCACCCGCCGAAATCAGTTGCAGGCGTCGAAACCACTTATCGACCTTGGACGGACGGGTATGGCGAAACACCCAGGCTACCAGCACCATCATGACCGAGCCGAGCACAAAACCCAAGAAGGGTGACACGAAGATGAACACCACGGTTTTGATGATGCCGGTAGACACCAGGGTGCCGGCTCCGGACTTGGCAATCACCGCCCCCACAATTCCGCCAATCAATGCGTGCGAGGAGCTGCTGGGAATGCCGTAATACCAGGTAATTACGTTCCAGGTAATGGCTCCTAGCAGGGCGCCAAACACCACATGGGTATCCACCACACCGGGCTGCACAATGCCCTTGCCCACAGTGGCCGCGACGCTGAGCTGAAAGATCAGGATGGCAATCACGTTGAAAAATGCAGCAAACAAAATCGCTTGACCGGGTTTGAGCACACCGGTAGAGACCACCGTGGCAATCGAGTTGGCGGCGTCGTGAAAGCCGTTCATGAAGTCGAACAGCAAGGCAAGAACCACCAGCAATACCACCACCCACAGGGTCGTTTGTACGGTTTCCATCGTCGCAATCCGCCGTGGAGTCAGGAGTTCTCGAGGATGATGCCCTCGATCACGTTGGCCACATCCTCGCACTTGTCGGTAATGGTCTCCAGCAGCTCATAGATCGCCTTGAGCTTGATGACCTCCCGGACATCGGGCTCCTCACGGAAAAGCTTGCTCATGGCGGTGCGCATGACGCGGTCCGCGTCGGACTCGAGGCGGTCGATTTCCTCGCAGGTCTTGAGCGCAGCTTCGGCGGTGGACGGCTCGGCAATGTGCGCCAGCAGCTTGACAGCGTCGCGCAGGCGCTCACAGCACTTCACGCTAAGGTCGGTGAGGCGGGTGATTTCCTCGGTCATGTGGCGCACGTCATACAGCGCCATGGTTTCGGCCGAGTCCTGAATGAGGTCGGCTACATCGTCCATGGTATTGATCAGGGAGTGGATCTGCTCCCGGTCAATCGGGGTAATGAACGTAATGTGGATGGCTTTGTTGCATTCGTGCGTTACCCGGTCAGCGGCGCGCTCGGCGTCATCCACTTCCTGGTTGTACTTGGCTCGCAGGTCCAGGTCGCTGTAGTTGGCAACCAGACGGGAGAACGCTTGGGCCGCTTCCACGATGCGGTCGGCATGCTGGTTGAACATCTCGAAAAAATTGCCCTCACGGGGCAGCAGTTTGCCAAACAGCATAGTGGTGGTTCCTAACGATGGGATGCGCCAGTTCTTTTGAAAATGACGCTTTTGTGACGGGCCGAAGTGTAACCGCACGGCCTGTCGGGGCATACGCCCTCGCCCACTCAGGCGCTCCGAAAGATAAAGTAGACAGCGCCCACCAGGCACAGCCCGGCCCACACATAGTCGGTTTTGAAGGGCTGATCCAGGTAGAGCATCGCAAACGGCACAAAAACCAACAAGGTAATGACCTCCTGAACGATCTTGAGTTGCGCTACCGAGAAACCCGCGTGCTGGAACCCGATCCGGTTGGCCGGGACCTGCAACAGGTACTCAAAAAGTGCAATCCCCCAGCTGACCAAGGCAGCTGTGTACCAGGGTGCCGTGGCCAGGCTTTTGAGGTGGCCATACCAGGCGATCGTCATGAAGACATTGCTGGCCAATAGGAGCAGGATGGTTTGCCAGGACAGGGGAATGGAGTTCAGAAGTTGCATGCCGATAATTATCCCGGTGGACTCGGATGTGCCTCAGAGAGTTGGCTTCGCTCCAGTTCAGCCTGCCCAAGGGCTTTGCTCCGTGTCCCCCGCCCGCTTTGCGGACTCCTCCTTTACCTGCGCAAAACCCTTGGGCAGGCGGATCTTCCGATGCGCTGGAATCTCCACCCTTGCAACGCTGAAGCGTGCGAGATCACAAGCAGCAGAACAAAAAAAGCCCCGCAGCTTGCACTGCAGGGCCTTGATCGAAACAGGAGACGCAAGTTTAGACCGCAGCGCCAGCCTTCACCGTAGCAGCACTGTCGGTGTAGTCCTGAATCTTGTCAAAGTTCAGGTACTGGTACACCTTGTCGCTGGCAGCGGTCAGCACGCCCATGTCGGCCAGGTACTCTTCCTTGGTGGGAATGCGGCCCAGCTTGGAGCAGATGGCCGCCAGTTCGGCGGAACCCAGGTACACATTGCTGTCCTTGCCCAGGCGGTTGGGGAAGTTGCGGGTGGAGGTGGAGAACACGGTAGCACCCTGCTTCACCTGGGCCTGGTTGCCCATGCACAAGCTACAGCCCGGCATTTCCATACGGGCACCGGCACCACCGAGCACGCCGTAGTGGCCTTCGTCACTCAATTGCTTGGCGTCCATTTTGGTAGGCGGAGCAATCCATAGCTTGACTGGAATGTCACGCTTGCCTTCCATGAGTTTGGAAGCGGCGCGGAAGTGGCCGATATTGGTCATGCAGCTACCAATAAACACTTCATCGATCTTGGTGCCAGCGACTTCGGCCAGTGTTTTCACATCATCTGGATCGTTGGGGCACGCAAGGATAGGCTCATGGATGTCGGCCAGGTCGATCTCGATCACGGCAGCGTATTCCGCGTCCGCGTCGCCCTTGAGCAACTGGGGGTTCTTGAGCCAGGCTTCTTGCGCCGCGATACGGCGGGCCAGGGTGCGGGCATCGGCGTAACCGTTGGCAATCATCCACTTCATCATGGTGATGTTGCTGTTGACGTACTCGGCGATGGGTTCTTTGTTCAGGTGCACGGTGCAACCGGCCGCGGAACGCTCGGCCGACGCGTCGGACAACTCAAACGCCTGCTCCACTTTCAGATCGGGCAGACCTTCGATTTCGAGAATGCGGCCAGAGAAAATATTCTTCTTGCCCTTCTTCTCGACCGTCAGCAGACCCGCCTTGATGGCGTACAGCGGAATGGCGTTCACCAGGTCACGCAGGGTGATGCCGTTTTGCATCTTGCCCTTGAAGCGCACCAGCACGGACTCGGGCATATCCAAAGGCATGACACCGGTAGCAGCCGCAAACGCCACCAGACCGGAACCGGCGGGGAAGCTGATACCAATAGGGAAACGCGTGTGGCTGTCACCGCCGGTGCCCACGGTATCGGGCAACAGCAGGCGGTTGAGCCAGGAGTGGATCACGCCGTCACCGGGACGAAGGGCCACGCCGCCACGGGTGCTGATGAACTCAGGCAGCTCATGGTGCATCTTCACGTCCACGGGCTTGGGATACGCGGCGGTGTTGCAGAAGGATTTCATCACCAGGTCGGCGCTAAAGCCCAGGCAGGCCAGGTCTTTCAGCTCGTCGCGGGTCATGGGACCGGTCGTATCTTGAGAACCCACCGAGGTCATTTTGGGTTCGCAGTAGGTACCTGGCAGCACGCCCTGGCCTTCGGGCAGCCCGCAGGCACGGCCCACCATCTTTTGCGCCAGAGTGAATCCCTTGCCATGGCTCTTGGGCACGGCGGGCAAGCGGAACAGGGTGGACACCGGCAGACCCAGCGACTCGCGCGCCTTGGCGGTCAGGCCACGGCCGATGATGAGGGGAATGCGGCCACCGGCGCGCACTTCGTCAAACAACACCTCGCTCTTGACCTGGAACTCGGCAATCACTTTGCCGTCTTTCAGGGCCTTGCCTTCGTAGGGGCGCAGTTCAATGACATCGCCCATATTCATCTGGTTCACGTCCAGTTCGATGGGGAGAGAGCCGGCGTCTTCCATGGTGTTGTAGAAGATGGGGGCAATTTTGGTGCC
>CAZDDK010000220.1:0-5442 GCA_964504185.1 uncultured Rhodoferax sp. | reverse complement strand
CAAGTGGACCACGGGCAAGGCCTGGTGGGGCGTGAAGGAAGGCGCGATTGACATCGTGTCGATTGCCGAAGATGTGCCAGCGGACACCAAAGCCCGGGTGGAGGAAGTCAAGAAGGGCCTGGCAGATGGCAGCTTTGTCATCTGGAAAGGCCCCATCGTGGACAACACCGGCAAGGAACAAATCGCCAAGGACAAGGTGGCCGACGATGCATTCCTGGGTGGTTTGGGCTTCTACGTCAAGGGCGTGGAAGGCAAGATCCCCGGCGGCAAGTAGCAGCCCGGCGGCGCTCAGCGCCGATCAGGTGTTCGACGCGATCGGGCCATAGGCAAGCGCTTCATGTCCACCGTGCACAACACCCTGCAAAACGCTGCACGCTGCGTCCTGTGCGCTGCGCTGGGCCTGGTGGCGGCAAGGGGGGAGGCCCAGCCGCCACAGCCGGTGCATGTGCCACACGCCGCGCACGCTGCGGCACCGCCGTCACTGGCGGCCTTTCTCTTTCTTCCGCACCTCTCTGGCAGGCACCCGGCCGTCGTCATGTTGCACGGGTGCGGTGGCGCGTTCGGCAAGGATGGCCAACTCAATGCCCGGCACCAGATGTGGGGCGAGTTCCTGGCCGAGAAGGGATATGTTGCCCTCATGCTGGACAGCTTTGGTGAGCGGGGTCTGCGCCAAATCTGTACCACCCCTTTCGCGCAGCGCACCCTCAAGGAGGCGGACCGCGTGGCCGACGCCCATGCTGCGCTGGCCTACCTGCGCCAACTGCCGCAGGTGGACCCTGGCCGTGTTGCGTTGCTGGGTTGGTCGCATGGCGGCGGGGTTGTGCTCAATGCCATCAGCCACCCTGCGCCGCCACCCGGCATGCCGGGCTTTGCGGCCGCAGTGTCCTTCTACCCCGGCTGCACCGCGCGCAGCCAGCGCGCAGACCGCTTTCACCCCTACGCGCCCTTGCTGTTGCTGATGGGGGAGTCGGACGACTGGACCCCGGCTGCGCCCTGCCAGGCGCTGGCTGTCACCGTAGCGGCGCGGGGCGAGCCCATGCAGATGGTTGCCTACCCGGACACCTACCATGACTTTGACAACCCTGCGCTCAAAGCCAAGCGGGTGCGCCGCGAGGTGCCCAACGGCGTCCATCCCGGTGCCGGGGTGACGACGGCACCCAACCCGCAGGCGCGCGAAGACGCCAAACTGCGTGTCCAGGCCTTTTTGGCAGAGCACTTGCACTAGACTGCGTTGGCAGGAGAACCCATGAAGCACAAACCCGTACCCCCCGAGCGCCTGCCCGAGCTGCTGCGCGCCATGCCCAAAGCCGAGCTGCACATGCATATTGAAGGCTCGCTGGAACCCGACATGATCTTCGCCATGGCCCAGCGCAACGGCGTTCCCCTGGCCTACCCCAGCGTGCAGGCGCTGCGCGAGGCCTATGTGTTCAACAACCTGCAGGAGTTCCTGGACATCTACCACGCGGGAACCACGGTGCTGAAGACCGAGCAGGATTTCTTCGAGATGACGGATGCCTACCTGGCGCGTGCCCAGGCAGACAACGTCTTGCACACCGAGATTTTCTTCGACACCCAGACGCACACCGGCCACGGTACCAGCGTGGAGACCGTCATCAACGGCTTGCACCGCGCCTGCCAGGAGGCCCCGCTGCGCCACGGCATGACGGCATCGCTGATCCTGTGCTTTCTGCGCCATTTGAGCGAGGCTGAAGCCTTTGAATGCCTGGAGCAGGTGCTGCCCCACCGCGACAAGATCGTGGGCATTGGCCTGGCCTCCAGCGAGGTGGGCCACCCGCCCGAGAAGTTTGCCAAGGTGTTTGCCCGCGCCAAGCAATTGGGTTTCAGACTGGTGGCCCATGCGGGGGAGGAAGCGCCCCCGGCCTACATCTGGAGCGCGCTGGACGTGCTCAAGGCCGAGCGCATCGACCATGGCGTGCAGGCCATTCACGACGCCGCCCTGATGCAGCGCCTGGCCCAAGACCGCGTGCCCCTGACCGTGTGCCCCTTGAGCAACCTCAAGCTCTGCGTGTTCCCCACGCTGGCGCAGCACAACCTGGGCCGCATGCTGGACGCGGGCATCATGGCCACGGTCAATTCCGACGACCCGGCCTACTTTGGTGGCTACATCAACGCCAACTTCGCCCAGACCTTTGCGGCGCTGGGCCTGACCGCGGGCCACGCCTACCAGCTGGCCCGCAACAGCTTCGAGGCCAGCTTTATCGATGCGTCGCTGCGCAATCGCTATGTGGATCGGTTGGATTCGACGTTCCAGACGTTTGAGTGACAAATAGGCCACTAGCCCGCGTAGAATAAGGCTCTTTAGCTATCAAATGCATAGCGCTTTCTGAAAACTACAGGCAACCCGCAGTCTGCTTCCAGGTCGCCATCGACCCCAGATCCAGCATCTGCTGGCCACTGGCGCTGCCCAGGTAGCGCAAGCGATCGTCCTGTGAGGAAATGCCCACGTAGCTGTCGGTGCCGGGGTAATGGCGGTAGTAGTACGGGGCCTGGGTTTGCGAGCGCGCCGAGGATGGCCACAGCAGATCGGCGTAGTGGTGTTCCCCCCAGTTGAAGACGCAGTCGGCCGACACCGTGGCGTTGCCCCGGTCCAGCGTGGAGGCACTGACCTGCGGGCTGCCTTGGCCCAGGTAGAAAATGCCGGGCAGGCCAGCGGTCTCAAACCCCGCGCTGGGGTTGGCGCTGAGCACCGAGCTGGTGATCGTTAGTGTGCCGGTGCGGTCGTTGCTGACGAAGAAGACCGCACCGCCGCCCTCGGTGGCGGTGTTGTTGTTGATTTCGCTGCCGCACAGTTGCAGCTGAAAGCGGTTGCCATCGTTGTAGATGGCTCCGCCACTGCCGCCCCCCGGTGTGCCGGTCCGCGCCGGGTTGGCCCCCTGGCCGATGGCCCGGTTGTGGGTGAAGCGGCTGTTGAGTACGGCGTACGACACGCCAATGCTGCTCAGCGCCCCGCCGTTGGAGCACACATTGCCCAGATCGCTGCGCCCGCCAAAGGTGGAGTTCACCACGTAGACCGGCAGGTTCTGCGACTGGCTGAACGCGCGGATGGCGGCACCGCCCACATCGGGACCAGTGGCGTCGCAACGGTTGCGAAAAAACCGGCTGTTGACCACCTTCAGCCGCCCGCCACGCGCCCAGACGGCCCCCCCGCCGTCGGGGTCGGCACCGCTGGCGTTGGCATCGACAAACGTGAGGTTTTGCACGGTGAGCTGGGGGTGGTCCTGGTCCTGGCAGTGCGAGGTGGTCCACACCTGGGCGGGGTCGCAGGTGTTCATGTACAGGATGCGGCTGGTGCCACCGCCGCTGAGCGTGACCTTGCCGCCACCGTCGATCACGATCTTGGGGCCGGTGGTGTTGATGATCTTGGCGGGCCGGGTCAGCGTGATGGTCACCGGGTCAGGCCCGCAGTTGAAGGTGATGACGCCGCCGCGCGCCACACCCTGCACCACGGCTTCGCCCGTGCAACTGGCGGGGGTGCCGTTGCCAATGACGGTGGTGGGGTTGGACGTGTCTTCTGCCGCTGCCTGGCTCGGCACGGTGCAACTGCCCAGCGGGTTGCCGGCTGCGGGGAAGTGGTCATTGGCGAGTGCCAGGCCGTGCAAGGCGCATAGCGCCAGCGCGGCCCAGCCATGGGGTGTCGTGGGGGGGTACATGGTGCTTGGCACTGTAGCGCGCACGGGTGATGGCGGGGGACCTCAAATGCAAGCGTTGGTAACCTGGCTTGGATTAAGCTTCGCCCCATGAAAGCCTACCGCGCCTCCATCCTCTGGTTTGCCCCGCATGGCGAGGGCCCGGCCCGCGCCCAGTTTGAGGAGGACGGCCTGCTGGTGGTGGGCCCCAACGCTGCCGGCACGCAGGTGGTGCAGGCGGTGGGCTCCTGGCGCGCCCTGTCGGCGCAGCATGCCGGGCTTGCGGTTCAGCATTGGCCGGGGCGCATCATTGCGCCGGGCTTCGTGGACCTGCATGTGCACTACCCGCAGACCAATGTGATCGGTTCGCCCGCAGACGGTTTGCTGCCGTGGCTGGAGAATTACACATTTCCTGAAGAAAAACGCTTTCTAGCCCGCGAATACAGTGAAGAGTCTGCTACATTTTTTATAGCAGAGTTATTGCGCAACGGGGTCACCACTGCGCTGGCCTTTGCCACCTCGCACCCGCAATCCGTTGCAGCGCTGTTCGCCCAGGCGCAGGCCCAGCGCATGCGGATGATTACCGGCCTGTGTTTGATGGACCGGCATGCCCCGGCGGATCTGTTGAACCAGCCATCGGCTCCTGGGCGGGCGGACGCGATCGAGCACAGCCTGGTGGAATCCGAGACCTTGATCCAGCGCTGGCACGGCCAGGACCGGCTGGGCTATGCCATCACGCCCCGCTTTGCGCCCACGTGCACCGGTGCCCAGTTGCGTGGGGCCGGCGAGCTGGCCGCGAAGTATCCCGATGTGTGGATCCAGTCCCATGTGGCCGAGAACAAGGACGAGATTGCCTGGGCGCGCGCGCTCTTCCCCCAGTCGCGCAGCTATCTGGCCACCTATGCCGACTTCGGTCTGATGCGCAGCCGGGCCGTCTATGCCCACTGCATCCACTTCGACGACGATGACCGCGCCCTGATGCGCGACACCGGTGCCGCGGCAGCGGTGTGCCCCACCAGCAACCTGTTCCTGGGCAGCGGCTTCTTCGACTACGCCGGGGCTGACCGGGTGGGGTTCCCGTACGGTCTGGCCAGCGACGTGGGCGGCGGCACGTCGTTTTCCCCCTTTCACACCATGCTGGGTGCCTACTACGTGGGCCGTGAAGGGCAGACCAAGCAGGGCCTGTCGCTCGCGCCACAGCATCTGTGGTGGCAGCACACGGCCGGTGCCGCGCGGGCCATGGGGCTGGAGGGGGTGGTGGGCAATCTGCTGCCAGGCTGCGAGGCGGACTTTGTGGTGCTGAACCCGCAGGCCACGCCCTTGCTGGCACGCAAGACCGCGCAGGCAGCCAGTCTGGATGAATTGCTGTTTGCCCGGATCGTGCTGGGCGATGACCGGGTGGTCGAGCGCACGGTAGTAGCCTAGCCAGCCGAGACGAGGCGTAGGAGTCTGGGTGGCCAGGCATTTTGCGCAGGTAAAGGAGGAGCCCGCGCAGCGGGCGGGGGACACGGAGCAAAATGCCTGGCCACCCAGAATCCGGATCAAAATGGCACTTAAGCCCGCGTATTTGTTGACTTGTATGCTATTGTTTTGGTAGCTACTACAATCTTCCCCCAACCAGGAGTTGAGACACCATGAGCATCAAGAGCGACCGCTGGATCCGCCGCATGGCGCAGGAACACGGCATGATCGAACCGTTCGAGCCCGGCCAGATCCGCCAGCATGACGGCAAGAAAATCATCAGCTACGGCACCAGCAGCTACGGCTACGACATCCGCTGCGCGCCCGAGTTCAA
>CAZDDK010000219.1:500-5455 GCA_964504185.1 uncultured Rhodoferax sp. | reverse complement strand
GCCAGAGCCACCGCAACCGCCCCGGTGAACCGGGCGCCGGCGCCAAGCCCACGCGCAGCCAGTTGATCGGGCAAGCCATGAGTGACAAGGCCGTCAGCAGCGGCAAGGTCACGGCTGCCGAGGTGGCACAAATAGTGTTTGACGCGATCACCGCCAACCAGTTCTATATCTACAGCCACCCCAAGGCCATTGGCTCGGTGCAGACCCGGCTGGAAGATGTGTTGCAGGCCCGCAACCCCACCGACCCGTTTGCGCACAAGCCTGAACTGGGCATGGAATTGAAAAAGGCACTGCGGGGCCAATAGGCAATGCAAGAGGACGAAGGCTTCTGTATGTACCGCTTGTGGGAATAACGGAGTAACAGGCAGGCCCCATGGCGTCAGGGTAGATCCCCGCCCGGTGCCTGCGATGGCAGCGCAACGTCTGGAGCCGCTCGCAGCACAATGCGGTTTCTGCCGGCGTTTTTCGCTTCGTACAAGGCGGCATCTGCAGCCATCAGGAATGCGTCGTGGTGGTCTTCCTGGCGCGGGATGGCGGAATACCCACCCATGCTGACAGTCACTTGGGCCGTCACCCCATCCAACGCCAGCACCTGCGCTTCAATCTGCTGGCGCAAGCACTCCAGATGCGAACCAAACTCGCTCTCGCTGTCAGCCGATAGGAATACGACGAATTCCTCGCCCCCGTATCGGGCCACCGCATCCGAGTCGCGCTGGAAATGCTGAGCCAGAATTTCACCGATCTGCTGCAGACAGACATCGCCAAAAGGATGCCCGTAGCGGTCGTTCAGCGCCTTGAAATGGTCGATGTCGATCATTGCGATCGAAAACCGGAGGCCATTTCTTTGGCACAGACTGAAAATCTCGCCGATTCTTTCGTTCAGGTACTTGCGGTTATGCAGGCCGGTCAGCGGATCGAGCAGGGTGATTTCTTGCAGTTGCGCGTTGGCAGCCGCAAGCTGCAGGTTCAGGCGCCGCAGTTTCTGACTCCAATACAAAAACCCGAGCAACACAAGCAACGCCCCCGCAAGAATCTTCCACATCAGCCGGTAGTCGAATTCCGGCGCATTTTGAACCGCAAACCAACGGTCCAGGATTTGCTGGCGTTCGGTGGCCTCCAGTGAATCGACCAGTTTCTGGAAAATCGTATGCAACTGGGGCTGGTCATTGCGTGTTGCAACACCGAGTGGCCAGTCATCGAACAGGCGCCCGCCGATCTTGATATCGGCAATCCTCTGCTTCTGGAGCAGGTAGCCGATGCTGGCCATGCTGCCGATATAGCCGAATAATTCGCCCTTCTGTGTTTGGGCGATGCCGTAGCGTTCACTGTCGACTTCCACCAACCGGATTCCCGGGTAGCGTGTGCGCAACAACTGGTGGAAGTCACTGTCTCGCAACAAACCCAGTGGTTTGTCCTTCAGATCCTCAATACGGTCAACAAATGGCCTGTTGACCGAGGTGGCGATCACGTTCGGTACCTGCAGGTAGGGAGTCGTGAAATCCAGAGTGTGCTTACGCTCGGCGGCTTCTGCGGCCAGCGCCAGAATGTCGCATTTGTGCGCCTGTATGTAGTCCAGCGACTCGGTTCGGGAACGCGTTGGCACCGTTTCCAGTACGAAGCCGCCGCGTTGCGCCATCAGTGCCATGAAGTCGGCGGCAATACCCGCTTGGTGGCCGTCATCGTCGACCATTTCATAGGGTTTCCAGTCGGACGTGGCGCAGACCCGAATCGGCCCCCGCTGCACCAGAAAGGTGCGCTCATCGGGCGTCAGGCCGACTGCACGGAGTTTGGGTGAAAACGACGGCGAGGACAGCCAGCGGTTTTCAATGTCCCTTGTTTCCTCTACGGACAGCGAATTCAGCGCTTTTTCAATCAACCCCAGTAGCGGTGCAAGCTCTGGTCTCACCCCGAAACGCAGATCCTCGTAATCGACCCCCTTTAAAGTCAGCTCGCCGGCAATTTCGACGTTCACCAGCCCCAGCTTCTTGACATGGTTGTTACCCGTATTGAGCGCCGTTGCCACCGCATCGACGCGGCCGAACGACAGCGCCTTCATCATCTCTTCCTGGGAATCAAATTCCACCAAGTCGCCACCGAGCATGGCAGACAGCGGTTCCTTGTAGAAAATATTTCGCGTCACGCCAACTCGCTTGCCCCGCAGCGACGTCAATCCCGCATAGGCACCAAAATCGTTTCTCACGAATACCACGTTGGGGATGCGGTAATAATCGCGCGAAAACAGGGTATAGGCCTTGCGCTTTTCCGTATAGGAAACATTGCCAATCACATCGATTTTGCCTTCGCGAAATGCATCTAGCAGCGTCGCCCAGTTATTGATGACAGGTTCGAACCGGATGCCGGTGCTGTCCGCAATCCGGTCCAGCAGCGCCACCGAAAATCCTTTCACCTCGCCTTTGGATACAAAACTGAAGGGCTCGTAATCGGGCATCAGGCCGACCTTGAATACCGGGTGCTCCCGTACGAACTTTTCCTCGGCGCGGGTCAGCGTGAGTTTCTTGGTCATCTTGGGGTTGCCGCCCCGATATTTGCGCCAGCGCGCCTCTAACTGCTCTCGCTCTTGCTGCGGTATCGCATCCAGCCCCTTGCTGATGATGCTGTGCAGTACCGTTTGGCTCTTGCTCACGCCGATTCGGTAATCCTCTTTTTCCAACCCGGCGATACCGAGCGGCCCAGCCACCCGCAGGTTGGGTAAGTTGTTTTCGCGGGCCAGATACTCGCCTGTCAGTTCACCAGTCACGACGCCATCGAGCCAACCAAATGCCAACGATTTCATCAAATCGACGTAGTTGCCATACTCAATAATCTCGATATCCTTGCGATTTTGCAGCAAGCTTTTGTAGTAGATGTCCTTGATGACGCCGATCTTTTTATTCCCTTTCAAGGTATCGAACCCGAGGTAACCGGTCAGCGGGTTGACGGTACTTTCGAACAAGACGGTTTCCCGCAAATGGTAGGGATGGGTATAGAGCGTGAAGGCCTTGCGCGCTTCGGTCAGGGAAATCGCGTCAACGGCGTCGAGCCTGCCGTCCTTGAAGGAGTTGTAGACCTCGGCCCAGTTGCCAACCCGGATATCGAACTGCAACCCGGTGCGCGCCTCGATCGCATGCAGGATATCAATCGAAAAGCCATTGATCTTCCCGTCCCGGTAAAAACTGTAGGGCTCGTTGCCCGAGACGACGCCGATCTTGACCGGCACACGCCTTTGCACCAAGGCCTGTTCTTCTTGCGAAAGCAAAACCGTTGAAGCCGCGCTGGCCGGACCGGAACACAGGAGAAAGAACTGTAATAGCACCAGCCAGGCAAATGCGCGCATCATTTTTTTTCTGCAATAGAAATGCAACCCTTATGGGCCAAGTATGGCATGACTTGGGCGGGCTAAAACGCCCTCACACCTTGAACTTTGAGCCGCATTCAGCCTGGGTGGCATACATGGTGCCCATGAGCCACCGCTTGCCAAGCGCCCTGGATCGGAGTGCAATAGCCGGGCACGGGGCCGGGTTGCCCCGATTGGAAGGTGCCTTATGAACAACAAGCCGATTCTGGGTCTGCGTCAATACTCCCGCATACCCTTTCACGCCGATGTGCTGCTGCACGTAGACACCGAGCCCATCAGGGTCCACCTGGTGGACATTGCACTCAAGGGGGCTTTGGTGCGCACCGATACGCCTGTTGCGTTGGCGTTGCACGAGCCCTGCCGTCTGGTACTGCCCCTGGCCGACAGCGGGGAGGGCGTTGTGATGAAAGGGCGCATCGTGCACCTGGACGGCACGCACATCGGCATTGCGTGCGAGAACATGGACCTGACCAGCCTGACACGCCTGCGCCGCCTCATCGAACTCAACACCGGGGACACCGAACTCATGGACCGGGAGCTGTTCCACTTGTTTGGATGATGGGGCGAATCCTGTGGGGCAAGGGCGCTGCGTGGCTGTGGCAAACTCCCGCCCTTGTCTGAAATTCAGGCCGCCAACCCCAGGTGGCCATCGTCCTAGTTCGTTTCCGTCATTCCGCCATGCAGAAAATCATCGCGCAGATCGCGCAAGAAATCCAAGTTCGCCCCAACCAGGTGGAGGCGGCTGTCCAGTTGCTTGATGAAGGTGCCACGGTGCCCTTCATCGCCCGCTACCGCAAGGAAGTGACCGGCGGGCTGGACGACATCCAGCTGCGCGAGCTGGAAGTGCGATTGGGCTACCTGCGCGAGCTGCGCGACCGCAAGGAGGCGGTGGTCAAGCTGATCGACGAACAGGGCAAGCTCACCCCGGCGCTGATCGCCGCCATCCACAGCGCCGCCACCAAGCAGGAGGTGGAAGACATTTACCTGCCGTTCAAGCTCAAACGCCGCACCAAGGGCCAGCTGGCCCGGGAAGCCGGTCTGGAGCCACTGGCCGATGCGCTATTCAGCAACCCCACGCTGGTGCCGGGGGAGGCCGCCCAGGCCTACCTCAAGCCTGCGCTCACGCCCGAGCAGATTGCCGACAAGCAACCCGATTTTTCCACCGTGCAGGCGGTGCTGGACGGTGTGCGCGACCTGCTCTCCGAGCGCTGGGCAGAAAACCCGACCCTGGTGCAGGACCTGCGCGAATGGCTGTGGGCCGAGGGCCTGCTGCAAAGCAAGCTGGTCGACGGCAAGGACGGCAACCACGCCGACGCGGCCAAGTTCCGCGACTATTTCGACTACGACGAGCCCATGCGCACTGTGCCCAGCCACCGGGCGCTGGCGGTGTTTCGGGGGCGGTCGCTGGACATTCTGGATGCCAAGCTGCTGCTTCCGGAACCTGTTTATGGAGAAAATCAGGGCATAGCCCGCGTAAATACTGGTGTTGATGCTACTAAAAAGGTAGCAACCCCGGTGGTATCGCTGGCCGAGGGGCGCATCGCCCTCAAATTGGGCTGGAGCCACCAGGGCCGCGCAGCCGACGACCTGATCCGCAAGT
>CAZDDK010000219.1:0-490 GCA_964504185.1 uncultured Rhodoferax sp. | reverse complement strand
GCTGGCCGCCCCGGCCGGCCCACGCGTGGTGCTGGGCCTGGACCCCGGCATCCGCACCGGAGTGAAGGTGGCCGTGGTGGACGCCACCGGCAAGCTGGTGGAAACCGCCACCGTGTTCCCCCACGAGCCCAAGCGCGACTGGGAGGGCAGCCTGCACACCCTGGGCAAGCTGTGCGCCAAACACAGCGTGAACCTGATCGCCATCGGCAACGGCACCGCCAGCCGCGAGACCGACAAACTGGCCGCTGACCTGATCAAGCTGCTGGCCAAGATGGCAGCGCAGGCCGGTGCGCCAGAGTTGAAAATCGACAAGGTGGTGGTCAGCGAGGCCGGTGCGTCGGTCTATTCCGCCAGCGAGTTTGCATCGCAGGAAATGCCCGATGTGGACGTCAGCCTGCGCGGCGCGGCCAGCATTGCCCGGCGCCTGCAGGACCCGCTGGCCGAGCTGGTCAAGATCGACCCCAAGAGCATTGGCGTAGGTCAGTACCAG
>CAZDDK010000218.1:0-5603 GCA_964504185.1 uncultured Rhodoferax sp. | reverse complement strand
GGGACTGCGCAGATGGCCTTCGATTCGGGTGTTGGGATCGATCGTGACTCGTTTAGACATGCTGTGTCTCCAGTGTTGTTATGCGTGGTGCGCTGCGTCTTCGCGGGGCAGCACGGGAAAGCGGCGGGTGATGACGATGTAGCCCAGCACCTCGATGGCGAACATGCCAACCGTGACCAGAATCTCGGGCACAGTGGGGAAGTAATTGAAGCCGGGTCCAGTGTCGTAACCGATCAGAAAGCCGTTGACGCGCATGAGGGCACCGCCCAGCATGAGCAGCACCCCGGCCAGGAACAGGCGCGCCGGATTGCGGCGATTGGCCTCGGCGCCAATCAGGAACAACGGGGCCACGAAGCACAGGGTCTCGGCCCAGAATGACACCGCTGCCACCGAGGCCGTGAACGCATGGCCCAGCGCACCGCGCACCACCAGATCACCCCAGCGCAGCGCCAGGAACACCGCCAGCATGCCCAGCATGATTTTGGCCATGGGGGTGAGCATGTGCATCTCGATCTGGCGGCGGTAGGCGCTGCTGGCCAGGCAGGACTCGAACAGCACCACCGCATAGCCCATGGTGATGGCCGAAAGCAGATACAGCGCTGGCAGTACCGGTGTTTGCCACAGT
Source organism: uncultured Rhodoferax sp. (assembly GCA_964504185.1). Lineage (GTDB taxonomy): Bacteria > Pseudomonadota > Gammaproteobacteria > Burkholderiales > Burkholderiaceae_C > Allorhodoferax. The sequence goes on along the minus strand of CAZDDK010000218.1, from coordinate 4,978 downwards.
GGGTTGATCTGCACGCCCATCACCACCAGCAAGGTGCCCAGGGACGACTGGTGCATCATCGGTAGCACCGTGCCCAGTGCGATCACGAAGAACATGACCTTGTTGAGCTTTTGCTTGGTGGCGCGCTTGCCCATCTGCTCCAGGAAGGCGGGCGAGAACTCCAGCCACATGACGATGATGTAGAGCGAGATGCACAGGGCCACCTCGAACATCACCGAGCCGGGGTTGGCCGAGCCGGGCCAGAACATGTTCCAGGCGTTCCAGGGGCGGCCCAGGTCGAAGAACACGCCGACGCCGGCCAATGTGTAGCCGAACAGGCTGGCCAGCAAGGCCGGGCGCACCAGCGGGTGGTATTCGCCCCGGTTGAAGATGTAGACCAGCATGGCCACGGAGAAGCCGCCGCAGGCAAAGGCCGAGCCAATGACCACGTCGAACACCACCCAGATGCCCCAGGGGTAGCCGTCGTTGAGCGCGGTGACCGCACCCAGGCCAAACAGAAAGCGGGCGAACAGGATGGCCACGGCCATGGCGATCAGCACGCCGCAGGTAAAGGTGGCGGCGTTCAGGAGCCGACCGCCCACCGGGGCGGGGGCAGCGTGTTGCAAGGTAGTCATTGGAGAACCTCCGTGCTGCGCACTGCGGTGCGAGCTTGCTTGGGGGCGGCCCAGCGCGGCGCTCATGGCTGGCCCTCCTCGTCCTGCTGGTCGTCAGCATTCTTGGTGTTGCGCCGAGCGATGAAGCTCATGGCACCGAGCACGGCAAAGGGCAGCACCATATTGCCGTACAGGGTGTGCTGGATGGTTTCGGACTTGGCGGCGGCCGCATCCGGGGGCAGGTCGGGCATGCCGAGCTTTTGGAAGTCCACGCCCGAGAGCTTGAGCACCTGGGTGCCGCCATACTCCTTTTCGCCGTAGACATGCTGCAGGTACTTGCCTGCGGGGGTTTCGTAGCTTTGGTCGGGTTCCTTGCGCCAACCTGCGCGCACCTTCTTGCCCTTGCCGTCGGGTTCCCCTTGCAACTGCCTTTCTTGCGCGGGCCGCAGGCGTCCGCGCGGGAAGGTGTTGAGCTCGCCCGGTTTCATGGCCAGCCGGCGCTTGGCTTCGGCCAGCAGGTCTTCGGTGCGACCGAACAGCGTGGCACCGGTGGGGCAGACTTCGGCGCAGGCGGAGTAGTGGCCGTCCTTGTGGCGGTGGCGGCACAGTTCGCACTTGCCGATCTGGCCGGTGGGCGAGTCGTACTGGTATTTGGGAATGCCGAACGGGCAGGCGGCCACGCAGTAGCGGCAGCCAATGCACTTGTCCGGGTTGTAGCCGACCACGCCCGTCACCGGGTCTTTGGTGATGGCCGAGACCGGGCAGGCCGACACGCAGGACGGGTCGGCACAGTGCATGCACGATGTCTTCATGAAGGCGTAGCCATCGACCTCAGCATCCTTGTTGAGCATGCTGCCGTTGCGGTACACCTTGATGAGGTTGAAGGTGTGGCCGCTGGTGTCCAGCGGGTTGTCCCACAGCACTTCCGGCCCCGAGAATTCGGCCGGGTTGTTGTTGGCCTCCTTGCAGGCGGCCACGCAGGCCTTGCAGCCCACGCACAGGGTGGAGTCGTAGAGCAGGCCCAGCGCTTCGGGCGGACGGCTGCGGGTTTCACGGGCGCTGGCTTCGCCAGTGGCCACTGCGGCGGTGACCGCAGCGCCGCTGGCCAGCGCGCCTTTGAGGAATTGGCGGCGGTTGTCCATGGCGGATTACCCCTGCGCGTTTTGTTCGGCGCGTTCCTTGGCGCGTTGCGCCTCGGCCGCCGCGTGGGACAGGCCCAGGTTGCGCGTGATCATCACGCCCGCCCCGGCAGCGGCTGCAGCCAGTGCCGCCACGGCGGCGGCAGAGGCCAGGGTGGCACCCGTGCCTTGCTCTTCCACGATGCGCGGATACTGCAGCGGCGGGGTCACGTTTTGCATCTTGGCCACCTGGTGGATGGGCTTGGTAAAGCCCACGCCTTTTTCGGTGCAACCGATGCAGGGGTGACCGCAGCCCACCGGCCAGTTGTTCTCGCCCGCGTCGCCAAAACCCAGGGTGGAGCAGTTGGCGTAGGTCTCGGGGCCCTTGCAGCCCAGCTTGTACAGGCAGTAGCCCTTGCGGTGGCCTTCGTCACCGAACTCCATGGCAAAGCGCCCGGCGTCGAAGTGGGCACGGCGCTCGCAGTTTTCGTGGATGAGGCGCGAGTAGGCAAACTTGGGTCGGCCCTGGTTGTCCACCTCGGGCAGCTTGCCGAAGGTGAGGAAGTGCACCACCGTGGCCAGGAAGTTGTAGGGGTTGGGCGGGCAGCCCGGAATGGTGACCACCGGCTTGCCCAGCACTTCGGACACGCTGGAGGCACCCGTGGGATTGGGCCCGGTGGAAGGCATGCCGCCCCAGGAGGCGCAGGAGCCGATGGCAATCACCGCTGCGGCATCGGCGGCACATTCCTTCACCAGGTCTATGGCCTTGTGGCCGCCGATCTTGCAGTAGTTGCCGTTGTCCTTGGTGGGGATGGCCCCCTCCACCACCAGCACGTACTTGCCCTTGTGCGCCTTCATGGCGTCCTTGCGTGCGGCTTCGGCCTGGTGGCCGGCGGCGGCCATCAGGGTCTCGTGGTAGTCCAGCGAAATGACATCGAGAATGAGCTTTTCCAGTGTGGGGTGTTCGGCGCGCAAGAGCGACTCGGAGCAGCCCGTGCATTCCTGGAAGTGCAACCAGATCACCGAGGGGCGTTGCGCCGACTCGATGGCCTTGGCCACCGCCGCGTCCGCCCCTTTGGGCAGGCCCATGGTGACGGCCAGGGTGGCGCAAAACTGCAGGTATTCGCGCCGGGAAAGACCCAGGCGATGCTCCAGGGCCTGCAGCCCTTGGCGGCCCAGATCAAAGATCTCGTGGTGTTTGCTCATTGATGGTCTCCAGTTCTCGTGCCACTTCCGGGCCGATCCAGCGCTGTAGAGCAAATACCGGGCCACGCACCCGGCACCCCCTTTGTTCGCTGGGAAACGGGGTGTTGGTGGTGTAAAACACAAGACGTCCAGACCGTCAAAATCGATTACTTGGTAATCGGTTTGGTAACCAGTTTGAAGGGTAAATGCTCCTGGCAAGCGTCTCGGCCCCAGTGAAGCGATGCGGCACGCTATTTGCAGCGTTGCCCGCAGCGGGTGCGACGCGTTGGGTCACAGGGCGTGTGCGACACCTTCGATTGACAACACATCTCTAATGAGGAGCAAACCATGAAAGCAAATCGTTCAACCGCCGCGCGCGCACTCGCGTTGCTGGCACTGGGCACCCTGGGCAGTGCCGCGCAGGCGCACACCGGCCACGGCACGGTCGGCTTTGTGGTGGGAGCCGCGCATCCCCTGGGGCTGGACCATCTGCTGGCCATGCTGGCGGTGGGCCTGTGGTCCACCAAGGCCTGGCCGCAGGGCGAGGTCTGGAAGGGCCCGACCACCTTCATGGGTGCCATGCTGGTCGCAGGCCTGCTGGGTGCCAGCGGCTGGGAGCTGCCGATGCTGGAACACCTGATCGCGCTGAGCGTGGTGCTGTTCGGTGCCATGCTGATGCTGGGCCATCGCACCCTGCCCGCAGGCCTGGCCCTGGGCGTGATTGCCCTGTCGGGCACCCTGCACGGCTGGGCGCACGGTGCCGAGGCACCGCAAGCGGGTTTTGCCGGATACGCCATGGGCTTTTTGGCGACCACCGCCCTGCTGCATGCCAGCGGCGTGCTCGCCGGGCTGGGGCTGCGCAAGGCCTTGGCCGAACGCAAGGACTGGGTGACCCCTTGCCTGGGCGCACTGCTGGGCGCTGCAGGGGTGGCCCTGCTCGGTCAGGTTTGAGCAGGTTCTCCCAGGTTCAACTTTCCGCCCCGATCACCAGCGTGTCGGGGCCGTCGAACCGGTAGGCCGGAATGACCAGATTGCGCGGTGCCGGGCCACTGGCGTGCACCCGCCCGGCCAGGTCATAGCGCGAGGCATGGCAGGGGCACAGAAAGCCGTCCAATCCCGTCAGCTGCGGCGTGCAGCCCTGGTGGGTACACAGGCCCACCGCTACAAACCATTGCGGCACCAACGCGCGCAGGGCGTTGCGGCATGCCGCAGGTTGCAACGATTCCGCGGAATCTGCATCGCGCAGCGGCGCGGTGGTGCTGCGCAAGGCCTCCAGCATGGCGGCGCTTCGGTGCAGCACCCACACCGGCATACCCCGCCACTCCACCGTGCGCAGCGTTCCCGGCGCAATGCCCGCCAGCGGCACCGCCTGCGGCGTGCCATGCGGATATTCCACGATCACGCTGCCCGGCCGCAGCAGCATCGCACCCCCCGCCACCAGGGCGCTGGCACCCGCACCCACCAGAATGCGCCTGCGCGCAGAAGAGCTTTGTGTCATGGCGGAGCCTAAGCAAATTCAGTGCCGTGCTGGAAACGATGGCTGGGGTGCCTGATAGACTGAAAGCGATTGGCACAAAAGCGGTGCTTCATTTCGGCACCGATATGAGCGATGGAAACTAAGGGATGAGGGAAACCGTGAGCATATCGGACAAGGCGCGCGATATCGGTGATAGCTGGGCGATAGGGCGTGGGCGATACATCGGCGCGGGCCCAATGAATCAACGGCTTCTATCGACCACGGGCAATGAAGGGTGGGCGATAGACCCGCTCACAGTGAGAGGGGGGCTCACATGACACCAGAAACCAAAGCACGCCAGCAGATCGACCAGAAGCTGGAGCAAGCGGGCTGGGTCATACAAGACATGAAGCAGCTCAACCTCGGCGCAGCGGTGGGTGTGGCGGTACGCGAATACCCCACCGACACCGGCCCGGCGGATTACGTGCTGTTCGTCAACCGCAATGCCGTGGGTGTCATCGAGACCAAGAAAGACAGCGCCGGAGAAAACCTCACCGTCACCGAGAACCAAACCGAGCGCTACGCCAACGCCACGCTCAAGTGGCGCAAAGACAGCACCCCGCTGC
>CAZDDK010000217.1:376-5609 GCA_964504185.1 uncultured Rhodoferax sp. | reverse complement strand
AGGTCGGCATGCCCTGGATGTTGCTGGGGAAGATGTTGCGCGGGCTCACCGGCACACCCATGCGCATCACCGCCTTGGCGAACAGCTCGTTGGCCGACGCCGACCCCGAGCCATTGACGTTGGCAAACTTGATGACGAAATCATTGATGGATTCCAGGCGTTTCATAGTGCATTCCCCCCCACTTTTTGATCACGGCAACCCGCTCCGGCGTGCATGGTGTTCAACAAGAACTTCTGCATGTCCCACGCCCCGGTGGGACAGCGCTCCGCGCACAGCCCGCAGTGCAGGCAGACGTCTTCATCCTTGACCAGAATGCGCCCGGTCTTGAGCTCGGCCGATACATACAAGTCCTGGCTCGTGTTGCGGGCCGGTGCCTTGAGCCGGGTGCGCAGATCGGCCTCGTCGCCGTTGGTGGTGAAGGTGATGCAGTCCATGGGACAAATGTCCACACAGGCATCGCACTCGATGCAGGTATCGCGGTTAAACACGGTCTGCACATCGCAGTTCAGACAACGGCTGGACTCCTTGAATGCGGTAGCGGCGTCAAACCCCAACTCGACCTCCACCCGGATACTGGCCAGCGCGGTCTCGGCGGCGGCCCACGGCACCTTGTGGCGTGCGTCGTTGGTGGGATCGTTGCGGTAGCTCCATTCATGGATGCCCATCTTCTGGGACATCAGCTTGGTCAGAGGAGCCGGACGCACTGCTACCGGCTCGCCGTGCAGAAAACGGTCGATGGAGACCGCCGCCTCATGTCCCTGAGCTACGGCAGTGATGATGTTTTTGGGGCCAAAAGCCGCGTCGCCACCAAAGAACACGCTGGGCACGGTGGACTGAAACGTGGTGTCGCCCAACACCGGCAGCCCCCACTTGTCGAAGTCAATGCCGCAGTCGCGCTCAATCCAGGGAAACGCATTCTCCTGGCCCACGGCCACCAGCACCTCGTCGCATTCAAAGAACACGTCCGGTTCACCGGTGGGAATCAGGCTGCGCCTGCCCTTGGCGTCGTATTCGGCACGCACGATTTCAAACGTCATGCCCACCAGTGTTCCGTTGTCGTGCTGCACACTCTTGGGCACGTGGTAGTTGATGATGGGAATGCCCTCGTGTTGGGCGTCTTCACGCTCCCAGGGAGATGCCTTCATTTCATCAAAGCCGCTGCGCACGATGACCTTGACGTCCTTGCCGCCCAAGCGCCGCGCCGAGCGGCAGCAGTCCATGGCGGTGTTGCCCCCACCGAGCACGATGACACGGGGCGCAACGCTGGTGATGTGCCCAAAGGACACCGAGGCCAACCAGTCGATGCCGATGTGGATATGCGCAGCAGCCTCTTTGCGCCCAGGTACATCCAGATCGCGTCCGCGCGGTGCGCCACTGCCCACAAAGATCGCGTCATAGCCCTGGCCCATCAGGTTTTTCAGTGAATCCACCCGTTGCCCGCTTTTGAAGTCCACACCCATGTCCAGCACGTAGCCGGTTTCCTCGTCAATAACGGACTCGGGCAGGCGAAAACGCGGAATCTGCGAACGCATGAAGCCACCGGCCTTGGATTCGCCATCAAAGACGGTGATGGCGTAGCCCAGGGGTGCCAAATCACGTGCCACGGTCAGTGCAGCCGGTCCAGCCCCTACGCAGGCCACGCGCTTGCCGTTGCCCGGTGCAATTGCGGGCATGCGCGACTTGACGTTGTGTTTGTTGTCGGCCGCCACGCGCTTGAGACGGCAAATGGCCACAGGCTCCGGTTTTTCACCATTGTTCTCCTCGACGCGCCCTCGGCGGCAGGCGGGTTCACAGGGGCGGTCGCACGTTCGCCCCAGCACGCCGGGAAACACGTTGGACACCCAGTTGACCAGGTAGGCATCGTCATAGCGCCCCTGGCCAATCAGTCGGATGTATTCGGGAACGGGGGTGTGGGCCGGACAGGCCCATTGGCAATCAACGACCTTGTGAAAGTACGCCGGGTGAGATGTGTTGACGGGTTGCAAATCTGCCTCCTTGGCCTGCCTTTGCCAGTACGCCTGGCACACAGGTGGAAAACAGTCTACGGCGATGCGCGTTCAAGCCGGTTCGGGAAATCCCTTGAATCCGCTGGCAATTTTTGATTTTGATGACCGGCGTCAATCGTGCAGAAGACTCAACCGCGCAAGGAGAAGAAACTGCGAATGCGGTCCAGCAGGTCCCCATGGGAGGCCGCAGACTGCCCGGCCCGTGCCAACAAGGCATGGCGCTCCACATTGCGGGCCTGGACGATGGCGGTCATCTCGGTGGCGATTTCGGGGCGCTGCTGCAACACCTTGGCAAAACCCTCTTTGTCCAGCCTGTAACAATCTACCGAAGTCACCGCCACCACGGTCGCGCTGCGCGCCTCTCCGGTCAGCATGCCCATTTCGCCAAAAATGGCCCCATCCCGCAGTGTCGCCACCGGCAAACGCCCCTCAGGGCCATCCACCATGACCCGGGCTTCCCCTCGAATGATGAGATACAGCCAATGGGCCACAGCGCCTTGGCGGGTAATGATGTCGCCGGCGGCAAACGGCGCATGCACCAGATGGCCCGCCAGCGCCTTTTGCTCATCCAGGGGAAGGTGCGCAAACAGCTCGGTGCGGCGAATGGCATCCATGCGCCGCTCGGACTCCTGCTGGTCCAAGGCGGCACGCCAACTGTCGTTTTCCTTGACCATCAGGTGCTCCTCCTGGGGCACACCCAGGCGAATTCCCGCACGGGCCAATGCCGCCAGTGCATGCACGCGTACAAACGAGTCCCCGGGGTCGTCCTGCCGCGGATCGCCCAGCCAATAGCGCAAGGTATAGCGGCAGTAGCCCGACGCCACTTCCGCAAGAATGGCATTGGGGGGTGGGTCGGTCAGCACATGCGGGATTTCGGCGTCCAGCACCGCGTGCTCCAGCGCATGAATCACCCGCGTCGGATCCGCGCCGGGGTCGATGTTGAACTGTACGCTGCGGCGCCACGCAAAAGGAGAATCGACCGGCGCACGCAGCACGGTGAAACGATTCTTCATCAACCAACTATTGGGAATGAAGACCAACTCGCGATTGCGGGTTTCGATGGCGGTGTAGCGCCAATGCACATCGGTCACTCGACCGCTGACATCTTCCATGCGGACCCAGTCGCCCACCTGCAAGGAGTTGTCCAGCTGCAGCGTCACACCCCCCAGCACATTGCCCAGCGTATCCTGCATCGAGAAGGCCAGCACGGCGGTAATCACCGCAGAGGTCGTGAACAACTGGCTGGGGTCCACCCCGGCCAGGCGCAGCCACAGAATGCCCCACCCCAGTGCCAGCCCGGTAAAAGTCAGATCATGCGCAATGCGGGGAACACGCACGCCCAGCACCGGAAGAATGCCCCGGAAGACCAGGGTCGCCAGCAAATGAATGCACGCCAGGCCCCACAGGATCACCGCTACCGCCAGGGCGGTGGAGGCCAGCATGGCATGGGCGTCCAGGCGCGACGCCAGCCCCAGCGCGGCCAGGGACAACGCAGTCGCCACCCAGGTGACCCGCAACCCCCTGCGCTCAGCAGGCCGCACTACGCGAAAGACCAGCGCCGTGAACGCCACACCCAGCACCGCCCACACCAGGTCCGTCTGCCGCGCCTGCGCCAACTCCAGAACGGTCATATCGCGTCTGCCGCCGTCGCCGCTGGGCTAGCGGCTTTGCCCTGGATGCGCCAGTTGCGAGAAGGCCTTGACCACCTCGGGCGGTGCCTGCACCAGTTCTATCAGCACGCCTTCGCCCCCGATCGGAAAGGCTTCGTTGCTCTTGGGATGGAGAAAGCAGATGTCAAAGCCGGCCGCGCCCTGGCGGATGCCGCCGGGTGCAAAGCGCACGCCCTGCGCGGTGAGCCACTCCACCGCAGTGGGCAAGTCGTCAATCCACAGGCCCACGTGGTTGAGGGGCGTGGTGTGCACCGCAGGCTTCTGGTCAATGTCCAGCGGCTGCATCAGATCCACCTCGACCTTGAAGGCTCCCGCACCGATCACGCAAATGTCTTCATCCACGTTTTCGCGTTCGCTTTTGTAGGTGCCGGTCACTTCCAGGCCAAACATGTCAACCCAGAGCTTTTTCAACCGCTGCTTGTCGGTCCCGCCAATGGCAATCTGCTGGATGCCCAGCACTTGAAAAGGACGTTTCATGATGACGATCTCCCCGTGCACGTCTATGCAAATTCCACAATCGGTTGGTCCACGGTCAGCGATTCGCCCTTGGCGGCCAGCACCTTGCCGACGACGCCGTCTGCGGCGGCGAACAGCACATTCTCCATCTTCATGGCCTCAATCACCGCCACCCGTTCACCCGCCTGCACTTTTTGACCCGGCACCACGGCCACCTCCACCAGCAGCCCGGGCATGGGCGAAAGCACATAGCGGCTCATGTCGGGCGGGGCCTTGTGCGGCATCAGCGCATGCAACGCGGCCATGCGCGGCGACACGATCAACGCGTCGATGCGTGTTCCGTTGTGCTGCAGGCGCAGCGCCAGCGGGTTCTTGGGCGTGCCGCGCTCCACCTGGGCGGTGAAAGGTTGGCCATTGACCGTGCCGCTGATGGCAATGTCGTTGATGCGCGAATTGCTACGAATTTCATAGTTAGCAGCCCCCACGCGGACGCGTGCCGAACCGGTTTCACCCACAAACTCGTCTACATGCACCGGGGTGTAGGCGTTTTTGCCGTCCGGGGCGAGGGTCACCACCACATAGTCCTTACCCACCTGCACGCCATAGCCCGGCAACTGGCCACTGATACCCGCCGCGCGCTCGCGCGACTTGCGGCGCACAAAGGCCGCCAACGCCAGCAGGAAGGAAGGGTCCTCGTGCGGCACATCTTCGGCACTGAAGCCCTTGCCGTACTGTTCCGCAATAAAGCCCGTGTTGAACTGGCCCGACACAAAGCGCGGGTGCGCCAGCAACGCGGCCTGGAACGGAATATTGCTGCTGATGCCACGAATCACAAACCCGTTCAGGGCCTCACGCATCTTGGCAATGGCGTCGCTGCGGTCCACGCCATGCACGATGAGCTTGGCAATCATCGAGTCGTAGAACATCGGGATCTCGCCGCCGTCCTGCACGCCGGTGTCCACCCGCACGCCAAACCAGTCTTGGGTGTTGGACTGGAACATGGTCTGTTCGGGCGGTGCAAAGCGCACCAGACGGCCGGTAGAGGGCAGGAAGTTGCGGAACGGGTCTTCGGCGTTGATGCGGCACTCGATAGCCCAACC
>CAZDDK010000217.1:0-334 GCA_964504185.1 uncultured Rhodoferax sp. | reverse complement strand
GTCACCGGGTGCTCCACCTGCAGGCGGGTGTTCATTTCCAGGAAGTAGAAACTCTGGTCCTTCCCGACCACGAACTCCACCGTGCCCGCGCTCTGGTACTTCACCGCCTTGGCCAGGGCCACGGCCTGCTCGCCCATGGCCTTGCGGGTGGCCTCCGAGATGAAGGGGCTGGGTGCCTCTTCGATCACCTTCTGGTGGCGGCGCTGGATGGAGCACTCGCGCTCGTTGAGATACAGCACATTGCCGTGGGCATCGCCAATCAGCTGGATTTCGATGTGGCGGGGTTCTTCGACAAACTTTTCGATGAACACACGGTCATCACCAAAGCTGTTGC
>CAZDDK010000216.1:0-5667 GCA_964504185.1 uncultured Rhodoferax sp. | reverse complement strand
TCGTCGATGCTGCCCACACCGCCGGCGATCATGATCGGCTTGTGGTAGCCGCGCTGGACGGTGTCGACGTCCGAGACCACCGACTGCTCGTATTCGCGGAAGTAGCCCAGCAGGTTGGGCCGGCCGAATTCGTTGTTGAAGGCCGCGCCGCCCAGCGGGCCTTCGACCATGATTTGCAGCGGGCTGGCAATGTGCTCGGGCTTGCCCATGGTGCTGCCCCACAGCTTGGACACGGTAAAGCCGGTCAGACCCGCCTTGGGTTTGGAGCCACGGCCCGTCGCACCCTCGTCGCGGATCTCGCCGCCCGCGCCGGTCGACGCGCCGGGGAACGGGCTGATGGCGGTGGGGTGGTTGTGGGTTTCCACCTTCATCAGGATGTGGTTTGTTTTGCTACTTTTTTCATAGCTAGGAGAGCATATTTCACGCGGGCTAGAGGCCGATTTGGCCACAAACCTTTCGACTGGTGCGCCTTCCATGACCGAGGCATTGTCGGAATATGCCACCAACATGTGCTGGGGGTGGGTTTGGTGGGTGTGGCGGATCATGCCGAACAGGCTCTTGTCCTGCGCCACGCCGTCAATGGTGAACTGGGCGTTGAAAATCTTGTGGCGGCAGTGTTCGCTGTTGGCCTGGGCAAACATCATCAGCTCCACGTCGGTGGGGTTGCGGCCCAGCGTGGTAAAGGCGTTGACCAGGTAGTCGATCTCGTCCGCCGCCAGGGCCAGGCCCCAGCCGGTGTTGGCCGATTCCAGCGCCGCCTTGCCGCCGCCGAGCACATCCACATGGTCCATGGGAGCGGCCTGCAGGGCGCTGAACAAGTCCAGCGCCTGGGCGCGCTCCAGCATGGCGCTTTCGGTCATGCGGTCGTGCAACAGGGCGGCAATCTTCTCCAACTGCTCTGGACTGAGCACCGATTTGGACAGCAGACCATTCTTCAGCGTGAGGCGGTATTCGGTCAGCCGCTCGATGCGTTTGACGCCAAAACCGCAGTTGTGGGCAATGTCGGTGGCCTTGGACGCCCACGGCGACACCGTGCCAAACCGTGGGCTGACCACGATGACGGGACCATCGGTCGGCCCGGCATAGGGTTCGCCATAAGCCAGAAGTGACGCCAGCTTGTCTGTCAGCGCAGCCTGCGGCTGCACCTCGGACGCCACCAGGTGCACAAAGCGGGCCGCAATGCTGGAAATCTTGTCGTGGATGCCCTGAATCTGGGGCAAAAGTTGCTCGGCGCGAAAGCTGCTCAGGGCATTGCTGCCCTCAAATTGGGTGATGTGCAGTGTCACTGGGGTGGCCTGGAAAAATGGGCTGGACGGTGAAAACTCAACTCATCCCCCTGCGCTGAATGGGCAAGGGGCTGAAACGCGCAGATTTTACCCGCCCACAGCCCCCCGGCCCTGGCCTGCAGTTCTTTTGCCTCACGCCATCTGGAACAGCTCCTGCGGCATCTGCATCACCGCGCTGGCCGGAGCCAGCGCCGCGCTATAGTGGCCATCCGCGCGGGGTTGTGCACCCTACCTGCTCCCAGACGAATGACAATACCTACCACCAGCCCTCTCTCCACACACTCCCGCCTCATCTACGGCTGCATGGGCCTGGGTGGTGGATGGAACAACAATCCGCTGCAAGCCGAAGATGTGTCTCTGGCGCACGCCGCAGTGGAGGCTGCGCTGGACATCGGCATCACACTCTTTGACCACGCCAACATCTACACGCTGGGCAAGGCCGAGCAGTGTTTTGGTGAACTGTTCAAGCTGCAACCGGGCCTGCGCCAGCGGATGCAGCTACAGACTAAGTGCGGCATACGCTTCAAGGACGCGGATGGCCCCAAGCGCTACGACCTGTCGGCGGCGCACATCATTGAATCCGTGCACGCCAGCCTGCGCCGCCTGCAGACCGACTACATCGATGTGCTGATGCTGCACCGGCCCGATCCGCTGATGGAGCCTGATGAGATCAACGAGGCTTGGCGTACGTTGTTTGCAGCTGGCAAGGTACGCCAGCTGGGCGTGTCCAACATGCATGCAGGGCAGTTGCGCCAACTGGTTGCCGCGCTGGAGACACCGCTGGTGGCCAACCAGCTGGAGATGAGTTTGCTCAAAACGGATTGGCTGGATGCCGACTCCTGCTTCAACGACGCGCAGGGCCAGCAGTCGCTGGTGTGGGGCGACACGCTGCACTACTGCCAAGGCCAAGACATCGCGCTGCAGGCGTGGGGCGCGCTGGGCAAGGGTTGGTACAGCGGTGGGGCACCGCCAGATGCGGCACCAGCGACAGTTGCCACCGCGCAGTTGGTGCAACAACTGGCCGACGAACACGGTGTGACCCGCGAGAGCATAGTGCTGGCCTGGCTGCTCAAGCATCCTGCGCGTATCCAACCTGTCATCGGCACGGCCAACCCTGATCGCATTCGCGCCTGTGCTGACGCAGGTCGCGTGGCGTTGACCCGCGGGCAGTGGTATGCCCTGTACCAGAGTGCACGCGGGAGGGAGCTGCCATGACCCGCCTTGAGGGTGTACAGGATTTTGTGTAAGCGCAAGGAAGCGCCTTTTCAGGCGCTTTTTTCGTATGCGTAGACGGGTAGCCGCGCGCCACAATGAAGGCAGTACAAGGCCTCGGGCAAGTGCCCCTCCGTCAGGCACTCGTGGCAAGTGCGGGTGGTGGGTGTGGTGCCACGGCGAAACGACATTTCAGCTGTGACGATGCCGGTGGGCACAGCCAGCGTGCCCCAACCCAGCATCATCATCATTGACGCAATCAACCGCCCCAGGTCGGTTTTGGGGGTTATGTCGCCGAAACCGACGGTGGTCATGGTGGTAATGGCCCAATACACTGCGGTCGGAATGCTGGTGAAGCCATTGGCAGGGCCTTCCACCACGTACATGAGCGTGCCCATGACCAGCACAATCATCAGCACCGCCGAAAGAAACACCGAAATCTTGCGCCTGCTTGCTGTCAGCGCGTTACCCAGAGCCTGGAACTCCGACATGTAGTGCGTGAGCTTGAAGATGCGGAACACCCGCATCAGGCGAAGAATGCGCACATCGATGAGTGCGTGCAACTCCGGGAACAGCCAGGACAGGTAAGTGGGTAGCACCGAGACCAGGTCGATGATGCCGTAGAAGCTCAGCGCATACCGCAGCGGATGGCGAACACAGGCCAGACGCGCCACGTATTCAAGCGTGAACACCAGCGTGAAGAACCACTCCAGCACAAAGAACGTGGAATGCCACTGGGCCGCAATGCTCTGTACGCTGTCAAGCACCACGACACAAACACTCACCACGATGGCGGCGATGAGCGCCAGGTCAAACAGGCGCCCGGCGCGGGTGTCGGCCTCGAAAATGATGGTGTAGAGCGCCAGCCGCCAGCCGTGCAGCGGCTTGCCCAGTACGTCATCTGTCGCCATAGTGGGTACGCCTTGTTTCAAGCGCATGCCCGGCGGGTGCGCACCGCCACTGCCAGCCGCTCCAGCGCCGTCTGGGCCCCATGCGGGTGCAGGCATCGGTCACGCTCACGCCGTGCTTAAGGGGTGTGCCGGGCCGGATGTCCCGGCGGCCTTCGCTCAGGTGGCTCTCGATCATGATGCCGGTGATGCGCGCATCGCCACCCGCAATCTGCGCCGCCACCTCGCCCGCCGCCTTGAGCAGGGCGCAGGCCGCGTCCACGTCCACGTCCACGGCCGAGTAGTTGGGTACCTTGCCGCCGCGCGGGATCACGTGGCAGTCGTCCTTGAGTGCATCGGCCTGACGTTTAAGTTGGCGGGTGGTGCATGGGTGGTCAAGCGCGCGGCGGTGGTCGTTGTCATGCTTCGAATTTGATAGCTTCTTGCGCAGTCTTGACGGGGGCTAGGTGCCAATCGGACCAATATTGTAGGTGCACGCAGCACCACAGAGCTTTCCCCCAGCAGTCTCAATCGTGAATACGTGCAGCCCAGTCACCACCAAACCGCCAGTTACTACGCCCTCTTGGTCAATGGGAAAATGAACATCGATGCCTTCTGGTACCACGCCGACCCTAAACCGGAAGCCGCCATGGTGCGCGATCGTGTGGCGTTCCGGAACGGTGTTCAGGCGTCTGCCTGGGCGCTTGAGCGCCAATGAGCCAACAACCCCTTTGGAGTTATCGCTGGCAAACCAGTCCGATTGTCTACTCCTGCGGGCTTTTTTGAATTCGCGTCAGATCAAAACCTTGTCGCGCTAGCCGCTCCATGAGCCCTTGGTAAGTGGCGGAATCCACCGTGGGTGTTCGTGACAACACCCAGAGGAATTCACGCTTGGGTTCACTGACGGCCACCAACTGGTATTGGGGGTCGAGGTCGATCACCCAGTAGTTGCCCCATACCTGCGGCAGAAGTGACAACCACGCTGGTGCAAAACGCACTTGCAGTTTTGCGGAGTCTCCTGGACCGATTTGGCGGGCGGCACCTGTTGCTTCAGTGGTTTTTCCGTCGGAAGTAGTGCATCGGTTGATTACCTGTACCGAGCCATCCTTCTGGAGTTGGTATTCGGCTCGGGTATTGCGTGCGCATTGGTCCTGAAATCGATTCGGGTACTTGGCGATTTCATGCCAAGTACCCATGTAGCGCGGAACGTCCAAGGAGCCGATAGATTCCAGTGCCTGGATATTGGATTGTGCGAAAACAGACGCACAGGCCCCAAAGGCCAGCGCTGGTAAGCAGTGGGGAAGACGCATGCGCGCAGTATGCCGATTTCCGTTCAACGTGCTTTCTTGGCTGCAGGCTTGTCCTGGACATCCGTTGCGGAGGCCTTGTCAAGGGCGCTGCCTACAGCGTTCTCAAAATTGGTGGCAGCGGTACGCAGTGCTTGGGCCACTGGCGCAAAGGTCTCCGCCATGGGGTGTGCTTTTTCGATGGCATCGACACTCGCCAAAAACTGTGCCATGGCCAGCGCAGTGACGGCTTGAAGGTTCTTTGTGGCCAGGTTCACGCCATCGGCCGCCGACAGCTTGACGGCCTCCAAAGCCGACTGCGGGTCGGACACGCTTTGCAGTGCAGCAACGGTCTGGGTCACGGAAGCCTGAACGGCTTGTGCCTGGGTTTGGGCCAGATTGCCCCAGGCCATGAGGTTGTCCTGCATGGCAGACACCACTGAGCTGACAGCAGAGGGGTCAAATTTAGGTGCACCTTCTGACATGGCTTTTGCGACGGCTTCGAAAGGGGTGTTTTTGAACATGGCGAATCCTTGATATGTTGCGGCGCAGCAATTATCGGCGGCATCGGGTGATTTGAGCAATAGGGAACTGATGCGTTCTACTCGTTACCCGTTGCGATTGAAGTGAAAGAAGATGCCGCCCGGGTCCGACGTTTACGGCACCCCACACTCCCCCATCCCCCCCCACGCCGCCAGCTTTCCCTCCCAGCTCCACGGCGCATTGGGCGTGCGGTGGCGGGCATGGGGCAGTGCCAGCGTGGGCTGGATGCCCAAAAACCAGAAACCCTCTGCTTCATGCCATTTGGAACAGCTCCTGCGGCATCTGCATCACCGCGCTGGTCGGAGCCAGCGCCGCGCTGTAATGGCCATCCGCGCGGGGCAACAGGCGCGCAAAGTAGAACTCGGCGGTCTGGATCTTGGCGGTGTAGAAGTCGTTGGACTCCTTGCCCTTGCCCTCTTCTTCACTGTTAGCCAGCAACTCGGCGGCCTTGGC
>CAZDDK010000215.1:0-5693 GCA_964504185.1 uncultured Rhodoferax sp. | reverse complement strand
GTCATGGTGTAGATGATGAAGGCCACGATGGCCGCGCTGACGATGGCCAGAATCACCAGGAACATGCCAATCTGCTTGGCCGAGGTGGCAATCAGCTTGGCCACCAGAATCTCTTCCATGCCTGCACGGGTGAACACCTGCAGGTGCTTCCAGCGGCGAATCGGCTCGGCCACCTGCTCAGGCCCAAAGCCTGGCACCAGTTGCACCAGCACGGCGTTGACGCTGTGGCTGCTGGTCTGCAAGGCCTGCACGGCGTCCAGTAAACCCGGCACGCCGGGGCGGTTGAAGGCGGGGTTGTTGGCGGTGCGGGTGCGGTCGTTCTGGATGGCGTCGTTGTCTTTCAGAAACTGCGCCTCCTGCGCGTCTTTGAGCGCAATGAACACCATGGGGTCCCCGCCCGAGGACACCATGCGCTGGGTCAGGCCGACCACGGTGTAGTGGTGGCGGCGGATGCGGATGCGCTCGCCCAGCGCAAGGCCGGTTTTGACATCGGCCACCGCCTCGTAGTGGCCACGCGTGAGATGGCGTCCGCCCACCAGATAGCCAGGCGCACCCGGTTGGCCGCTTTCGATGCCAACCACCATGGCGCGGATGTCGTCGCCATGGCGGCGCTGCACCTGCATGGTGAAGTAGGTCACGTTAGCGGCCTGCGCAACGCCCGGCATGCCGCGCACGCTGCGCACCACATCGTCCTTCAGGCTGGACGATTCGGCATACGGCCCCTGCGTGTCCTTCTGCACCACCCACAGGTCGGCACCGCTGTTGTTGAGCAAGGCGTGGGCGTCGTCCACCATGCCCCGGTAGACGCCCGCCATGGTCAGCGTCACGCCAATCAGCAGGCCCAGGCCAATGCCGGTCAGCACAAACTTGCTCCAGCTGTGCGCGATGTCGCGCCCGGCCAGGCTGATCATGGTGTGCTGCCTTTGACCAAGGCGTCCACCACCTGCACCCGGGTCCCCTCGGTCAAGGCTTTCTGGCTGTAGACCACCACCGGGTCCCCCGCCTTCAAGCCCTCCAGTACTTGCACCCGGCCGTCCAGGCTGCTGGTGCCCAAGCGCACCGGGGTGAAAACGGGTTTTCCTTCAGACAACAGCCAGACACCGGTCTGGCCCTGCAAACGCTGGATGCTGGCGTTGGGCAGCAGCAGGGCGGCTGCGGTTTCGGGGAGTTGCAATTCGACTTCGGCCAGCTCGCCCACCGCGGCCGCCATGGCCGGGGCGGCAAAGGCAATGTGTGCCGTGCGCTCTTCGGTCACCGCATCGGCCAGCAACTCGACCCGCGCGACCTGGCCTTGCAGCGGAGCCTGGGGTTGTGAGCGCAGCACGATGCGGGCCTTCAGGCCCGACACCAGCCCGGCGGAGCGGCCCTGGTCGATCCGCACGCGCACCCACAGGCTGGCGGGGTCCAACAGGCGCAGCACCGGTTGCCCGGCCACCACGGTGCTGCCGGCTTCGGCATCGCGGCTGGTGACCATGGCGTCAGAGGGCGCCAGCAGGCGCACATTGCCGCGCTGCTGCTGCAGGGCCGCGCGCTCGGCCTTTTGGCGGGTGATGTCTTGTGCGGTGCCGCTTAGGTTGGCCTGGGCCGCTTGCAGGGCGGCGTCGGCCGAGGCTTTTTCCTGCAGGCGGCCTTCCAGCGCACCGGCGCTGATGAAGTGTTGCGCGGCCAGGTCCTGGTTGCGTTTGGCGTTAATAGCGGCCAGCTCGCGGCGTGCCGTGGCGTCCGCCACCTGGGCTTGGGCCGCGGCCTGGGTGCTGCTGGCGCGGGCCAGGGCAGCATCCAGCGCGGTCAGGCGCTGGTCCAGGTCCACCGGGTCCATTTCGGCCAGCAGTTGCCCGGCCTTGACCACATCACCCACGTCCACCCGCACGCTCAACACCCGCCCGGCCACGGTGGGGCCAACCATCCAGCTGCGCCGGGCTTCCACCGTGCCGATGCCGAAGAGGGCGGGGTTGAGCGTGCCCTCCTGAACCGAGGTGACCGTCACCTTGACGGGCGCCAGCGGGCCGGTGCGCAGCGCGACAAAGGCCAGTGCGCCGACCAGCGCCACGGCCAGGGCACCAATGCCGATGCGGCGCAGCAAATGGGTATGTGGTGTCATGGTGTGCTTTCTGGGGAGGGGGGGGCGCTGCGTGCAATGCCCCGCAGATAGAGGGTGAAGACGCCGGGTGCCTGGGCGGCCATGGTCTGGGCCTGGCCGCTGACCATGGCCTGCATGACCAGGCCTTGCACGGCACCCAGGAATAGCACGGCGGCGGCGGCGATATCGGTGCCAGCGTGCAGAAATTGGGCCTCTTGCGCGTTGCGCAACAGGCCCATCACCAGCATGCGGTACTGCTGCATCAGGTCGCGCACGCTGGCTTTCAGGGGAGTGTCCTGCGCATGCTGCAGTTCCTGAAAGATCAACCGGGGCACGCCGGGGTGCTCGGTGACAAAGTCCACATGGGCGGCGAACACTGCCTGCAGGGCCGCCATGGGGGTGGGGGCCTGCGCCGCAGCCGTCTGCAACTGGGCCAACAGGGTGTGTGCGCTCCAGTCCAGCACGGCCAGCCAGATCGCCTCTTTGCTGGGGAAGTGCCGAAAAACTGCGCCCTGTGTGATGCCCACGGCCTGCGCCAGGTCCCCGGTGGTGATGTCCGCCGGTGTGCGCAGTGCCGCCAATTGCAAAGCCGCATCCACCAAGCTGCCCTGGCGAAACTCCGAGGCCTGCCGTGTGCGTTTTGGAAGTGTGGCCATCTCAGTAAGTAATTGATCAATTACTTAAAGTATAGCCCCTTTGTTTCCAGGGCGCTCGGCGCGTGCGCGCCGGTTTGTCGGGCGCTACCTGTCGGCGGGCTTGAGCGCCTCCAGCCGCGCCTTCAGGAAACCGCCGGTGCCGTAGCGGGTGACGCGGCTGTAAAAGCGCTCGGTGAGGCGCTTGACCATGGCGGAATAGTCTTCCACGAGCGGCGGCAGGATGCTGCAACTGTCGTAGTTCACGACCACCGCCACCCGGTGGCCCAGGGGCTCCAGTAGGGCGCTCAGGTGTTGTTCGATGTCGGCAATGTCGCTGGGCTGGTCCACCGCCAGGCCTTCAAAGTTGATGAACAGCAGGCGGTGCTCGCGGTCCAGCTCAAAGCGCTGGGCCAGCGGCGTGGCCAGCAGGCGCTCGCGCAGGCCCATGGGTTCGTCGGCAAACAGGGCAGCGTCCATCAGGCGCAGGTGGGGGCTGATGGCGGGCATGAAGTCCATGTGCGCCAGCACGTCGCGCTCCAGGTCGATGCCGGGGGCAATCTCGATCAATTCCAGGCTGCCTTGCTCGCCATCGGCCTTCAACTGGAACACGCAGCGCTCGGTCACATACAGCACGCGCTGGCCGCGCTTGCAGGCCTCGCGCCCGCTGAAGGTGCGGTGCTCCACTGCTTTCAAGAACTTGTGGGTGGTTCCCTCGCTGCGAATCTGCAGGCGTCCGTCGTGCAGGCGCACGTCCAGCGCACCCACGGTGAAGGTGCCCACCAGCACCACGGTCTTGGCGTTTTGGCTGATGTTGATAAAGCCGCCCGCACCCGCCAGGCGCGGTCCGAACTGGCTCACGTTCAGGTTGCCCTGCGCATCCGCCTGCGCCAGGCCCAGGATGGCAATGTCCAGGCCGCCCCCGTCGTAAAAATCAAACTGGTTGGGCTGGTCGATGATGGCCTGCGCGTTGACCGCCGCGCCAAAGCTCATGCCGCTGGCCGGTATGCCGCCAATGACGCCCGGCTCTGCCGTCAGCGTGACCAGGTCGATGATTTTTTCTTCGGCTGCCACGCTGGCCACGCCCTCGGGCATGCCGATGCCCAGGTTCACCACGCTATTGGGCTGCAGCTCCAATGCGGCACGGCGCGCGATCACTTTGCGCTCGCACAGCGGCATGGAAACCAGCGAGTCGTGTGGCACGCGACTTTCGCCGGAGTAGGCCGGGTTGTACTGCTCGGAAAACGTCTGCATGTGGTGGGCGGGCTCGGTGCACATCACCACGGCGTCTACCAGCACGCCGGGCACCTTGACCAGGCGCGGATGCAGGGTGCCGCGCTCGGCAATGCGCTCCACCTGGGCGATGACGATGCCACCGGAATTGCGCGCCGCCATGGCAATGGCCAGGGCCTCCAGTGTCAGCGCCTCGCGCTCCATGGTCAGGTTGCCGTCCGGGTCGGCGGTGGTAGCGCGGATGATGCCCACCGAAATGGGAAAGGCCTTGTAGAACAAATACTCCTTGCCGTCGATCTCCATCAGGCGCACCAGGTCTTCGGTGGTGCAGGCGTTGATCTTGCCGCCACCCCAGCGCGGGTCTACAAAGGTGTCGATGCCCACATGCGTCAGAGTGCCGGGCTTGCCGGCCGCTATGTCGCGAAACAGATGGGCAATCACCCCCTGCGGCAGGTTGTAGGCCTCAATCGCATTGGCCATGGCCAGCTTTTGCAGCGCGGGCACCAGGCCCCAGTGCCCCCCCACGACGCGCTTGACCATGCCGACATGGCCCAGGTGGTTCAAGCCGCGAGTGGCGCCATCGCCTTGGCCGGCGGCATAGACCAGGGTCAGATTGCGCGGTGAGCCGGTGCCGGTTTCTTCTTGCGTGCCCAGAAAGCGCTTTTCCAGCGCCACGGCAATGGTCTCGGCAAAGCCGATGCCGACAAAGCCACCCGTGGCGACGGTGTCGCCGTCGTGGACCAGGCGAACCGCCTCGGCTGCGGTGACGACCTTGTTGCGCGCGGCCCCCGGGTTTGCAGCGGGGTGAAAGTGGGTGTGCATGGTTGTCTCCGTTCGCTCTGGGTCGCGTTCGTGGGGGCTGCAGACCGCTTGGCTGCGGCCTCTTAGGAATTCTGCAACAACGCAATCAGCTTGTGGTGGATGCCGCCAAAGCCCCCGTTGCTCATGCACAGGATGTGGTCGCCGGGATGCAAGTGGGCCATGATCTGGACCACCAGTGCGTCAATGCTGTCGGCCACCTGCGCGCGTGCACCCATGCTGGACAGGGCCTGGCGGGCGTCCCAGTCCAGGCCGCCACTGTGGCAAAAGGCCAGATCAGCCTCTTCCAGGCTCCACGGCAGCTGGGATTTCATGGCCCCCAGCTTCATGGTGTTGCTGCGCGGCTCAAACACCGCCAGGATGCGCGCAGCCCCCACACGGCGGCGCAGGCCGTTGACGGTGGTGCGAATGGCGGTGGGGTGGTGGGCAAAGTCATCGTAAATGGTGACCGGCGCCGCACCTTGCCAGGGCAGGCTGGCGCGCACTTCCATGCGCCGCTTGACGTTCTGGAAACTGCCCAGTGCTTTGGCAGCCGCTGCGGGTGCCACGCCCACGTGTTCGGCTGCGGCCATGGCGGCCAGCGCGTTGAGCTGGTTGTGGACACCGGCCACATCCCATTCCACGCGGGCCACCGGCCGGCCGCGCTGCAGCACGTCAAAGGCATGCGGCTCCCCGACCGCGCTGAAATCGCTCACGGCGCTGCCAAAGCTGCGCTGCTCGCTCCAGCAGCCCTGGTTCAGCACGCGGGCCAGGCTTTCTTCCAGACCATTGAAGACCACGCGGCCCGTCGCGGGAACGGTGCGCACCAGGTGGTGGAATTGGCGCTCGATGGCGGCCAGGTCGTCAAAGATGTCGGCGTGATCGAACTCCAGGTTGTTGAGCACGGCGGTGCGCGGGCGGTAGTGCACGAACTTGCTGCGCTTGTCGAA
>CAZDDK010000214.1:0-5712 GCA_964504185.1 uncultured Rhodoferax sp. | reverse complement strand
CTGGGCGCCGGTGTTTCCCAAATTTGTGCTGCTGCTCACGCAAGACGCCTTCACCGGACTGGTCGTCACGCTGGTGATTTGCGCGCTGGCCAGCACGCTGGCGATTCGCACCGCGCTCCAGGTGGACCCGGCAGCAGCCATTGGATGAACGCCATGCAAGCCCACTCCCCCATCATGAAAGCGCCCGTGGAACAACCCACCGCGCACGCCGCCGCGCCGCGCTCGGGCGGCATCCTGATCGAAGGCCTGCGCAAGGTCTATGGCGCGGGCGATACCGCTGTCGAGGCGCTCAAGAATGTCAACCTGCAGGTCCACCCCGGCGAGGTGGTGGGCCTGGTCGGCCCCTCCGGCTCGGGCAAAAGCACGCTGCTCAAATGCCTGGGTGCCATCATCGAGCCGACCTCCGGGCGCATGACGCTGGGCGACGACGTGATTTACGACGACGGCTGGAAGGTCCATGACCTGCGTGCACTGCGCCGCGACCGCATTGGCTTCGTGTTCCAGGCACCGTACCTGATTCCATTTCTGGACGTGCTGGACAACGTTGCCCTGCTGCCCATGCTGGCGGGCATGCCCAACGCCCAGGCCCGCGCACGGGCACTGGAGCTGCTGACCGCGCTGGACGTGCAACACCGCGCCAAGGCCCAGCCATCCCAACTATCCGGTGGCGAACAGCAGCGCGTGTCCATCGCCCGCGCCCTGGCCAACCGCCCGCCGGTGATATTGGCCGACGAACCCACCGCCCCGCTGGACAGCGAACGCGCGCTGGGTGTGATGCGCATCCTCAACCAGATGGCCCGCCACGCTCAGACCGCCATCATCGTGGTCACACACGACGAGAAGATCATCCCCACCTTCAAGCGGATTTACCACATACGGGATGGGCAGACGGTGGAAGAGGCGGGTGAGGGGCGGTCGCTGGATTAGCCCTCATACACATTCATGATGAAGCTATCACATTGATAGCAAACCACCATTCTGCAACGGAAGCCATTTCGCCGCCGTGATTGGCCACCTCATCACGATAAATCAGCGCCGTTCGGGGAGAATGGCCGCATGATCACCCGACGCACCACCCTTCAATCCCTGGGAACCATCGGCGCAGGCACACTGTGTATGAGTGCAACACAGAGCCTGGCGATGGACCGTGAGGCGGACCGCTGGTTCATGCCCGACGAGAGTGAGCCGCACCAGCGCACGTGGATGGCCTTTGGTGCCAGCCAACCCATCTGGGGCAACAGGCTCTTACCCCGGGTTCAGCAAGACCTGGCACGCATTGCCCTGGCCATTGCCCGGTATGAGCCGGTTTCGATGCTGGTGCGCCAGGCGGACATGGCGCTGGCCCAGAAGCTGATGGGCGACACGGTGGAGTTGCTTGCCTGCCCGCTCAATGACCTGTGGATGCGCGATATCGGTCCGGTTTTTGTCGTGCAAAAAACGGGGGACAAGGCGGGCATCGACTTCAACTTCAACGGCTGGGGAGAAAAGCAGGATTTTGACCTCGACGCCAAAGTAGCCTCGTTTGTGGCGCAACGCGCCGCTGTGCGCCGCATCCAGACAGCATTGGTGCTCGAAGGTGGGGGCATTGAGGTGGACGGACACGGCACTGCGATCATCACCGAGAGCTGCGTGCTCAACAAGAATCGCAATCCGGGCATGGACAAAGCCCAGGTCGAACGCGAACTCAACCGGCTACTGGGGTTGGAAAGAATCATCTGGTTGCCCGGCATCAGGGGCAAAGACATCACCGACGGACACACCGACTTTTATGCCCGTTTCGCGCGACCGGGGGTGGTCATTGCCGGGTATGACCCGGACCCCCAGTCTTTCGACCACGCCGTAACCAAGCGCCATCTCGACATTCTGCGCACGGCTACCGATGCCCAGGGCCGCAAGCTGGAAGTTGTCGTACTGGAAGCGCCTGGGCGGGTTCGCAACGCGTTTGCCAACGACGATTTTGCGGCGGGCTACATCAATTTTTACGTCTGCAACGGGGCCGTCATTGCGCCAGAGTTTGGCGATGCCCGCACGGATGCTGCCGCCCGGCGCAGCTTGCAAACGGCGTTCCCGGGCCGCGACGTGGTCCAGATCAACATCGACGGCATCGCGGCGGGCGGCGGTGGCATTCATTGCACGACGCAGCAAGAGCCCTTGATCAAAAGCATCACCCTAAAATCTGCCATTAGCCCGCGTAAAACATAGCATCATTGCTACTATTTTCATAGCTTTCGCCATTGAGAGCCAACCAGCGCGGGGTATCTCTGGCACCGTTTTTCTGACATCATCCCCCCCACAGGGGGCCATCGCAGAGCAACGCATTCACGAGCGGCCTACAGCCACCGAACGCCAGGAGCCACCATGCGCCACAGCGGGCACTTTTCTTCCGCACTTGCCGACGACGAACTGGCCGTGCTCAGTGCCATGCTCGACCACCTTCCGGTGGGCATTACCGTGGTGGACCGCGATTTTCGGGTGCTGGCGGTCAACCGGCTGCTGATCGACATGCTCAGCTTTCCCGTGGACATGTTCGAGCCCCACCTGCCCACACTGGAGGATCTGACCCTCTTCAACGCCCGGCGCGGCGAATACGGCCCCGGCGACCCGCTGCAGATCACCCGCGAGCGCATGCTGCTGGCCCGCCGGGGGGAGGCCCATCGCTTTGTGCGCACCCGCCCCAATGGCCAGGTGCTGGAGATCATTGGTGCGCCCCTGCCCAATGGGGGCTTTATCAGCATCTACACCGACATCACCGAGCACCACCGCACCGAAATCGCCCTGCGCGAGCAAGCCCTGTACCTGCGCAGCGTATTGGACCACCTGCCCCAGGGGATCTCGGTGTTCGACGCCCAGCTGCGCCTGAAATGCTGGAACGCCACCCTGCTCGACGTGCTCAACCTGCCGCCCGAAAGCGCCTACGTGGACGCGCCGTTCGACGACCTGCTGATGATCCCCGCGCTGCGCGGCGAATACGGCCCCGGCGACCCCGTCCAGCAGGTCGCGCAGCGGCGGGCGATGGCCCTGCAGTTCCAGGCCCACCGGTTCGAACGCACCCGCCCCAACGGGCGCACCCACCTGGTGGAGGGCCGCCCCATGCAGGCGGACGGGCAGACGGTCGGCTTTGTCACCAGCTACACCGACATCACCGAGCAAAAAACCATCGAGCGCGAGTTGCACCACCAAAGCGAGGTGTTCCAGACCCTGGTGGACAACATCCCCGGCGGCGTCACCCTGTTTGGCACCGACCAGCGCCTGCTGGTCTACAACAAGGAATACGCCCGCCTGCTGGACTTTCCCCCCGCGCTGTTTGACGACAACCCGACGCTGGAGCGCTTCTTTCGCTACAACGCGGCGCGCGGTGAATACGGCACGGGTGACGCCGAGGCCCAGGTACAACAGCTGCTCGCGCGGGCCAACCAGCACCTGCCCCACCACTTCACCCGCACCCGTCCCAACGGCACGATTCTGGACGTGCGCGGCCTGCCCCTGGCCGATGGCAGCTTTGTCACCATCTACACCGACGTGACCGAGCAACACCACGCGGCCGAGGCCATCGAGCGCCTGGCCCACCAGGACACGCTGACCGGCCTGTCCAACCGGTACACCCTGGAAGCGCGGCTGGACCAACTGGTGGCCGACGCACGCCGCCACGAGCACCGCCTGGCCGTCATGTTTTTGGACATGGACAACTTCAAGACGGTCAATGACACCCTGGGCCACGGTGTTGGAGACCAGTTTTTGTGCGAAATCGCCCACCGCCTGAGCGCTACGGTGCGCGACAACGACATCGTGGCCCGCATCGGCGGTGACGAATTCGTGGTGGTGCTGGCCGACCTGGATGATCCGCAAGCCGCCACGGCGGTGGCCGACACCATCAT
This sequence comes from uncultured Rhodoferax sp., assembly GCA_964504185.1. GTDB lineage: Bacteria > Pseudomonadota > Gammaproteobacteria > Burkholderiales > Burkholderiaceae_C > Allorhodoferax. The sequence goes on along the minus strand of CAZDDK010000214.1, from coordinate 1,837 downwards.
CCACTCCCTGAGCCAGCCCATCGCACTGGGGGGCCAGGCGCTGCGGCCCTCGGTGTCCATTGGCATCTGCTTTTATCCGCAGGACGGCCAGGACCGTGGCACCCTGATGCAAAGCGCCGACATCGCCATGTACCACGCCAAGAATGCGGGCAAAGGCGTCTACCACTTCTTTGACGCCGCCATGATGTCCGCCGCGGCCCAGCGCCAGGCCATGGAGCGCGACTTGCGCGAGGCCGTCACGCAGCAGCAATTTGTCCTGCACTACCAGCCGCAACTCGACGCGAAGGGGCAGTGCGCAACGGGTGTGGAGGCCCTGATCCGCTGGCAAAAGTCGCACGGCGAACTTGTCTTTCCCAACGACTTCATCACCCTCGCAGAAGAGCTGGGCCTGATCGACGACATGGGCGACTGGGCGCTGCGCACCGCCTGCCACACCATGGGCGGCTGGCACCGCCAGGGCTTGACCGACTTGACCGTGGCCGTCAACCTCAGCGCCATCCAGTTGCGCAATGCGCGGTTGCCGCAGCGGATTGCCCTGGCCCTGCGGGACAGCGGCTTGCCGCCCCAGGCACTGACCCTGGAGATCACGGAATCGGTGGCCATGCAGGACCCGCAGGCGTCCATCGAGCGCCTGGGGGCCATCCGCGCGCTGGGAGTGCGCCTGGCCATTGACGACTTCGGCACCGGCTACTCCTCCCTGGCCTACCTCAAGCGCCTGCCGTTGGACTACCTCAAGCTGGATCGTGCCTTTGTGCAGGACCTGGAAGCCGACAGCAACGACGCCGCCATCTGCGCTGCCACCATTGGCCTGGCCCACAACCTGGGCCTGGGCGTGGTGGCCGAGGGGGTAGAAACACCCGGCCAGCAAGGCTACCTGGCCAACCTGGGCTGCGACCGTTTCCAGGGCTACCTGTTCAGCCGCGCGGTCCCGGCAGCAGCCGCTTTGGAGTGGCTGGTAGCGCACACCGCAAACAACGCCCCCGCCGCCCCTTGCTGACATCGCCAGCGCGGCTCCGGGGTGCCCGCAGACCCTGGTGACAGCAGGGCGATAGAGTATACCCAACAAATATGCCATTAGCCCGCGCAAACATTGAATAGTTAGCTACAAATTTCATAGTATTTTGAATGCTGCATGCACCGTGAATTTTTTCCAATGTGTTGGAAATCACCGACACCACAGCCGTTTTCCCGGTGCTACCTTTGCGGCCTTGTCTGAACATCCACCGGAGAACACCATGCCCAAGACCCTCATCGAACCCTTTCGCATCAAAAGCATCGAGCCCATCCGCATGACCACCCGCGCCGAGCGCGAGCGCTTGCTGGAGGAGGCCAAGCTCAACGTCTTCAAGCTGCACGCCGAGGACGTGCTGATCGACTGGCTGACCGATTCCGGCACCGGTGCCATGTCCTCCAAACAGTGGGGTGCCATCATGGAGGGCGACGAGAGCTACGCCGGTGCGCGCAGCTTCTACCGGCTGGAAAAGGTCATCCAGGACATCACTGGCATGCAGTATTTCGTGCCCACCCACCAGGGCCGTGCCGCCGAGAAGGTGCTGTTCAGTGCCGTGTGCAAGGCGGGCGATCTGGTGCCCAACAACTGCCACTTTGACACCACGCGCGGCAACCTGGAGTACATGGGCGTTGAGGCCGTGGACCTGGTGATTGCCGAGGGGCTGCAGCCCGCGCTGATCTACCCCTTCAAGGGCAATATCGATCTGGCGCGTGCCGAAGCGGTACTGCAAAAGCAAGGCCACCGCATCCCGTTCGGCATGATCACCGTCACCAACAACACCGGTGGCGGCCAGCCCGTGTCCATGGCCAACATCCGCGCCTACGC
>CAZDDK010000213.1:0-5722 GCA_964504185.1 uncultured Rhodoferax sp. | reverse complement strand
AGTTCGTGCTGCACTACCAGCCCATGGTGAACATGCGCACCGGTGCCGTGGTGGGGGCCGAGGCCCTGATCCGCTGGCAGCATCCGCAGCGCGGCTTGCTGGCACCGGGCCTGTTTTTGCCGATCATCGAAAACCATGCACTGGGTGTGGACCTGGGTGAGTAGGTCATCGAGGCTGCCTTGCGCCAGATGGTGCAGTGGCACGAGCTGGGGCTTGCCCTGACCGTGAGCGTGAACATTGGTGCCCGGCAGTTGCAGCAGGCGCATTTCTCCCAGCGGCTCACCGCGCTACTGGTGCGCCACCCCGGCGTGGCGGCTGATTGCCTGGAGCTTGAAATACTGGAGACCAGCGCGATGGAGGACCTGGCCCAGGTCTTCCAGGCCATTCGGGAGTGCCAGGCCCTGGGTGTGCGCTTCGCGTTGGACGACTTCGGTACCGGTTACTCATCGCTCACCCATCTGCGCCACTTGCCGGCCGAAGTCATCAAGATCGACCAGAGTTTCGTGCGCGACATGCTGGAGGACGCCGATGACCTGGCCATTGTCAAGGGCGTCATCGGTCTGGCCGGGGTTTTCCACCGCGCAGTCATTGCCGAAGGGGTGGAGACTGCGGCGCACGGTACCTTGCTCATGGCCCTGGGGTGTGACCAGGCCCAGGCCTATGCCATTGCGCGGCCCATGGCGGCGGCCGACTTGCCTGCGTGGGTGGCGAGCTGGCGCGGCATTGGTGACTGGATGGCCTAGAGATTTGCTATTAAATTTATAGCTATATCATCAATATTTACGCGGACTAGAGGCGGAAAATGCCAATGAGCCTGTGGGCCGGCGGCACCCGCTCGCAGCGGACGAACTGTGTCAACCGCCCTCGCTGGGGTCCCGGCCACGTTGCAGGTTCTTTTGCAACTCGATGCAGCGCGCGGTGCCCGCGAGTTCGGGCCGCTGGCAGGCGCGGAACAGGCACATGGGACGTGACAAGAAGTTGGCATCCGCACACAGCGATTCCGCAGTAACCGGCGCGGGCGCGGGGGCGGACACGGCTTGCACCACGGCAGCGGGCGGTGGCGTGGCGCTGGCGGGCTCTGCAGAGGGAGCCGCTTTGGGTGCCTCCAACTGGGGGGGCTTGGATGCGGGGCGCGGTCGCCCGGAAATTTTGGCGCTGCTGTCAGCGGGGGCCGAGGCGGCCAAGGCCGGGGCACCGCCCGCCATGGCCGTCTCGGGCGGCGCACCCTGGGCAACCGCCTCACTGGCCCCTCCGGGCGGACGGGCGGGTTCTTGCTCCAGGATGATTTCCTCCGGCAGCGCAGCGCGGGGGGAGGCTGGTGCCGGGGCCTTTGCCGACCCGCCGCGCAAACCCCAGGCGGTGGCCAGCACGCCCAGCAAGACCAGCAGCACCAGCACCGTCCAAGTGGCCGCTTTGGGTGCCAACGACCGCCCACCTCCGTGTGCAGGGGCGGAACGGGCGGGCTTCTTGCCTCGGGCAGGGGCGGGGCTTTCCAAGGGCAGCGCTGGGTGCAGGGGTTCGCGCGGCCGGTGCCGCCTCTCCACCGGCGTGGCGTCCCGGGTTGCGGGTGTACTGTCGGGTCCCCAGTGCGCCGCGCTGGCGGCCGACTCCTCCGAATCGTCGTTCGGGTCCATGAATTGCGTAGGGGCGTAGCCGGGGCTGGATGAGCTGGGGCGCGTTTTCTCGGTAGCGCTGCCGTCAGGGGTGGCACCTGCGGAGGGGCTGGCGGGCAGGCAGGCAGGCCCCAGTTCGGCACGCCAGTCGAATGAGGACAGACCGTGCGGTGTGCTGAGCCCCAGGCTGCGGGCGAACTCCCGAACCGACTGCGGGCGGTCCTGGGGCTGGACGCTGAGCGCCTTGGCAATGCTGTGGATGAAGGGGTCGGAGTAGTGCTGCCCCCATTCGACTGCCACCGTTTTGACGACCTGCCCAAAGGGCGGCATGGTGTCGTTGACGACGCGAATCATGGCGGGCAGGGGCGGCTCGTTGCGCAACAGGCCGTACACCACGGCGGCCAGTGCGTACAAATCGGTCCATGGCCCCTGGGGCATGCCCTCGCTGTCCGCGTATTGCTCGATGGGTGCGTAGTTGACCTTCAGAATGGCCGTGTGTTGCCGGGCGGTGTCCCCGATGGCAAACCGGGCCGCACCCAGGTCGAGCAGCACCGGAGGGCCGCTGTCTTGCAGGAAGATGTTGTCGGGGGACACGTCGCGGTGCAGGGCGGTGCCCCGGTGCAACATCTTGAGTGCACCCAAAATGCACCACAAGACCTTGCGCAGCCAGGCCTCCGTGGGGGGCTGGTGCATGCATTGGCGCGCCTGCTTGAGTGTCATGCCCCGGTACAGGGGCATGACCATGTAGGCTGTGTCGTTGGCTTCCCAGAAGCGAAACACCCGGACCAGGGATGGGTGTTCAAACTTGGCCAGCATCCGGGCCTCGGCCACGAAGGTCCGAAGACCGTTCTGGAACGTTTCATGGTCGCTGGAGGTCCGGACCGACACATGCAAACCGTCATGGACGCGCCCGGCGAGGGCCGTGGGCATGTATTCTTTGATGGCCACGTCCCGTTGCAGCGAGTGGTCGTAGGCCCTGTAGACCATGCCAAAGCCGCCCACGCCGATCAAGCCACGGATTTCGAACTCTCCCAGCCGGGTTCCGTCGGCCAGTGCGTCCGTATTGCTGACGTTCGGTGCGGCTACGCTAATCGGCAATTCAATCATGTGTCCTTAATCTGGAAAGCGCCCATGGAACACCGACCGAGGATCTCGATCATGGAGCGTTTCATTTTATGGCACGCGATTCGCGCCAGCGCCCCCCAAACTCGTAACAAGATGCACGGGGGCTGCCTGCCGCGCGATCCGTGTCATCCCTCCCGCGCGGCTTTCCGCAGCGCGCGTGGGCGGGGAGATGCGACATTGCGCCGTCATGCGACTTTCATGCAACTGTCATCTTGCATGCGTATGGTCTGGGGTTTTGCTCAACCCGCTTGGCACCAAGCACCCTAGGACCCCCACCATGAAGACTGATCGCATCGATTTCAACGACGAAAATTCCAATACCAGCGCCAATCCCGATTTTGATTCCGTGCTGCAAGCCCGCCTGGCCCGGCGCAGCCTGTTGCGCGGCGGTGTCGGCGCGGTGGGCTCGGCAGTCTTGGGTGGAATGGGGCTGACGGCCTGTGGTGGTGGCGTGGTGGTGGAGCCAGCCACCCCGGCTGCCACGCTGCTGGGCTTCTCCGCCGTGGCCAAGAGCCTGGCCGACTCGGTGGTGGTACCCGCTGGCTACAGCACCAGTGTGATTTACGCTTTGGGCGACCCGCTGACCGCCGCCACCGCTGCCTACAAGAACGATGGCAGTGACACCGATTTCGAGAACCGCGCCGGTGACCACCATGACGGCATGGAGTGGTTTGGTCTGGATGCTTCAGGCAAGCCTTCGCGCACCGCAGTGGACCGTGGCCTGCTGGCCATGAACCACGAGGCCACCACGGACGAAAAGCTCAGCTCCCACTTTCTGCACTCCAATGGTGGCACCACCACGCTGCCACGCCCGGCGTCCGAAGTGGACAAGGAAACGGCGATTCACGGCGTGTCGGTGGTCGAGGTCAAGCAGACTGGCGGCAAGTGGGCCACGGTGCAAAACTCGGCCATGAATTTCCGCCTCACATCACTGACACCGATGGAAATATCCGGTCCGGCCCGGGGCAACGCCCTGATGGTGACCAAATATTCGCCCACCGGCACGCATACACGCGGCACCATCAATAACTGTGGCACCGGCAAATCACCCTGGGGCAGCTTTTTGACCGGTGAAGAAAACTGGGCGGGCTACTTCACCCGCAGTGCAAGCGACGATGCCGCCCGTGGCGACAAGAGTGTGACGTCGCTCAAGCGCTACGGCCGAAATCAGGGCGCGGCCTCACGCCACGGCTGGGAGACCGGCGGTGCCGATGACAAGTATGTGCGTTGGAACAACAGCAAAACCGGCACCAGCAGCACGGGCAGCGACGACTATCGCAATGAGATGAACGCCCAAGGCTACATCGTTGAAATCGACCCCTACAACAAGGCCCGGATGGCCAAGAAGCGCACCGCACTGGGTCGATACGCCCACGAAAGCGCTGCCTTCGGCCTGCCGGTGGTCGGCAAGCCCTTGGCGGTGTACATGGGAGACGACGCCCGCAACGAATACATCTACAAATATGTGAGCGCAGCCAACTGGGATGCGGCAGACGCCAACAGTGCCGACGTGGTGGCTACCGGCGACAAGTACCTGGACAGCGGAAAACTGTACGTGGCCAAGTTCAACGCCGACGGCAGTGGCCAGTGGCTGGAGTTGGGCATCGGCAACCCGGCCGTGGCAGGCTACACCGGCTACGCCTTTTCCGACCAGGCCGACGTGTGTGTCAACTCCCGCCTGGCCGCCGACGCCGTGGGTGCCACCAAGATGGACCGCCCCGAGTGGTGTTCGGTCAACCCGGCCAATGGCGAAATCTATTACTCGCTGACCAACAACAGCAACCGCCGCGTGGACCCCACCGGAAGCAGCCAGTTGGCCCCGGACAGCGCCAACCCGCGTGCCTACACCGACATGAAGGGCAGCTCCAAGCAGGAGGGCAACCCCAACGGCCACATCGTCCGCATGAAAGAAGGCTCCGCCGGTGCGGGTGCCACTACCTTCACGTGGGATTTGTACGCCCTGGGCGCGCAAAGTGATGCCGATGGCAGCAAGGTCAATTTGTCCAACCTGACCGCCGACCAGGACTTCTCCAGCCCCGATGGACTGGTGTTCAGTCCCGCCACCGGCATCATGTGGATCCAGACCGACGACGGTGCCTACACCGACGTGACCAACTGCATGATGCTGGCCGCCCTGCCGGGCCAGGTGGGTGACGGTGGCAAAAAGACACTGAACTACACCAAGGCCAACGGCAGCACGCTGGCGGTAGACACCTTTGTGGGCAAGACACCCACGCCGTCCACCCTCAAGCGCTTCCTGGTCGGTCCCAAGGCCTGCGAGATCACGGGCCTGTGCGAAACGCCGGATGGCAAGGCGGTGTTCATCAACATTCAGCACCCGGGTGAGACGACTGCGTTGGCCGACATTGCCGACCCCGCCAAGTACACCAGCCAGTGGCCCAGCAGCGTGGGTTACGGCGCGGGCAAGCGCCCCCGTTCGGCCACCATCGTCATCACCAAGAACGACGGCGGCAAGATCGGTACCTGATGCGAACCCCGGGCGCGCGGGGTCAAATGCCCCGCGCCCGTTCCGCCTTGAACCGCGCCCGAAATGCACCAAAGGTGCCGGCATCCAGCGCGTCGCGCACCTCGCGCATCAGGTTCAGGTAGTAATGCAGGTTGTGCACGGTGGCCAGCATGGGGCCCAGCATCTCGCCGCAGCGGTCCAGGTGGTGCAAGTAGGCCCGCGAGAACCCTTCGCGTCCGCCCTGGTCCCACGACACGCCAGAGGTGCCCGCGCAGGCATAACAGGTGCAGCTGGCGTCCAGCGGCTGGTGGTCGGTTTTGTGGCGGGCGTTGCGAATCTTCAGATCGCCATACCGCGTGAACAGCGTGCCGTTGCGCGCGTTGCGGGTGGGCATCACGCAGTCGAACATGTCCACACCTTCGGCTACACCCTGCACCAGGTCCTCGGGGGTGCCCACGCCCATCAGGTAACGCGGCTTGTGCGCGGGTAGGCGGTGTGGTGTGTGCGCCATGATGCG
>CAZDDK010000212.1:0-5723 GCA_964504185.1 uncultured Rhodoferax sp. | reverse complement strand
ATGACTTTGGCACCGGTTACTCGTCCCTGTCCTATCTGAAACGATTGCCGTTGGACCAGCTCAAGATTGACCAGTCCTTTGTGCGCGATGTGCTGGAGGACCCCAATGACGCGGCCATTGCCCGCACCATCATGAGCCTGGCCAAAAGCCTGGACCTGAGCGTGGTGGCCGAAGGGGTGGAAACTGCCGGGCAGCGCGACTTTTTGTTGCGCTGCGGTTGCAAGGCCTTTCAGGGCTACTTCTTCGGCCGCCCGGTGCCAGTGGAGAACCTTCAGTTGTCGGCCGACTGACGCACAGCCGCCTTTTCCCCGGCGCTGGCAAATTTGCTGTACTTGCCCAGACTGCCAATCAACGGGCCGTAGATGCGTGGGTTGCCGGCCAGGCAGTCCTGCTGGTACAGAAACTCGGCTTCGCCGGTGAAGTTGCCGACAAGTCCGCCGGCCTCGGTCACCAGCAGCGAACCCGCCGCCACATCCCAGGGTTGCAGGCCGGTTTCGAAAAATCCTTCGGTATAGCCAGCGGCCACGTAGGCCAGGTCCAGTGCGGCAGCACCTGGGCGGCGCAGGCCGGCCGTGCGCTGCATCACGTCGCCCATCATGGTCAGATAGCTGGCAAAGTTGTCGCCGGGGCGGAAGGGGAAACCGGTGGAAATCAGCGCATCTTTCAAGGCAATGCGCTTGGAAACCCGGATGCGGCGGTCATTGAGGAAGGCACCGCGCCCCTTGGTGGCCGTGAACAGGTCGTTGCGGGTGGGGTCGTAGACGACCGCCTGCTCGATCTTGCCCTTGACCGCCAGCGCAATGCTCACGCAATACACCGGCAGTCCGTGAATGAAGTTGGTGGTGCCGTCCAGCGGATCGATGATCCAGACGAATTCGGAATCCTTGGCACCGTGTTCGCGGCCAGTTTCCTCAGCCCAGATGCCATGGCCGGGGTAGGCGGCCAGCAGGGTTTCTATGATCGCCTGCTCTGCGGCGTGGTCCACCTCGGTGACGAAGTCGTTGGCCTTCTTCTGGGAGACACGGACGGATTCGATATCGAGTGCGGCGCGGTTGATGATGGAACCGGCGGCGCGCGCGGCCTTGACGGCCACGTTGATCATGGGGTGCAGGTTGGACGACATAAATTGTGGTGAAGAGCTGGGAGGACCGGCTGTCGATGCAGGCGGCGACAATAGGCGCATTTTACCGCGTCTCCATGCAAACTCGCTTCATTCTCATCCACACCAGCCACGCCGGTAACGTGGGGGCGTGTGCCCGCGCCATGAAAACCATGGGCTTTGACGATCTGGTGCTGGTCGCACCCCGCTGGTCCAATGTGCTGCGGCGCGAGGAGACCATCCAACGCGCCAGCGGGGCCCTGGATGTGCTGGAGAAGTGCCGCATCGTGGACACCCTGGACGGGGCGCTGGACGGATTGACCCATCTGTGCGCCACTGCCATGACGCCGCGGGACTTCGGGCCACCCACGGTGGAGCCCCGTTCACACTTCGAAGTGCTATCAAAATCGAAGCAATATGCCGATATTCCACGCGGGCTAAAGGCCGATTCTGCCATTAGCTTGGGACCCCAACAGGGCGTGGGGTTCCTGTTTGGTTCGGAGCGTTTCGGCATGCGCAACGAGGACGTGTACCGCTGTCATGCCTGTCTGAGCATTCCCAGCAATCCGCAGTTCGGTTCCTTGAACCTGGGCGCTGCGCTGCAAGTCATTGCCTACGAATGGCGTTTGGCGCTGGGGGGCTTTGGTGCACAGAGTGTGGCGCAGGCCCCGGCACCGGTGCGGGCCGATGCCGCCCAGGTGGCCGGCATGTTGGCGCATTTGGAGCAGGCCCTGGTGGCGCTGGAGTTCCTGGACCCCACGGCCCCCAAAAAACTGATGCCGCGCCTCAATGGCCTGTTCAACCGGGCCCAGGTCACGCAGGAGGAAATCCATATCCTGCGTGGCATTGCGAAATCCATTCTGCAGCAGACCAGTGCCAATCCGCTTCCGGGCCGCCACGAGGCACCTTAGCGCCGGTGGGGGGGCTGCAACTCCTATAGACTTCACCCATGTTTTCCCGCCTTCGCTCCGACATTCAGTGCATTCTTGACCGGGACCCGGCCGCCCGCAGCACCTGGGAGGTACTGACCTGCTATCCGGGTCTGCATGCCGTCATCCTGCACCGCCCGGCCCACTGGTGCTGGACCCATGGGTTGAAGTGGATGGGGCGCTTCATTTCACACCTGGCGCGCTGGGCCACGGGCATCGAAATTCACCCCGGAGCGGTGGTGGGCGAGCGTGTGTTCTTCGACCACGCGATGGGCGTAGTGGTGGGCGAAACGGCCGAAATCGGCGATGGCTGCACCATTTATCAGGGAGTGACGTTGGGCGGTACCTCGCTCTACAAGGGCACCAAGCGCCACCCCACTTTGGGGCGGGACGTGGTGGTGAGCGCCGGTGCCAAGGTGCTGGGCGGATTCGTGGTGGGGGACGGTGCCAAGATCGGCTCCAACGCGGTGGTCATCAAGCCCGTGCCAGCGGGTGCCACTGCGGTGGGCATTCCGGCACGCATTATTCCCAGCAAGACCGGCGAGAGCGCGGACGTGACGCACTCCGAGCCCAAGTTCACCGCCTATGGCATCACGCAGGATGACGATCCGGTGAGCCAGGCCTTGCGTGGCCTGATCGATTCGGCTTCGGGCCAGGAACACCAGATTGCGCTCTTGTGGAAGGCGATCGAAACCCTGTCGGCCACCCGCGCCAATGCCGATTGCACACCCGATTGCGTGCCCGGCGACGCCGCCCGCAGCGAGTGCTTTGAGGCCGAACGGCTCAACCAGCTGGTGGGGAAATAGTCAATTTAAGGGTGTTTTGGCCGGATCGCCGTCTTGGGACGGAAGGCCTTGCAGACCGCATCCACCGTTTGCAGGTAGGGTCCACCGATCAAGTCGATGCAATAAGGTACGGCGGCAAAGATGCCGTTGACCAGTTGCGCACCATTGGCGTCCTTCAGGCCTTCGAGGGTTTCCGCAATCGCCTTGGGCTGCCCAGGCAGGTTGATGATCAGGCTTTGATCGCGGATCACGGCCACCTGGCGCGACAGGATGGCGGTCGGTACAAATTTCAGGCTGATCTGGCGCATTTGTTCACCAAAGCCCGGCATCTCCTTGTGCGCCACGGCCAGGGTGGCCTCGGGCGTTACGTCACGCAGCGCCGGGCCGGTGCCGCCGGTGGTCAGCACCAGGCTGCAGCCGGCATCCACCAGCTCAATGAGCGTGGCGCTGATGATCGGTGCTTCGTCGGGAATCAGGCGCGCCTCAAAGGCCAGCGGGTTGTGCAGGGCGCGTCCCAGCCAGTCCTGCAGCGCGGGCAGGCCCTTGTCCTCGTAGACGCCGCTGGAGGCGCGGTCGCTGATGGAGACGATGCCAATCTTCACGGCGTCCAGCGGTGGCAAGGCGTTGGCGTCACTCACGCGTCGGCTCCAGGGTTGTGTGGCAAACCATCCAGTGTGGAGGGGTCCGAGCCATCGTCCGGGTGCATCAGGTGCTCGCGCACGATCTGGAAGATGTCGCGGTAGGAGCGCCCATGGCGCACAGCTTCGCCCGGTTTCTCGGGCTTGGCATCCTTGCGGGCCTGGCGGATCAGCGCGCGCAGTTGCTGCACATCGGTGGTCGGGCAGGTGTTGACCCACTGACCCAGCGCGTCGTCGTCGGCAATCAGGCGGTCGCGCCACTGCTCGGCGGCGTGCAGGGTCTGGGTTTCCAGCGCCGAGGGCGTGTGCTGCTCCACCAGTGCCTTGCGAATGGCTTCGTGGGTGTCGGGCTCCAACTGGCGCATGCGTTTGCCGATGAACTGCATCAGACGCCGACGCCCCTCAAAGTTGGTGATGCGTTTGTACTCGGTCAGGGCTTCCAGCAGTTTGTCGGGAAGCCCCAGGCGCTCCAGCAGGTCGGCACGCAGGGTCAACAGGTCTTCACCCAGTTTCTGCAGTTCGGTGCTTTCACGTTTCAGGTCGGTGCGGCTCTTCTCGTCCGTGCCCTTGAGCTCGCGTTTGAACTCCAGGTCGAGTTCGCTGCCCTCGGCCACGAACTGGCCCCGGACAAAATAGCCTTTTTTTAGTTTACTCATAAGCCCCGGTATCATAGCCTCCGCTATGACGAACCCCCATTCCCCCTCTCAGTCCGCTGTAAGCAGCGTCATCACGACCAAACCTGCCGATAGCGGCTTCGCCTACAGCAGGCCGTTTTTCGAGTCGCTGGTGGACTCCGCCCTGGCGCATGCCAAGAAACTGGGGGCTACCGACGCCGGTGCCGAAGTGTCCGAAGGCTGCGGCCTGAGCGTGTCGGTGCGCAATGGGGAGCTGGAAAACGTGGAGCGCAACCGCGACAAGTCCCTGGGTGTGACGGTGTATGTCGGGCAGCGCCGGGGCAATGCCAGCACGTCGGATTTTTCGGAAGAGGCCATTGCGCAAACCGCGCGCGCGGCTTTTGACATTGCCCGTTTCACCGCCGAAGATCCGTTTGCCAGTCTGCCAGACCTGAAGGACATTGCACCGGTGGCCGACCGCGAACGCGATCTGGACCTTTTTTTTCCATGGGCCATCACCAGCGAGGACGCGATGCGCCTGGCCCAGGAGTGCGAGGCTGCTGCCCTGGGAACCAGCAAGAAGATCACCAACAGCGAAGGTGCGGCCGTGTCGGCCCAGCAATCGCATTTTTTCAGCGCCCACACGCACGGGTTTCGGGGTGGCTACGCCAGTTCGCGCCACTCCATGTCGGTCTCGCCCATTGCCGGCAAGGGCCGTGACATGCAGCGTGACGCCTGGTACAGCTCGCAGCGCCACCCGGATGCGCTGGCCTCGCCGCACGCCATTGGCCGTTACGCCGCCGAACGGGCTTTGAGCCGCCTGAAGGCGCGCAAGATCCACACCGTGGAATGCCCGGTGCTGTTCGAGTCGCCGTTGGCTGCCGGTATGGTGGGATCGCTGGTGCAGGCCCTCAGTGGCGGTGCCCTGTACCGCAAGAGCACGTTCTTGCTCGACTCCCTGGGCAAGGTGGTGCTGCCCCGGCACATCGACCTGTTTGAAGACCCTTTCATCCTGCGGGGCAAGGGCAGTTCGCCGTTTGACGATGAAGGCGTGAACGTCAAGGCGCGCAAGGTGATTGAGGGTGGGCGCGTGCAGGGCTACTTCCTGAGCAGTTACACCGCGCGCAAGCTGGGCATGCAGACCACCGGCAATTCGGGCGGCTCGCACAACCTGAGCTTCACCTCGCGCCAGACCCGGCCCTGGGATGACCTGGATGCCATGCTGCAAAAACTGGGGACCGGACTGTTTGTGACCGAGCTCATGGGCCAGGGCGTGAACTACGTCACAGGTGATTATTCTCGGGGTGCCAGCGGATTCTGGGTAGAGAACGGCCACATTGCCTTTCCCGTGCACGAGATCACCATTGCCGGCAACATGAAGTCCATGCTCAAAGGCATCGAGGCCGTGGGGGCCGATACCTACAACTACGGTGCCAAGACGGTGGGCTCCATCCTGATCAACCGCATGCAGGTGGCGGGGAGCTGATCTATACTGGTTGCATCGCAAATGCAACGCAAGTAAAACCCCATGAAGACCGCCACGCTTCCCTCGCTTCGTGTGGAGCCCCAGCTGCGTGAAGCTGCGGAGAGTGTCTTGCGCGAAGGCGAAACGCTGACAGGGTTGATCGAAACCGCAGTCCGTGAAGTGATTCAACGGC
>CAZDDK010000211.1:0-5741 GCA_964504185.1 uncultured Rhodoferax sp. | reverse complement strand
TAGCGGACTGACCTTTGGCAACTTGCCGCGCGGGGTGGATTGTGCGGCCATCATTGCGCGGGCTACGCCGCAATGGGGTTAGGAGGCTGGGCGGCAGAGCGTTTTGCTCCGTGTCCCCCGCCCGCTGTGCGGGCTCCTCCTTTACCTGCGCAAAGCGCTCCGCCGCCCAGGCTCCTAGAGCCAGCTCAGCAACAGCGGGGTGACGGAGGGGCTGTGCAGCAACTCCATGTGGTGGGTGCGGTACAGGATGGCTTGTGCCGACTTGGCAAAGTCCAGTTGGTGGCGCGCATCGGTATGCTGGCCCAGCGCACTGGGCAAGGGCACCAGCCCGTCGCCGATCAGGCGGTCGGCCAGTGGGCTGCGCCGGGCGGCGGTGGTGGCCGCCACGGTGTAACAGGCCACGCCCTCGGGCAGTGGCAGGGGGGCGCGTCTGTCGGGCTTGCGTTTGAAACGGTCGTGGTTGGCCCAGTCTGAATCGAGCACAAAGCCATAGCGCAGATCGGTAATGCCAGCACTGCGCAACTGCCCCAGCCTGGCAAAGGGTTTGCTGAACGGCGTGGCACCCAGCACGACATCCACCCAGTTGCCGGCGCGCTCCAGCGGTGCGCCATGGTGCGGCGTGCCCAGGAAGACGATGTTCTTCAACTGATGGGGCCAGTGCAGGCCGCGTTGCCGGGCGGCATGCACCGCGCTGCGGATCACCAGCCCCCCCATGCTGTGCACGAGCACAGTGAGTTCCTGTACCGGCACCGGCCAGTGGGCCAGCAGTTGCTCCAGTAGCAGGGCCAGTTCCTGGCCGTTTTGCGAGGTGTGCAACCCCGTGTTGTAGCGCAAATAAATAGGGGTGTAGCCCCGCTCTGCAGCCAGTGTGGCACCATGGTCGGCAACCGGTTTGCCATCCTCACGCGGCGCGACGCGCCACTGCAGGTCATTCATGCACAGCCCGTGGATCAGCAGCAAGATTTTCCCCGTGGCCAGCGGCAGGGCGGGCGGGGACTGCGGGTTCAGCACCCGGCCCTGGTGGCGCAGCGTCATCGGCGTGGCCAGCGGGTTGTGGGTCTGCGCCAGACGGTCGCCCAGCACCCCGTTCAGGGCGGCCAGCACGGCTTCGCGCTCCGGCGTCTCGGGCGGTGCATCCACCAGGGATTCCAGCAGCGGCTCCAGCTTGGTGAACGCGGCCTCCAACCCCTTGCCCACCAACTCGGTCACGCCGTGCACCGTGCGGTAGACAAAACCGGTAAGGCCACGGGTCTGGGGGGGGAGTGTCTTGTCCTTTTGGCTGCGGCCGTTGAGCCCCATGGTGCCCAGCACCGCGTGGTGCACGCCCTCGGCCATCGTCGCTGCGCCGCGTGTGGCTTGCACGGCCAACTGCGCGGCTGCCCGCAGGTCCGACGGACGCAGGTGCTTACCGGCCTGGGGTGGTCGCGCGGGGGTTTCAGGTTGGGGTTGGGGGGTATGGCGCATAGAGTGATCCTACATGGGTCCAATGTGGTCGTGTGGTGGGTGCTGGGTACGCGTATTTACCCGGATGGGGCGGCTTCAAGGCTTTCCTGCAATTGCCGTGCGTCAAGACTGGCGGTCCATCTGCGCGGCAGGTGCTGCTCACGATTGGAGGGAATGAGTCATGAAAGTATGCAAGCGAGTGTGGCTGGTTGCACCGGTCTGTTTGTCTCTGTCCGCGTGGGCGGCGGGTTCGGGCGACCATGGCCACGGTGCGGTGGCAGATGACATCATCAAAGGACAGAATGCTGCCTTGGTGGCCAACACTGAAGGCAAAGGTTTTGGCCCGCAATCCCCGCGTGACATTGCCGCCAAGGGTGGCAAGAACGCCCGCTCGTTTGCCCCTGCGCCGGGTTATCGGGTGATGAATCTGTGCAACATCCACTTCCATGCCAACGCCGAGCACAAAGGCGGGCAGTTCAGCAAGTCTGCGGGCAATGGCGACGGCCACGGTTACCAAACCGGTTTTGTGTACAGCGGCAAACTGACCAAAGCCGAAAAAACGCCCCTGGAGCAGGCGGTGTGCAAAAGCGAGCACGGTAGCCTGAACGCGGGGGACACGGTTGAGCTGCACTATGTGCATTCCACAGCCCAAATCACCCCAGGACCGACGCTGGGCGCGTGTTTGAATGAAAACCTGTCCAACCCACAGCTGCGCGTGGAGGCCCAGGTGTTTGTGCTGGTCAATAACCCCAAGGCTGCCGATTTCGCAAAGTTTGTCGAGGTGGGCCAACGCAGTGGGTACCACCAGGCCATGCATATTCCCACCAACACCGGTACGCCGGTGCAATACGCCGGTTCTACCACCGGCCCGGCCTATAACGAAAAGGGGTCTCCACTGCAGGTATCCTGGAGCGTGCGGCCCAAGGTACTCAAGGTCAGCGCCGAAAGCGTAGGCAAGTGGTGCGAGGGCAATGTGTTCAAGGAAGACCACGCCCACGGTGTGCGTAACCTGGTGACCAACACGAATTTGCTTTCGCCCATCAAGTAGGCCGCGATGCTTCCTGCTGGCCAGGTGCCCGTTTCTGGGTATTCCTGGCCGCCGCAGGCGCTAGAACTTTTCGTGCGGTGCCAGATACCGCCATTGCCCCACCGGCAGGTTGCCCAGCATGACCTTGCCGACGCGCACGCGCTTCAAGCCCACCACTTTCAGGCCGACCAGCTCGCACATGCGCCGGATCTGGCGTTTTTTGCCCTCGGTCAGCACAAAGCGCAGTTGCTCGGGGTTTTGCCACTCCACCTGGGCAGGCTTCAGAGCCTGGTCGTCCAGGCGCAGGCCGTGGCGCAGCAGGCGCAGCTTTTCCAGCGGAAGCACGGACTGCACGTCGGAGCTGACCGGGTCGTCATCGTCGATGCGGCTCAGTTGGGTCGGCGGGGCAGGGCGGGCTGCCGCGCGCGCGCCGTAGGTGGCGGCTGGTGAGTGGGCCGCCGCTGGGTTGGCCACGCCGGTGTAGACCACGCGCACCAGGTATTCCTTCTCCATGCCCGAGTCTTCGCCAATCAGCTGGCGCGCCACGCGCCCGTCCTGCGTCAGCACCAGGAGGCCGGTGGAGTCAACGTCCAGCCGCCCGGCCGGCACCAGGCTCTTGAGCTGGCTGCCGTGGAAGAAGAAGCGGGCGTTGTCGTCACTCCAGCGGTTCTGTGGCTGGATCAGGGTGATGGCGGGTTGGTGGCCGTCCTCGGCCTGGCCGCTGACGATGCCGATGGGCTTGTTCAGCAGGATGGTGACCTGGTTGGCCTGGGCACCCTTGGCCTGCTGCGTGACTTCGATGCGGGCGTCCGGAGCCACCTGCATGCCCATCTCGGCCACCCGCCCGTTGACTTTGACCCAGCCCTTGGCGATCCAGTCATCGGCCTCACGCCGCGAGGCCAGGCCCAGTTCGGCCATGCGCTTGTTCAGGCGGATGGTGCCATTGGCACCGTGGGCCGCTGTGTTGGTCTGCCCGGCGGGGATGGGCGCGCAGTTGGCCGGGGCCTTGCCTGCGGGGGGCGGGGCGCGGCGGAAGGTTGTGGGGGGCTTGGGTTCTGTCATTGCTATAAATATAGTAGCTATATTGCTATATTTTACGCGGGCTAGTGGCCTATTTCATCTGAACACTGTCTGGCTGCGCAGGGCGTGCAGGTTGATGACCCGCAGCCCGCCGTATTCCACCTGGATGGTGCCATGCGCGGCCAGTGCGGTCAGCGCCTCGTTGACCCGCTGGCGGGACAGGCCCACCAGGTAGGCCAGTTCCTGCTGGGTGATGCGCAGCACCTCCCCCACGTTGGGATAGAGCACCGGGTTGAACAGCGTGGCCAGGCTGCGTGCCACACGGATGTCGGGGTTGGTCATGCGGTCGATTTCGCGCGCGGCGATGAACTGGCCCAGGCGTTCGTTGAGCTGGTTCATCACGAAGCGGTTAAAACCGATGGAGTGGTCCAGCAGCCAGTGGAAGGTGTCCACATGCAGGCCTGCGACGCGGCTTTTGCGCAGGGCCTGGATGTTGTAGCGGTAGGTTTCACGCTTCATGGCCGTGCCCTCGCCAAACCAGCCGCCGGGTGGCACGCCGGTGAAGGTCATGGTCTGGCCGTCGGCGTTGTCGCTGCTCATCTTCAAAAGGCCGTCCACCACACCGAACCAGTAGGTGACCGGGCGGCCCATGCGGCAGATGTATTCACCGGGGCTGGCGTCGGCGATTTTCAGTTCACCGATGGCCCGTTCCCGTTCCTGTGCGGACAGCAGCTGGATCCACGGAATGGCGTCCAGCTCAATGGGGGTGAGGCTGCGGCGGCGCTGGTGCAGGGCAGAGTCGGCGTGCATGGGCAGGGTCCGTAAGTTGCCAGAAAGTGAAGGGAAAACACCTAGTTCAATCTGCATGGATTGTCGTCCAAACGACAACTTGGCGTCAAATGCCGCACTAATAATGGCACCCATAGACAGCCCTGTTTTTTGGTAACGGGGTTTGGCAACGGTGACAAGGATTCGGAATGCAAACGACTTTTCCGCAGCTACTTCACAAGCACGCCAGCGAGCGCCCCAATGCACCCGCCATGCGTGAAAAGGAATACGGGATCTGGCAGTCATTGTCCTGGTCGGACCTGTCGGCCCTGGTGCAGCATCTGGCGGCCGGCCTGCACCAGGCGGGGCTGCGCCGGGGCGAGCACATGGTGGTCGTGGGTGCCAACCGCCCGCGCCTGTATGCCACCATGTTGGCGGTGCAATCCCTGGGGGCCATTCCGGTGCCGCTGTACCAGGACGCCGCCGCCGCCGAGTGCGTCTTTCCCATCAACAACGCCGAAGTGCGTTTTGCCTTCGCCGAGGACCAGGAGCAGGTGGACAAGTTGCTGGAAATTCGCGAGCAATGCCCCCAGCTGGCGCACATCTATTTCGACGATCCGCGCGGCTTGCGCAAATACGACGATCCCTGCCTGGCCGCCTTGGACGAGCTGTTGGCCGCAGGCAAGGTCTTTGTCGGTCTGCACCCCGATTTTTATACCCGCGAAGTCAACCAGGCGCGGCCCGACGACGTGGGGGCCATGTTTTTCACCTCCGGCACCACGGGCAACCCCAAAGGGGTGGTGCACACCCATCACTCGCTGCTCAATCGCGCGCAGGTGGGTGCCGACTTTGACCGGCTCACCGGCTCGGAGGAAGTGCTGGCCTACCTGCCGCCGGCCTGGATTGGCCAGAACATCTTCTCCTACGCCCAGTGGCTGGCCTGTGGCTATGTGGTCAATTGCCCCGAGTCGGCTGCCACGGTGACCATCGACCTGAAGGAGATCGGTCCCACCTATTACTTTGCTCCGCCCCGGGTGTTTGAAGGCCTGCTGACCAGTGTGATGATCCGCATGGAAGACGCCGGGGCCATCAAGCGCGGCATGTTCCACTATTTCATGGACGTGGCCAAACGGGTCGGCCCCACGCTGATGGACGGCAAGTCCGTCTCCCTTATGGACCGGGTTCTGTACGGCCTGGGCAACCTGTGTGTCTACGGCCCCTTGCGCAATACCCTGGGCATGAGCCGGGTGCGCGAGGCCTACACCGCTGGCGAGGCGATCGGGCCAGACCTGTTTAGTTTCTTCCGCTCCATCGGCATCAATTTGAAGCAGCTCTATGGCTCCACCGAGACCGCCGTGTTCGTCTGCCTGCAGCCCGACCACGAGGCCCGCGCCGACACGGTGGGCGTGCCCTGCCAGGGGGTGGAAATCAAGGTGGCCGACAACGGCGAAATCCTGGTCAAGTCTCCGGGCCTGCTCAAGGA
>CAZDDK010000210.1:0-5763 GCA_964504185.1 uncultured Rhodoferax sp. | reverse complement strand
TGTGGGCCACCTCGGCGGCACGGCGCAGCACCACCTCCTGTTCGGGGGTGGCGCGTAGCCCAAGTCGGGCAGAGCGGGCGGAAGGCGACGATGCAACGGCTGTCATGGCAACACCTATTTTGTGAGATCAGTTACCGAAATGTTAGTACAAATGACAAACATCGTCTAGCCTCGCCACCCGCTTTCATCCCCCCGCGCCCGCCCCAGTGCGGCCAGGGTGTCGAGGATGAGGGGCAAGCCCTTTTTCCAGGGGCCGCGGCCTTTGAAGTGGGCTTCCAGGGTGGCCACGGGCAACGGGGTGGGGCTCGCGGCGAGGATGGCGGCGACGGCGCGCACCTGCTCGGGCAGGGTGGCGGGCCAGGGTTGGGTGGCAACCGTGGCGCTGGGTTTTGATGTCAAATTGGCATCTAGCCCGCGTAAATTATTGGGTTGAAGCTCCTGATTTGATAGCGAAAGCGGCGTTTGCCGGGGCGCAGCGGGGTTTTGGAAAGCCGGGCGCAGCCAGCGCACGCGGCCCGCTGCCTCTTCGGCGGCGCGCTGGGCGTTGAGTGCGACCAGGTGGGCCAGCGTGTCTTCGGTGCTGGCGACCGTGCCCAGGCCGTAGGCGGAGCGCACGGCGGCGTCGAGTTCGTCGTGCAGTTCGCGCAGCACGCCCACCAGGCCGTGGGTGTGGATGGTTTTTTCCTTTGCGTTAAGCGGGCGGCCTTCGCGGAGGGCTTGGAGCACGTTGTACAGGCCGGTCAGGGTCAAGCCCGGTTGTGCTGGGGTGGCTGCGGGTGCGGCCTCGGTTTGCGCACGCGCCGGGGCAGGAGGGGCCGGGGGCCTCATGCTGTCAAATGCACAGAAATCGGCCCCCGGCCCCTCCCGCCCCAGCGCTGGGTCTGTAGCGCTTGGTTCGCTGATGGAAGGCAACAAGCCCAAAACCCGTTTGCGGTGGGTGTCGATGTGCTCGGCCAAGTGGGCGATGCGGCTGCGCAGGGCGTCGGTCAGGCCAGTGTCCGCGTCGGGGAAGGGGAAGGTTTCGAAGCAGCGGGATTTGTTGTAGCGCGGCCGATCTTCCAGCGTGCCGCCCGTGGCGAGCGCCCAGTCGATGTGCAACTGGCTGGAGAGCACGCCCAGGGTGTAGGCATCGTCCAGGGCGATGGCGACGATCATCTGATCGGGCAAGATTGTTCCGTCCAGGAACTGGAACACCCGGTGCTTGGCGGTCATGACCGTGCCGATGTAGCGCGAAAGCCCCGCTAGCGCACGGCGCATATCGTCGTTGTTGCGCCGATGCAGCCACCATTTTTCGCGCAAATCTTTGTCGTTGTTGACATCACGTTCCGGTTTCACGCGGTCGATTAACCACTGGTAGAGCCGGGGATAGCGGTCGCGTAACTGCTCTGCAGTCAATCCGTAGCAGTCAATGACCAGAAGGTTGCGCGGCTTGTCTGTCAGGTCTTTGCCGTTGCGATACGGCTTGATGGGGGCATCGGGCTCCATTGCTGCCGCGTCTTGCGGTGTTAAGAGCATGCCCGCACCGTGGGGAATCACCCCGGTGCTGCTGATCTTTGCGTTGGAGTGCAATGCTTGCGCTTCTGTGACGTTCACGCCCGTTTTCAGGTCGGCATGGATGAGGCCTTGGCACTCGCTCAGCTGAACGCTCATCTCTCCATGTTCCCCGGCCTTCTCGTCCGTCACGGTCTGCACCACGCCTTCACCTATCCCAGCTGCCAAAACCGTCATGGCAATCCGTACCGCCGCGCCGTTGGCACTGTCCACCCACGGGTGGTCCGGTATCGCCATTTCCAGGTGGCAAGGCACGGCGCTGGCAGGGCTGGGGGGCAGGCTGGGGCCGCCCGATTTCTGCGCATTTGGCAGTATGAGGGCGGCGTCAGCCTGTCCCCCAGCCCCGGCACTGTCGCCCGCACGCCCTGCCTTTGAATCCCCCGCATCCCCCTCCAACGCCGCCTGCACCACCCGCCGGTTGAAAATCATCGTCAGGCTGTTGGTGGTAATCAGCCCCATGCGCTCCACCTGTCCGCTGCCAACGAGTTGCGCCGCGTGGTGCCACCAGTACATGACAAAGTCCGCACTCTCCGGCACTGCAGGCCAGGCCCCGCGCAGGGCCTCCACATACCCGTCGCCCAGCGCCTCGCGCATGCGCAACTTTCCAATAAACGGCGGATTGCCCACGATGAAATCGGCCTGCGGCCAGTTTGCCCGGCGTGCGCCCCGGTAGTGCCACTGCGGCACCTGCGCGGCCTCATCCGGCACCATTTCCCCCGTGACCGGGTGCGCCTTGAACGTGCGCCCATCCCAGCGGCTGCGCAACTGGCCCGCATCGTCATAGGCCAGCTCCAGCGCGTCCCAGGCCAGCACCGCGTCGCGGCACTCGATGTTGCCGTAGTTGTGCACCACGGGTTCTGCCACGGCCGCGTTGCCGCGTGCGCGAATGTGCCACTGCAGGTAGCCAATCCACAGCACCAGCTCGGCCAGGGCGGCGGCACGCTCGTTGAGCTCAATGCCGCGCAATTGCTGCAGCGTGACCGTTTCGCGGCCCAAGTCCAATGCATCCTGCGTATGGCCCAAGTCGTCCAGTTGGTTGTGCACCTCGCCCTCCAGGCGCTTCAGATGTTCGAGCGTCACGTACAGAAAGTTGGCGCTACCGCAGGCGGGGTCGAGCACGCGCACCGTGCACAGGCGATGCAGAAAGCTGTTGATGTGCTGCAAGGCTTGCTTGCGCAGGGCGCGCACCGCTGCTTGGTGGCGGTCCAGCGCAGCAAAGTCAGCCTTGGTCTTGACTTGGGGAGCCTTTGCCTCCAGTGCGTCTGCCTCGTAGGTCACGGCCAGCGCAGCAGCGCGGGCGTCGGCCCACTCGCGGCGCAGCGGGGTGATGACCGTGGGCAGCACCAGCCGTTCCACATAGGCGCGCGGCGTGTAGTGGGCACCCAGCGCGTGGCGCTCGGTCGGGTCGAGGGCGCGTTCCAGCAGCGTGCCGAAGATGGCGGGTTCCACCTCGCGCCAGTTGGCGCGGGCGGCTTCGATGAGCAGGTCGATCTGCTCGGTGCTGAGCAACAGGCTGTAGTGGTCTTGCTGCGCACCTTTGAACAGCTTGCCGTTGAAGTGCAGCACGTTCTTGGCCAGCGCGGCGCAAAAGCCGCCCCGGTCCATATCGGCCCACAGAATGCGCAGCATCTGCTGCAGCGTGGCGGGGTCGGCGCGGTGGGTTTGCAGCAGGCCCTGGAACGCGCCCGCAGGGAGCAGCCCCACGTCTTCGGCAAACATGGAAAAGAGGCAGCGGGTGAGGTAGTTTGCTACTATTTCAGGAGCTGCCTGCCCAGTATTTACGCGGGCTAGTGCCGTATTTTGCTTGGGATTCTGGCTGGCTTCGAGCGACTGCGACAGGCGGGCCAGCAGGGCCGCCACCTCGCGCGTGACCTGGGCGCTAATGCGGGCCGGGTCCAGGCTGTGGGGGGCGGTCCAGATGCGACACAGGCGCTCGCGCACCTCGGGCCGGGCCAGGTCGGTCAGCTGCAGGCGGTGGCTGCGCGGGTCGGGGTACGGGGTGTAGGTGGCACCGCTTTGGCTGAACTCTGCGTACACCTCGATGACGGTGCCCACGTCCACCACCAGCAAGAAGGGCGGGCGGCCCTCGGTGGCGGGCAAGGCGCGGGCGCAGCCTTCGGCCTGGGAGCGGGCGCGCAGCAGGCCGTCGTCAAAGCCTTTGGTGTGGGTGGGGGCCTTGAACTTTTTGGCCTCCAGCACAAAGTGGCCGCGCCGGTAGCAGTCAATGCGCCCAGGGCTGGTGCTGCCGTCGCCGTGCAAGAAAGTGACGGGGCGCTCGAACATGTAGTCCTGCTCGGGCGTGGGGTGGGGTTTGTCCAGGCCCAGGAGCGCGCACAGGTCAATGACAAAGCTCTGCGCAGTGGCCAGCTCGCAGGCGGTGACGCCGCTCCAGCGGGTGATGAAGGCCTGGGCGGCGATGGTTTCGGTGTCGGCGGTGTCGGCGGTGTCGGCGTCGTGGTGCAATGCGTGCATGTGCGGCTGTCTCCCTTTTTGGGGGATGATAAGCGGCTGGTTTTGTATATTTTGGGAGATTGCTGATGCTGCGTGAGTACGTTGGTGCCGAGACCATCCGTCTGGCGGTGTTGGGGCTGCTTGTGGTGGGCCTGGGCAGCGCCGTGGCACTGGTGCTGGCACCGTTTGTGGTCTCCATGCTGTGGGCGGGCATTCTGGCATTCGCCACCTGGCCGCTGTATGTGCGCCTGTTGCGTCTGTGTGGCGCGCGTGCCTGGCCCAGCGCCTTTGGCATGACGCTGCTGGTTGCGGCGCTCGTGGTGGTGCCCACCCTGTGGCTGCTGTATCTGCTGCGCACGGAGGTGGGTGGCCTGGCGGACTACCTGGCCGTGGAGCTGGAAGCCAAACGCTTGCACCCGCCCCTCTTTATTGCCACGCTGCCCCTGGTGGGGCCCGAGCTGATGGCCTGGTTGACCACCTTGCTGGCCGACCCCTTGCGGTGGCGATCGGAACTCAAATCCCTGATGGGCCACCTGGACGCGCAAGCCTGGTCGCTGCTGGGCGGCGTGGGCAAGAACATCGTCAAGCTCGGCTTTTCGCTGTTTACGCTGTTCTTTGTCTACCTGCACGGCGTGAACCTGCTGGCGCAATCGCGCACCATCCTGCGCAGTCTGTTGCGGGAGCGCGCAGACGCCTACCTGGACGCGGTGGCCAACACGACACGCGCCGTGGTGTATGGCATCGTGCTGACCGCGCTGGTGCAGGGCCTGGTTGCCGGTCTGGGCTACTGGGTGGCCGGGGTGCCGGCACCGGCCACTTTGTCGGCCGTTACCGTCCTGGTCGCCTTGATTCCCTTTGGCACACCATTTGTGTGGGGCAGCGCGGCCCTGTGGTTGCTGTTTAGCGGCCAGACCACGGCCGGTCTGGGGCTGTTGCTGTGGGGGGTGCTGGTGGTGTCCTGGATCGACAACATCGTGCGCCCCATCGTGCTTTCGCGGGGCAGCAATATTCCCTTTGTGCTGGCGCTGTTTGGTGTGCTGGGGGGGCTTGCCGCCTTTGGCCTGGTGGGGCTATTCCTGGGGCCTGTCATTCTGGCGGTGGCGCTGGCGGTGTGGCGCGAGTGGCTGTAAGGCCTGCCCCCAAATCCATCAGGCTCCGGCCAGCTTCTTGAAGGTGGCCAGCACCGCATCGCCCTTGAAGGGTTTGACAATCCAGCCCTTGATACCTGCGGCCTTGCCGCGTTCTTTCATCACCGGAGAATTCTCCGTGGTCAGCATGATGATGTTGACCGCCGTGTTTTTTTGTTCCGATCGGACTTTCTCGGCCATGGTGAGCCCGTCCATGTGGGGCATGTTCACATCGCACACCACCAGTTTGATGGCAGGGTCGGCGGCCAGCTTGCAGAGACCGTCCTTGCCATCGACGGCAAAGGCCACGTTCAAGCCATTGCTTTTGAGAAAGTCGCCGACTTCATTGCGCACCGTGCTCGAATCATCAACAACCTATTTCGCAACCATTCCCGCATTCGGGAAGAACAGCTGCTCACCACCAATCTGGTAACTGCCAATCACCGCCTGCCCCGGCGCGGACACGACCCAATCCACGAACTTCTGGCCCTCGACCGCCTTGACGTGCGGGTGCTTGGCCGGGTTCACCAGCATCACACCGTACTGGTTGAACAGCTTGCTGTCGCCCTCCACCAGCACCACCAGGTCGCCACGGTTCTTGAAACTGAGCCAGGTGCCGCGGTCGGCCAGCACG
>CAZDDK010000209.1:3483-5802 GCA_964504185.1 uncultured Rhodoferax sp. | reverse complement strand
CACTGCTGGACTCGGTGACCGAGGCACAGGAGGCCGGTATCCCCTATTTCCTGGTCGGCCACGTGGGCGATGGCAACTTCCACATGGGCTATTTGATCGACCCGAATATTCCTGCCGAGCGGGAAACCGCCGAGCGCCTGAACCACCAGCTGGTAGAGCGCGCGCTCACGTTGGGCGGCACCTGCACCGGCGAGCACGGCGTAGGCCTGCACAAACAGGGCTTTCTGGTGACGGAAACCGGGGCGGGTGCGGTGGACATGATGCGCACCATCAAGCGGGCGCTGGACCCGCACAACATCCTGAACCCCGGGAAAATCTTTTCACTATAATTTTTATAGCTGTATGCTCAATATTTACGCGGGCTAGCTGCTGTTTTTATTGAAAATCCGCGACACAAAATCCATGGCCACCACCCCACAACCGCCCCCCGGGCACAGCTCTGCCGTGCCCAGCAGCCGCCTGGGCCGCCTGGTGCGCCTGGGGGGGATGGCCTCCGGAGTGGCGGGCAATATGCTGGTGGCCGGTGCGCGGCAACTGGCCCAGGGCAAGCGCCCCACCCTCAGCGACCTGCTGCTCACCCCCGCCAACGCGCAGAAAATCACCCAGCAACTGGCCCAGATGCGCGGCGCGGCGATGAAGGTCGGGCAGCTGATTTCGATGGACGCCGGCGACCTGCTGCCCCCGGAGTTGGCCGCCATACTGGCGCGCTTGCGCTCCGACGCCCACGCCATGCCGCAGCGCCAGGTGCAGGCAGTTCTCTCGGCCAACTGGGGCGCCGGGTGGCAGCAGCGCTTTGCGTCGTTCTCGTTCACCCCCGTTGCAGCCGCCTCGATTGGCCAGGTCCACCGCGCGACCACAGTGGACGGACGCGACCTGGCCATCAAGATCCAGTATCCCGGCGTTCGCAAGAGCATCAGCAGCGATGTGAACAACGTGGCCGCGCTCTTGCGCCTCTCGGGCTTGCTGCCCCGCACCCTTGACATTGCACCGCTGCTGCAAGAGGCCAAACGCCAGTTGCGCGAGGAAGCGGACTACCTGGCCGAAGGCGCGCACCTGGCGCACTTTTTTGACCTGCTGCGCGATGCCCCCGAATTTGTCGTGCCCGCCCTGCACGCCGATCTGACAACCCGCAATGTGCTGGCCATGTCCTACGTCGAGGGCGTGCCGGTGGAGTCGATGGCAGACGCGGCGCAGGCCGAGCGCGACCGCATGCTGTTCCTGCTGGTCGGTCTCTTGTTTCGGGAGCTGTTTGAGTTCGGGCGCATGCAAACGGACCCCAACTTTGCCAACTACCGCTATGACCCGCAGAGCCAGCAACTGGTGCTGCTGGACTTTGGAGCCACGCGCCGCTTCGCGCCCGCGTTTGGCCAGGCCTACCAGCGGCTGATGGCGGCCACCATCGCAGGGGACCGCGCCGCCATGGCACAGGCCGGGTCGGACATCGGGTACTTTGACGACAACACCCAGACCCTGCACCAGAATGCCGTGCTGGACCTGTTTGCGATGGCACTGGAGCCCCTGTGCCACGACGGTGCTTTTGACTTTGGCACCACCGACATGGCCCAGCGCCTGCGCGACGCCGGGATGGCGCTGGGCCTGGACCGGGATTTTTGGCACATTCCGCCCATCGACGCCTTGTTTTTGCATCGCAAGCTCGGCGGCCTGTATTTGCTGGCCGCAAGGCTCAAGGCCCGCGTGAACGTGCGGGCACTGGCGCAGCCGTATCTGCCAGTACGGAGGTAGGGCGACGAATGCGGGGGGCCTGCGCGTCTTCCAGCGAATCGGGGCTGTGGGCATCGTGCAGTGCCTGCATCTGGGCGTCGCCCGACATGGCCAGAGAGCCCGCCAGTCCGCACAATACCTCGCGGGCATAGGCTTTTTGCTTGGCAGTGGTGGATAACAACAAAAAGGTGGCTAATGAAAATGCCGCGCGTTCAGGCTGCCGGCCCACGCGGTGTCAAACACCAGATCGCACACCAGCGCATTGGTGTCGCCAATCACCTCAACCTGCCCGGCGCTGGACAGGCTTTGCTGTGCAAACGCCTGGGTCAGACGCTCCAGCAGCGCCTGCTTGTACTGGGTGTCGTCCGAGCCTTTGAGGTGGAGGCCCTTGGTCTCCAACACCACCACCGTGTTGTGACCCGCGCCCGACACCTTGGCAAACACAAAATCGGGGTAGACCTTGTTGCGCTTCCAGCCCTGCAAGCCGTACTGCGCTTTGGCCACGTTGCGGTGCCACCACTGCAAGGCGGCCTGGCTGTCCAGGTAGCAGGCCACGTCGCGTTCAAATCCATTGTCGGTCAGCGACTCCAATGCGGG
>CAZDDK010000209.1:0-3383 GCA_964504185.1 uncultured Rhodoferax sp. | reverse complement strand
CTCTGCACCCGGCCCGCTTACCGCGAGCCCCAAGTCGCCCATGCCTTCGTCTTCCAGCGACTGCTTGATGGCCTTGACCACATCACCCGTTTTCGCGTCGTGGCACAGCACATAGCAGGCGTCCAGCGCCTCGCGCCCCGTCTTGGCCACATGGGGCAGGCGCAAGATGCGGCCCATGAGCTGCGTCATCGCGCGAATGTTCTTGCCCGCGGCCAGCGCGCACAGCACGTAGGCAAACGGGCAGTCCCAGCCCTCTTGCAGCGCCTGCTTGGTGATGATGGCGCGCACCTCGCACTGCGGCGACAGCAGGTCGATGTTCTCTGGCGTATTCAGGTCGTTGTGGTCAGAGGTCTTGATGGCGATCTGCTTTTCGGTCAAACCCAACTGCATCAAATACGCCTTGGCGTCTTCGGCATGGATAAAACCTGCGTCGCGCATGTCCTTGCCCGTGCGCTCCACCTGCACCAGCAGGATGGGGCGGATGTAGCGATTGGTTTCGCTTTGCAGCGCAAAGGCCTCTCGCTGCAAGCCGTCGAGCCGCTCCAGGCTGCTGGCCAAACAACTCTGCCAATCACTCCAGCCGCGCATATCCACATGAATGGGCAGCTTGATCATCTCGGCTTCGTCCAGATCGGTGCCGCGCACATTCACCAGAATGTTGGAGCCGCTGCCCTTGTCGCTGCTGACCCGTGGCGTGGCCGACAGTTCCAGCATGAAACAAGGGTTGAAGCCGTCAATCGTCTTGAGTGCCGTCTCGGTGTAGGCGTGGTGGCCTTCGTCAATGACGACCATGGGGCGCAGCAAGCGCATCACATTGCCGAGCGAGCTTTTCACAATGCTCCCCTTGGTTGCCCGCGCCTCTTCCTGCGTGGTACCCCAGGAGGTGTAGGCGTCCAGGTTGGGCACGGCTTGCAACAGGTCCCAGTTCGCCTCAATGTCATCCTCGCGCGGCGTGTAGCCCAGCACATTGCCCCGGTCGCGGAAGAAGCGCAGCGTCTCTTTGTTTTTACGAGAAGCACCCGCCAACATGAGCAACATGACGCACAGGTGCGAGTCAGTGTCGATCTTGGACAGCGGAGAGCTTTTTTCCAGAACCTTCACCTGTCCCGCGCCCGCCACATTGAGCATCTGGCGGTACGGGTGGTCGCGGTTCTTCAGCGTCTTGAGCGTCTGCTGGTAAATCGCCTCGTTGGGCACGATCCACAGCACCAACCCGGTGTGCCGCTGCAGGTAGTTGCTAAACACGCGGCCCACGCTGGCCGCAGCCAGCAGCGTTTTGCCGCCGCCGGTGGGAATCTTCAAACACACATTGGGAATGGCACGGCCTGCGCCATCAAAGCGGCTGCTGTGCGGCTGGTCGGCAAACGCGGGCGGCAGGCGCTGCGATTTTTGTAGCGCAGCCCAGACTTTTTTGGGGAAATCTGCCGCCTCGCGCTGCAGGTCTTCCATGCCTTCCATGGCCCGCAAGGCCGCCTGCGCGGCATCGGACTGAGCTTTGTGCTTTTTCAGCTCCGCCAGGTAGCCGTCCAACTGCTCCAGCGTCTCGCCCTGGAACTTCTTCATCTGCACTGCGCCCACGCTGGCGACGTTTACCGCAGCGCGGCGCGGCTCCCAGAAAAGCTTGCGGTCACGTTCGATACGTGCACGAAACTCGGGAGCCAAACTGTCTGCCAGGTTCACCATGTCCGTTCGGTAAATCAGCTCCAGCTCTTCCAAGCCAGATGAAAGCGTCCAATGCTTGTCAGGTGTTTGCCACTCCACTGCCAGGTCAATGTCGGAGCTGGGGCGATAGTCCCCTCTCCCTCTGGAGCCATAGACCCACACTCGCTCAAGCCCAGGGGTTCTTTCAAACAGTGACTGCAACTTAGCAAACACATTGGGCGCGATACCAAACGCCCACTTGGCAGATGATGCAGTCTCACTCATAGGCTGTTGAACTTGCCACGCAAAGCATCAAACTCTGCCAGCGCTTGACTGCGAATAAATGCCGCCACACTCACCGCCTTGGCTTCGTTGTAGGTATGGCTGGTCTCATCGCGTTGTTCCTTGATGTCTTCCCACACCTTCGGGTCCATGATGAGCTCGCAGCGGAATGCTGCCTGCAAAATGGGGCGCTGCATTTCCAGCACCTTTTCACCTTGCTCGCGCAGCCAGTAAAACATGCACTTCCAGGCCAGTTCATAGGTGAATTCAAACCGCTGAATCATGCTGTCACGAATGATGTCTGTTTCATCCAAGTCAACCACTTCATGCAGACGGTCAAGCGCGCGGTTGTACTGTTCACGCGCCACAACAAAGCGATCACTACGCATCTCTCAACCCTCCCTGTACAACGCAAACGGCAGCGGCGCGTAGTCCACACCCAGCTCCAGCAGCTGTTTGTTGCTCAGGTACTTGGCCGGGGCGAACACCAGGTGGCGTTTGCCACTGCTTCGCCCCCAATCCACAAAGCCCTTGGCGCGGCTCAGGGTCAGTGCGGCGTCGGGGCTTTTGAGAAAGTGGAGCTGCGGCTCGTACACCAACCAAACATGCGCGTCTTTGGCCTCGCCCAGGTAGAAGGGCGGCGCATCCTTGGGCGCGGGCAAGAGTGTGCCGCCGGTGGCGGTGTGGAACAGCCAGGCACCCAGCGCGTCGAAGCTGGGCAGGTGTTCGCCGCTGAGGAGCTTTTCAATGTCCAGCGGCTCACCCAAGGTGCAGTAGGTGAACTCGCCGCCGAGGCCGTCCACGCGTTCGCTAATGCGTTTTTCACCTTCGACTTTGAGGATGCCGTCTTTGAGTTCGACGTTGAGTTTGTCGAAGCGCTTTTTCCGGGCGGACGGTGGGAGAGGGGCTGCGCTTTGCTGCGTGTCCCCCGCCCGCTTTGCGGGCTCCTCCTTTACCTCCGCAAAGCCCAGTCCCTCTCCCACCTCAAGTTGCATCTGTGCGCTCGGCTCTGAAAACCCCTCTTTGGCTTTGATGGCCTCGATCTTGGCCAGCCACTGGTCGGCCTTTTTGAACTGGGTGAAGTTGATTTTTTCTTCCAGCAACACCTCGCGTTGGTTGCCCACCCAGGCGTAACCTTTGATGGCACGGCGCACGCGCTCGGCGGTGAGTTTGTCGGCATACGCCTCGCCTTCCACCAGAATGAATTTGCGCCGGCCGCCGTCTTTGGCGTTGGCCTTGAGCACGGCATGGGCGGTGGTCGCGCTGCCGGCGAAGCTGTCGAGGACGATGGAGTCGGGCTCGCTGGCCAGCTCCAGAATGCGCTCCAGCAAGGCCACGGGCTTGGGGGTGATGGTGCTCTCCTGGTCTTTGAGCACGCCCATTTCGAGCAGGGTTTTCTTGGCGTCTTGCGTGTGGCCCACCTCGTCGTAGAACCACAGGGTTTGGGGGGTGCGACCTTG
>CAZDDK010000208.1:0-5824 GCA_964504185.1 uncultured Rhodoferax sp. | reverse complement strand
AAGATTGCCGCCCACGTGGCCGACGTGGCCAAGGGCCACCCCGGTGTGCGGGCGCGGGATGACGCCCTCTCCAAGGCCCGCTTCGAGTTCCGCTGGATGGACCAGTTCAACCTCTCGCTGGACCCGGATACCGCGCGCGACTTTCATGACGAGACCCTGCCCAAGGATGCGAGCAAGGTGGCGCATTTCTGCAGCATGTGCGGCCCCAAGTTCTGCAGCATGAAGATTACCCAGGAGGTGCGTGAATTTGCCCAACAAAAGGGCCTGAGCGATGCCGCCGCCCTGGCGCAGGGCATGGACGCCAAGTCGCAGGAGTTCAAGCAAGGCGGCGGCGAAATCTACATTCCCATCACCCCGGCGCAATAGGCCCACCCCCACAGGAGAACATGATGCATATCGCCATTGCAGGAGCCGGTTTGCTCGG
Organism: uncultured Rhodoferax sp.; assembly: GCA_964504185.1. Taxonomy (GTDB): domain Bacteria; phylum Pseudomonadota; class Gammaproteobacteria; order Burkholderiales; family Burkholderiaceae_C; genus Allorhodoferax. The sequence continues at coordinate 5,400 of CAZDDK010000208.1, read as the reverse complement.
CCGATTGTTGGCCTTGCGCTTAAGCGCTGCCGGTCATCGCGTGGATGTTTTTGATGCCGCGACCGGACCCGGCCCGCGCGAAACCTCGGGCACCGAGGGCGCGGCCTGGACCGCGGCCGGCATGCTCAGCCCGGTGGCCGAGCTGGACCGCTCCAATGAAGACGTGTTCCGCCTGGGGCTGCGCTCCTGCCAGCTCTGGCCGGCGCTGGCGCAGGCGGTGGGCGCGCCCGCTGTCTGCCACTTCGATGGCAGCCTGCTGCTGGCCCACCGCAGTGACGCCGGTGCCGCCCAGCGCCTGGTCGGCCTGCTGCAGACCCGGGCCGGTGCCGACTACCAGCCCCAACCCCTGGCTGCCCAGGCGCTGGCGCAACTGGAGCCCGGCGTTCACGGACCGTCCCTGGCCTGGCTGCTGCCCAGCGAGGGCTACATCGAGGTGCACAACACCCTGCATGCGCTGCACGCCCAGGGCGAACGCCAGGGCGTGCAGTGGCATTGGGGCTGCCCGGTGGAACACGCTGACGCCGGTGTGTTGGGTGTGCGCTTGTCAGGCGGCACCGAAGCCATGCGCTGTGACCAGGTGTTTGACGTGCGGGGTGTGGGCGCACGGCCTCAACTGCCGGTGCGCGGGGTGCGCGGCGAAATCTTCCTGCTGCATGCACCCGGCACCGGTTTGCGGCGGCCGATTCGGCTCATGCACCCGCGCCACAGCGTCTATGTCGTGCCCCGCCCCGACGACTACCTGGTGGTAGGTGCCAGCGAGATCGAGAGCGAAGACCGCTCCCCGGTGTCGCTGCGCACCACGCTGGAGCTTCTCAGCGCCGCGCACAGTGCCATTCCCGCACTGGCCGAGGCGCGAATCATCCACACGGAAAGCAACCTGCGTCCGGCACTGCCGGACAACCTGCCGCTGTTGTGCACCGACGCCGGCATCACCCGCATCAACGGTCTGTACCGCCATGGCTGGCTGCTGGCCCCGGCGCTGGTGGAGCAGGCCTTGAAGGAGTTGGGACTGTGAACACAGAAAAACCGGTCATGGCCATACAAGTGAACGGTGAGGCCCACACCACCGCCGCCGCCACCCTGCACGACTGGGTGTTGGCGCAAGGCAGCACGCCCGAATCGCTCGCCACCGCCATCAACGGCCAGTTCGTGCCGCGCACCGCACGCACCAACACCCTGCTGCGCGCAGGCGACCACATCCAAACCTTTCAACCCATCACCGGAGGCTAGCCCATGACAACGACAGCACCAAGAGCCTGGGAGGGTGGGCGTTTTGCGCAGGTAAAGGAGGAGCCCGCAACGCGGGCGGGGGACACGGAGCAAAGCGCCCGCCCTTCCAGGCGTGGCACGGAACTCGCCTCCCAAGAGTGGCAAATCGGCGGCCGCACCCTCACCAGCCGCTTCTTCCTGGGCACCGCCGGCTACCCCTCGCCCCAGATCCTGCAAGACGCCATTGCCGTGTCCGGTGCCCAAGTCGTCACCGTCGGCCTGCGCCGCCAACTGGCGCATGGCGCAGAGGCCGGTGACTTCTTCGCCATGGTCCGCGCCAGCGGTGCCCACCTGCTGCCCAACACCGCCGGCTGCCACACTGCCCGCGAGGCCATCACCCTGGCGCACATGGCGCGCGAACTGTTTGACACCCACTGGATCAAGCTCGAAGTCCTGGGCGACGCCCACACCCTTCAGCCCGACCCCTTTGCGCTGGTGGAGGCCGCCGCGCAACTGGCCAGGGACGGGTTCGAGGTCTTCCCCTACTGCATGGACGACCTGGTGAGCTGCCAGCGCCTTTTGGACGTGGGCTGCAACATCCTCATGCCCTGGGGTGCCCCCATCGGCTCCGGCCAGGGCCTGGTCAACCCCGGTGCGCTGCGCACCCTGCGCGCACGTCTGCCCGGTGTGCCGCTGATCGTGGACGCCGGCATCGGTTCGCCCATGGACGCGGTGCAGGCCATGGAGCTGGGGCTGGACGGTGTGCTGCTCAACACCGCCGTGGCCCAGGCCCAGGACCCCGTGCGCATGGCGCACGCCTTTGGCCTGGCCATTGCCGCCGGGCGCATGGCGTTCGAGGCTGGCGTGATGCCCGCACAGGACATGGCCGTGCCGTCCACACCGGTGGCCGGGTATCCCATCTTGGTGTAGATTGCTATGAATAATATAGCTATAAAGTCAATAAACACGCGGGCTAATGGCCTGTTTTCTCAAGACGATGGGGCGGAGCGCAAACCGCTGGTCTGGAGCATTGCGGGCTCCGACAGCGGTGGCGGGGCCGGGCTGCAGGCCGACCTCCGGGCGTTTGCGGCCCTGGGCGTGCACGGCTGCACGGCGGTGGCGGCCATCACCGCGCAAAACTCGGTGGCGCTCACCCGGGTGGAGCCGGTCAGTCCAGAACTGCTCGATGCCCAGCTGGCCGCCCTGGCCGCCGACATGCCCCCCGCCGCCATCAAAACCGGCTTGCTGGGCAGTGTGGACAACCTGCGCGTGGTCTGCCGCTGGGTTGATCGGCTGCGCGAGTCGGCCGCGCCCCAGGGCCACCGCGTTGCCCTGGTGGTGGACCCGGTGCTGGGTTCTTCCACCGGTGCCGTGTTTGCCGATGCCGCCCTGGTGCAAGCCTACCTGCAAGAAATGCTGCCGCGTGCCACCCTGGTCACCCCCAATCGCGCCGAGGCCCGGCGCCTGGGCGTGTCGGGCGGGGCTGAGTCCGATGGAACCCCCATCATTCCCACGTGGCTGGCGGCCGGTGCGGCGCTGTCCATCACGGGGGGCGACGATGACGGTGCACTCGCCTGCGACTGGGTGTACACCCCCCAGGCGCGCGGCTGGCTCAGCCTCCCACGGGTGGACACGCGCCACGCGCACGGCACGGGGTGCACCTTCGCGGCGAGTGCGGCCGCCGCACTGGCCCACGGGTACTGCGCCGCCGACGCCCTGGTGCTGGCCAAGATGGCCACCACCCATGCCCTGCGCCACGGCTACGCGGCCGGGCGGGGGGCCGGACCCGTGCAGGCCCTGGCGGACTTTGCGCAGCACCTGTCCAACCTGCCCACCCTGACGCTGGCGGGCACCACTGCGCCGCCATCTGCACAGACAGCAGCGCCGTTTGCGCCGAGTACTGCTTTGGGTGTGTATGCCGTGGTGGACAGTGCAGACTGGGTGGCGCGGGTGCTGGCGGCGGGCATTCGCACCGTGCAGCTGCGCATCAAGGACCCGACGCAGCCGACGCTGAAAGCACACATGCGTGCATCCGTGGCCCTGGCCGCGCAAACGCCTGGCGCGCAACTCTTCATCAACGACCACTGGCAGCTCGCCTTGGAGTGCGGTGCTGACGGCGTGCACCTGGGGCAGGAAGACCTGGACCACGTCGATCTGGAGGCGCTGCGCAACGCCGGTGTCCGTTTGGGGTTGAGCACCCACAGCTACTGGGAAGTGGCGCGTGCGTGGGCCCTGCGCCCGAGCTACATCGCCTGCGGCCCGGTCTACGCCACCCAGAGCAAAGACATGCCCTGGATTCCCCAAGGGTTGAACAACCTGCGCTACTGGACCGGTCTGCTGCCGGTGCCTGTGGTAGGCATCGCCGGCATCGGCGTGCACCAGATGGCCGAGGTGGCCGCCCAGGGCGTGGCCGGTGCGGCGGTGATCACCGCCATCACCGCTGCCGCCGACCCCGAGGCGGCGTGTGCGGAGTTGGCGGCGGCGTTTGAACGGGGCCGCAAGCAGCTGCGGGAGGCGAACCCCGCACGCGCGCTGCCGACCCTGTAGCGCAGGGCCGGGTGCCCCGAAGGAGGCCGTGGCAGCGAAATGCGGCGAGATTCTGTCACAATTGACGTTTACGTAAACGTCAACTCAGGAGATACCAGCATGTCGGATTCCATCGTCATCGTCGGCGCAGCCCGCACCCCCATGGGCGCATTCCAGGGCGACTTTTCCAGCCTCGCGGCGCATGACCTGGGTGGCGCGGCCATCAAGGCAGCGGTGCAGCGCGCGGGGGTTTCTCCGGATGTGGTGACCGAAGTGCTGTTTGGCAATTGCCTGATGGCCGGTCAGGGTCAGGCTCCGGCACGCCAGGCGGGCTTCAAGGGTGGGTTGCCCAAAAGCGCAGGCGCCGTCACACTGAGCAAGATGTGTGGTTCCGCCATGCGTGCGGCCATGTTTGCCAATGACATGCTGCTGGCTGGCAGCCACGATGTGCTGGTAGCCGGGGGCATGGAAAGCATGACCAACGCGCCCTACCTGCTGCTCAAGGGCCGTGGCGGTTACCGCATTGGCCACGACCGCATGTATGACCACATGATGCTCGACGGCCTGGAAGATGCCTACGAAGCTGGCCGCTCCATGGGAACCTTTGGCGAAGACTGCGCCGCCAAATACAGCTTCACCCGCGCCGAGCAGGACGCATTTGCCACCGCCAGTGTGCAGCGCGCCAAGGCGGCCACCGAGTCCGGAGCATTTGCCGCCGAGATCACTCCGGTCACGGTCAAGGGCCGTGGTGGTGATGTGGTGGTGTCCATCGATGAAGGCCCGGGCAAGGTCAAGCTGGACAAGATCCCTGCGCTCAAACCCGCGTTCAAGAAGGACGGCACCATCACCGCCGCCAGCAGCTCGTCCATCAACGACGGTGCCGCCGCCCTGGTGATGATGAAGGAAAGCACCGCCGCCAAGCTGGGTTGCAAGCCGCTGGCCCGTATCGTGGCCCATGCCACCCATGCGCAAGAGCCCGAGTGGTTTGCCACCGCACCCGTGGGTGCCACGCAAAAGGTGTTGGCCAAGGCGGGTTGGACGGTGGGCGATGTGGACCTGTGGGAAGTGAACGAGGCCTTTGCCGTGGTGCCCATGGCGCTGATGAAAGAGCTGAACGTGCCGCACGACAAGGTCAATGTGAACGGCGGGGCCTGTGCACTGGGCCACCCGATTGGCGCGTCTGGTGCGCGCATCATGGTGACGCTGATGTACGCGCTGCAGGCGCGCGGGCTGAAGAAGGGTCTGGCCACCTTGTGCATTGGCGGTGGGGAGGCGACTGCGGTGGCGCTGGAGATGGTTTAGTCATTGGTTGCTTCCTCACGGCCCCCACTCTCCCCCAGCCCCTCTCGCCCCGCCGGGCGAAAGGGGAGTTCAACAGCCATATGCGGCCAACGCAAGGAAGGGAGTGAGTTCAATGTGTGAGGCCAACCAAAAGTCGGTGCCATCACCATGACTTTGCCTCCCCCGGCCAGTTAATCGCGTTGGCTGTGGCCATGAACGTGATACCTTGATCATGTTGGCCACATAGGGCTGTTCAGGCTCCCCTTTCGCCCGGCGGGGCGAGAGGGGCTGGGGGAGAGTGGGTTGTTGGGCAGTTCGGATGTTGGTTGTCCAGGAAATTTCATACACGAGGAAACAAAGATGCTATTAACCCAAGACCAGGAA
>CAZDDK010000207.1:334-5826 GCA_964504185.1 uncultured Rhodoferax sp. | reverse complement strand
TAGCTAAACAAATAGTAAATACGCGGGCTAGAGCCCTGTTTTTCTGTCGATCACAACAGACTGGTGGTTTTGTCCAGTGCGATGGCGGTGTCCAGCGTATCCAGCAACTGCTGGCGCACCTTGAGCTTGGTGCCCTTGTGGGCACCCATGTGGAGTTTCTGCAATTGCAGGGCGGCTTCGCGTGCCGCGCCTGGCAACTCGTCGGGGGCAACGACCCGGTCGAAAAAGCCTGCTTCGCGGGCACCCTGCGGTGTGAACATCTCGGCGGTGATGACGGCACGCTGGAACGCGGCAGGGGTCAGACGGTCCCGCGCCAGCGTGATACCCACGTGGTGCATGGTCATGCCGATCTTGACCTCGTTCAAGCCGATGCTGTAGGGGCCGTCCACGCCGATGCGGTAGTCCGCCGACAGCAGGAGGAACGCCCCCTTGGCCACCGCGTGACCGGGGCAGGACACGATGATGGGGAAGGGATGGGCCAGCATGCGCCGCGCCAGGGCGGAGCCCTCGGCCACCAGATTGATGGCGTTTTGCGGGCCAGAGGTCATGACCTTGAGGTCATAGCCTCCGCTCAGGATGCCCGGCTGGCCGGTGACGATGACCACTGCCCCGGCGGCCTCAGCCTGGTCCAGGCCGCGGTTGAAATCGGCAATCAGGGCGTGGGAAAAGGCGTTGACCTTGCCATTGTTCAGGGTCAGGGTGGCAATGCCGTCTTCCAGGCTGTAGGTGACGAGTTCGCTCATGGGGGAATTCCTGCAGAAAATCGAAACGGGCAGTCTAACCGCAGCATTGCGTGCGGGCCACCCGCGCTACGGTGGCGCAGCCGGAAGGGGCACGCCGAGATGGTGGAGGGCGGCCTGCAGGCGCAGGTCCGCGTGCCCGGCGACGGGTCGCCATGGCAGGCCTGCATCGTGCAGGCATTCCTGGATGCGGGCCTGTACTTGGGCCTGCATGGCCAAGCCATCGCGTTGCAGGCCGTCCGCGACCCAGGGGAGGTCGGTTTCCAGCAAAAGGGTATGGGCATAGCGCTTGTGCAGCGCCAGTGCCAGCGGGTAGAGCGAGGCGTCTCCAAACACGCAGTCGCTGTAGACGGCGGTCAGCAAGGGGGCGGTGTCGCAGAACACCCAGGCGCGCTGCTGCTGGCGCGCCTGCTCCAGCGCGGTGTCCTGCAGCGTGAGCTGTTGCTGCAGGATGCGGGATTGTTCCCCGTGCAGTGGCGTGCGCCCTTGCCGCGCGGTGAATTCACGCAGGTACTCGGGCACCCACAATCCGTCCAGCCGTGTCGCCAGCGCATGGGCCAGCGTGGTCTTTCCCGTGCACTCGGCACCGATCAGGCAGACGAGACGGGGAATCATGATCCGTTGGGGTCAGAATTCCACCGTCACCCGAGCCCGCACGGTGCGCGGTGTGGACGGAAACAGGTAGGTGCCTCCCCAGTACTGGGTGGGGGCTTCGCGCCAGTAACTGCGATCGGTCAGGTTCTCGACGTTCAAGCTCCATTGCGTGGCCCTGCCAATCAGGCGGTTCTGGTAGCGCAGACCGGCGTCCAGTTGCCAGGCAGCAGGCAGGGCCACGCTGGCGTCAGCCGTCACCGTCTTGCCACTCTCGGAGGTCAGCAGGCCGCTCACGGACAGGCCGGGCACGGCGGCAATTTTGTAGTCGGCAAACAGCGAGGCCTTGGTTTGGGGCACATTGGTCACTCGCTGGCCCACCAGGCTGGGGTCCACCGCAGCGGTGTAGTGGGCGTCCAGCGCCGTCCAACTGGCCTGCAGGGACCATTGGCTGGTCAGCGGCCCGGCCACCGACAGTTCCAACCCGCGATGCCGCGCCGTCTTGCCACCGGCCACGCGCTGAGGGATGCCGCTGGCCGTGGCCTGGTCGTCGGCATAGGGCTTGTCGATGTTGAACAGGGCTGCTGTCACCAAGAGGCGCGGCTGGGCTTGCCATTTCAGGCCCAACTCGGTCTGCGTGCTTTTGAGGGCGCTCAGCACCTGTCCGGCGTTGCTGAACTTGGTGGGGCGGTTGGGCACGGCTTCCAGCTCGGCACCTTCCCCCCACGACGCGTACAGCAAGGTGCCGGGCGCGGCGGTCCAGCCCAGCCCGGCCCAGGGCGTGGTCACGGTTTCTTCCAAGGCAATGGCGCGCGAGCCGTCGCTGCGGGAGCTAGAGCGGTTCAGGCGCGCGCTGCGCAGGCCGACAAAGCTTTGCAGACTGGCGGACAGATCGCTCACCAGCGACGCGGCCACATCGGTGCTGCGCTCGCGGCTGTTGGTGTTGAGGTCGGCGGCGGTGTCGTCACCAGCCAGGGCCACGGGCGCATCGATGTTGGTGCTGCCCACCCAGTTATAGGCCTGGGTGGGGTTCAGCTCGGTGCGGGCCTGGCGGCCACTCAGGCCCAGGTGGACGCGGTGGGCAATGCCCAGTGCCTGCAGCTTGCCGGAGAGGCGCGCTTCCCAGGCGGTGGTGGTGCGCACCTCGTTTTCGCTGCGGTAGTCGTAGATGTCCACGTCGCCATTGGCGCACAGGCCCGGATAGACGGAGTTGGCGGCGTTGCTGCAGCCGTCTGGAAACGCCAGCCGGTCCTGGATGGTGCTGCGCTGTGCGCCGGCACTGAAGCGCCCTTGCCACTGGGCACCCAGGCGCTGGTCGATGGCGAATTGCGCGGCGGTGCTGGTGGCTTCAAACGGCTGCGACCAGGCTTGGTTGTTCAGGTTCAGGCGGCTGTAGACCGGCGCGGGCAGGGTGTCGCCCATGCCGTCGCCGTTGCCGTTGCGGTCCAGCAGGCCCAGGCCGGGCACCGAGGGCTGTAGCTTGCGGTGGTATTCCAGGTCGGCCGACAGCTTGGTGTCACCGGCTTGGGTGGCCAGGGCCAGGCTGGCGAATTCGCGCGTGCCGTCGGCCTTGTCAAACTGCGTGCGCAGGTTTTCGCTGGCCAGGTTCAGCCGCACACCGACTGCGCCCAGATGCGTGTTGGTGTCCAGGTGGATCTTGGAGCCGTTGTGGCTGTCGGTGCCCACGCTCACGGTGGTAAAGGCGTCGGCCTGCGGCGTCTTGGTCACCAGGTTGACCAGACCGCCCGGGGCACTCACACCGGCTTGCAAACCCGATACGCCCTTGAGCACTTCGATGCGCTCCTTGTTCTCCAGCGCGATAGGGGCGTAGTTGGACACGGCCAGGCCATTGCGCAGGAAATTGGTGCCCGCATCCAGCAAGAAGCCGCGCACGGTGAGGCCCTCTACGTAGCCGGTGGTGTTGTAGCTGTCGGCCAGCGAGGCGTCGAGCTTGATTACCTGCGACAGGCTGCTGGTGGCGGTGGTGGCCAGCAGGTCGGCACCCAGCACGTTCACGCTTTGCGGCGTCTGGGCCAGGCCCTGGCCAAAACCGCCCACGTCGGCCCGCTCGGTGTCGAGTACCGGTGCCGCCTTGGATGCGATGGTCACCGTGGGGAGCCTGGGAGTGTTTTGTGCCAGCGCACAGGTGCTGACCAGCGCAGCCAAGGCCGCTGCCACGGGTCGTAGTGAAAATGCAGTGTGGTGGAGTGCCATCGTGAATCCTTTGTCGATGGCAGGGGGCGATGTTGCGCAGCTGCAGGACTGAGCCGCAGCCGCTGTCGCATCACGCTTCCCTGCGCAAGTATTACCTTGATCAAGTTCCAGGGTGTCATCTCAGCCGACGCATTTGCAGCGTCAGCACCCCTAGCGTTGCACCACCCGGCCTCACGCCGAGCGGTGCGGCGGATTGTACGTGCCGCAGGGCGGTACTGGCGCACGCCGCCCCCTTTTCTGGTTGGAGAAATGTGGCTACGATGACGCCCACCACATTGATTTTTTGTCTTGTGTCCAGAACCCTGCGGTCGCTGCTTGTACTCCTATCGTTTCTCATGCTGCCCATGGAGGGCGTGGGCGATGAGCTGGTCATGGGGTACCGCACCAATGAACGTTTGCCGTTCATTGATGACGAAACCAACAACGGGATTTATCTGGACCTGTTTGGTGAAGCCTGCAGGAAGATTGGAGTTGCGCTCAAAGTCGTGCGTCTGCCCAAAGTGCGAGTCGCCCACGCCTTGCAGCAGGGCACCGTGGATTTCTACCCGGGGTACAGCTTCACCGTGGAGCGGGCGTCCCATATCACCTTCTTTCCCAATGGACTCATGGAGCGATACGTGGTCGTCAATCGTCTGGACGACCCACCCATTAGCGCTTATGAAAACCTCATTGGAAAGACTGAAATTCGCAGCCTCGGAAATCCTTCCTTTTTGCCTGCCGCCATCCAGAGCCAAGTCAAGTCCAGCGACGCGGGTGAGCTCGGTATCGCCAGGGCGCTGCGGATGGTCGATGCCGGCCGAGTGGACTTTTTTATCTACGACGAAACTACCTTGCGCTACTACTGGCCACGACTAAACACCGCAAAGCTGCGGCTCAACGACAGCCTGGATCGCCTGGTCCCCATGTATACAGGGTGGTCCAAGAAGTCGCCCCATCTCAAGTTCATCAAGAATCCCAAATACCTGAGTGACAAAGCGTTGTCTGCGGAAAACCAGCCGGAAATACCCGATCCCCAATCCCTTGCTGGACGGCTTGAAGCAGCGCTTCTTTCGATGAATCAATCGGGTGAAACCAAAGCCATCATCAGGAAACACATGGACATGCGTGCCCCAGGGCCCTGAAGGCATAGGCATATTGGTGCCGAGACGCTACAGCCGGTCCACCTTCCACTCCAATGCCACCGACGTGGTGGTCTTGACCACGCCCTCAAAGTTGCCGATTTCGTCCAGCAGCGTATTCATGCGCAGGGCTGACGCGGCGTGCAACAGCAGCACGTAGTCAAACTCGCCGCTCACGGCGCAAAGTTGGCGTACTTCGGGCATGCGCGTGAGCTGGCGCACCACATCGCGCCCGGCTTTGGGGCTTACCGTGATGCCCACAAAGGCCTGCAGCCCCTGGTCGCGCACGTCCTGGCCCAGGCGCACGGTGTAGCCCGCGATCACGCCGCTGCGTTCCAGCCGTGCCATGCGCGCCAGCACGGTGGTGCGCGCCGTGCCCAGTTGGCGCGCCAGGTCGGCGGCGGGCGTGCGGGCGTTGGCTTGGAGCAGTGCCAGCAGGCGGCGGTCCAGATCGTCGGGGGTCGGGTCCATGGCGGTCGTGACGTTTTAATAAAATGATACGTCAAAGTGTCGTATTAAGCCGATGAAAAGTCAACATGACGATGCAGTATGACAAACACCGTGTCTAGACTGTGTGCATCCGCCTTTCATTCTTAGGAGACAACTATGCGTATCGCTTTGCTCGGCGCCGGACACATCGGCCAAACCATTGCCACCTGGCTTTCCGCCACCGGGGACTACCAGGTCACCGTTATTGACCGCAGCGCCGAAGCCCTGGCCAAGCTGGCGCATTTGCCCATTCGCACACTGGGCATCGACACCACCGACGCCACCGCCCTGCGGACCGCCTTGCAGGGGCACGACGCCGTCATCAACGCCTTGCCCTACC
>CAZDDK010000207.1:0-324 GCA_964504185.1 uncultured Rhodoferax sp. | reverse complement strand
GGCCGCTACGCAGGCGCTGCATGCGGGCTGTCACTACTTTGACCTGACCGAAGACGTGAGCGCCACCCGCGCCATCATGCGCCTGGCCGAAGGTGCCAAGACGGCCTTCATGCCCCAGTGCGGGCTGGCACCGGGCTTCATCGGCATCGTGGCCCACCACCTGAGCAAGAAGTTCAGCCGCCTGCATGAAGTCAAGATGCGCGTGGGTGCCTTGCCGGCCTTCCCCACCAACTCGCTCAAGTACTACCTGACCTGGAGCGTGGACGGACTCTTCAACGAGTACTGCCACCCCTGCGAGGACATTCGCGACTGTGAGCTCATCGA
>CAZDDK010000206.1:0-5847 GCA_964504185.1 uncultured Rhodoferax sp. | reverse complement strand
CGCCAGCCCAGCGAGGGGTCGCGCTTGCCGTAGTCCATGTGCCCGTACACCTTGTTGCCCTCCAGCTCCTGCACGTCGTGCGTGAAAAAGCTGGCAATGTCTTCGTAGGCCGACCAGTTCAGCGGCACGCCCAGCTCGTAGCCAAAGCGGGCCTTGAAGCGCTGCTGCAGGTCTTTGCGTTCAAACCAGTCGGCACGAAACCAGTACAGGTTGGCAAACTGCTGGTCTGGCAACTGGTACATCTTGCCGTCGGGCGCGGTGGTGAAGGCGGTGCCAATGAAGTCGCCCAGGTCCAGGCCGGGGTTGGTGTATTCCTTGCCGGCCCCCTGCACATAGTCGGAAAGCGGCACCACAGCGCCCAGGCGGTAGTGGGTGCCAATGAGGTCCGAATCCGAAATCCAGCCATCATAGGTGTGCTGGTTGCCCTGCATGGCGGCATACAGCGTATCGACCAACTCGCCTTCGGGAATCACGTCCTGTTGCACCGCAATGCCGGTGATCTCCTGAAACGCCTTCGCCAGCGTGCCAGCCTCGTAGACATGGGTGTCGATCTTTTCAGACACCACGCGAATGGAGCGCACACCCTGGTCGCGCAGCCGCGCAGCAGTCTGGATGAACCACTGCAACTCGCGCTGCTGTTGTTCGCGGGTCAGGCTGGAGGGCTGGAATTCCTGGTCAATCCAGCGCCGGGCGGCAGCGGAGTCGGCGGCACAAGGCAGGCACACCAGCAGTGCCACAAAACCCAACCAGCTGGAAATCCGCATCGGTTTTGCCTCTCGCTCAATCTTATGTGTTCAGTGGTCGTTGCGCTGGCTCTTGGAAGCTCTTTGGATGGCACTATACGCGTGAAACCTGAACCACAAAAGACGATTGCCCCCCGGCTGCACCGCGACTGCGCCCGCCTGGCCGGTTCCGCTAATTCCGGCCCAGTTTGATGAACCCGGTGGACAGCGCCGTGCCCGCCACAATGACCAGTCCGCAGCCAACCATCCACGGCGTGACCCCTTCGCCCAGTAGCACCACGCCATAGAGCACGGCGAACACCGGAATCGCAAACGTCACCGCCAGCGCGCGCGACGGCCCCGCCCGCTCGATCAGGCGGAAGTACAGGATGTAAGCCACGCCCGAGCACAGCACGCCCAGCGCGATGACGGCCAGCCAGGCGTTTAGCGACACGGCTTGCTGGGGCCAGAACCACCAGGTCAGCGGCAGCAGCCCCACGGTTGCGCCCAACTGGCTCCCGGTGGCCGACACCAGCGAGGGCAGCCCTGCCATGTAGCGCTTGGTGAAGCTGGCCGACAGCCCATAGCACAGCGTCGCCAGCAGGCAGGCCAGCACGGCCCAGCCGCTGGACGCGCCCGATGCGTCGGGTTTGAAGCTGGCCTTGTCCCACGCCAGCAGCGCCACACCCACAAATCCGACCACCAGTCCCAGAATGCGCGTGCCATCGGGCTTGTCCTTGAGCCACAGCCACGCGATCAGCGCACCAAACAGCGGCGTCGTGGCGTTGAGGATGGACGACAGCCCGGTGGAGATGGACAGCAGTGCAAAGCTGAAGCACACAAAGGGCACACCCGAGTTGAGCGTGCCGATCACCAGCACCTGCTTCCAGTTTTGGCGGAGCAGCGTCCCCAGCCCGCGTGCCAGCAGCAGCGGTATCAGAAACAGCGAGGCAATCGCCACCCGCAGCCCGGCCGTCGGGATGGCACCCAGCTCCACGACGGCCGTGCGCATGAACAGGAATGATGCACCCCAGATCGCGGCCAGCAGCACAAAGTCCAGCTTCCAGGCAGTCGATGGTGCCGCGGGCACGGTGGTGGTCGCAGCGGTGCTGCTCATAGGGCCCCTTCCAGGTGCAGCAGGGCCACCTTGCGCTCCATTCCCCCGGCGTAACCGGTCAGCGCGCCGGTACTGCCCACCACGCGGTGACAGGGCACGATGATGCTGATGGGGTTGCGCCCCACCGCCGCGCCCACCGCGCGTGCCGCGCCGGGCCGACCAACAGCGTGTGCCACGGCACCATAGCTGCGGGTGGTGCCCGCCGCAATGCCCAGCAGGTTGTGCCACACGCTTTGTTGGAACGCAGTGCCAAGGCGCAGGTCCAGCGGCAGGTCAAACTCCCGGCGCTCCCCGGCAAAGTACTGGAGCAACTGCTCGGCCGCCTGGCGCAGCACCGGGTGGGTGCGCGACAGCGGCCAGGCCTGCATCTGGGCCTGCATGGTGGCCTCGTGCTTTTGGCCGTCAAAGCCGGTCCAGACCAGAGCCGTGTCGCTGGCACCCAGCGTCATGGGCCCCCAGGGGCTGGGGAGGGCACAGCGTGCCGGTGTCGCAAGAAAGTTCATGGTTATTTAGGCATCTAGCCCGCGTAATATATGGACATATTGCTATATAAATAATAGCAAACTCATGGGGGGAGCGGTGCGGCCAGGCTGGCCCAGGCGCGCACCACGGCGTAGCTGCGCCAGGGTCGCCAGCGCTGGGATGCCTCTTCGGCCGCGCGCTGCGGGTTGGCGGCTGCGCGCACGCCCAGGGCGTTGTGCAGGGCCACGTCGCCGGCCACGAAGGCATCGGGCCAGCGCAGTGCGCGCATGGCGATGTACTGTGCCGTCCAGGGGCCAATGCCGGGCAGTTCCTGCAGAGTGGCCAGCGTCTGCGCAATGGGAACGCCCGGCTGCAGTGCCACGCGGCCCTCCAGCACGGCCTGCGCCAGGGCCTGGATGGCGCGCTGGCGCTGGCGCACGATGCCCATCTGGCCCAGGTCCTCGGCTGGGGCTTGTAACAGGGCCTGTGGCGAGGGGAACAGGCGGCGCAACCCCTCAACCGGCGTGGCCAGGTCGGTGCCGAAGCGCTCCACCAGGCGCGCACCCAGCGTGCGGGCGGCCTTGACCGTGATTTGCTGGCCCAAAATGGCGCGCACGCCCAGCTCGAATCCATCCAGGCAACCCGGCACGCGCAGGCCCTCTTGGCCGGGAAAATCGCCTTGCAGCGCGGCGTGGATGGCCAGCGGGTCGGCATCCAGGTCGAGCAGGGCGCGCAGGCGGGCCAGCATCTGGGGCAGGGCGTCGCCCAGGCTGGGGCTGATGTGCAGCAGCACCGCGCATTGTGCGGGCACAAATTGGGTGCTGACCCACCCCGTCAGGGTGCGGTCGCCCTGCGCCAGCGCCAGGGTGCGGGCCAGTGTCCGGCGCTGCGGGTCCACGGTTTCCACACCGTCCAGTTGGCGGGCACCGAAGAAGTTCAGCATGGCCGCCACGTCGTAGGGCGGGCGGTACGAAGCCTTCAGCGCTATGGCCGCAGACTCCGGTGCTGTGCCCCGAAGCGGCGTGCGGGCGGCGCGCAATTGGCGTGGCTGCAGCCGGTAGTGCGCGACAAAGCAGGCGTTGAAGCGGCGCACGCTGGCAAAGCCGCTCAAGCCTGCCACCTGCGCCACCGACAGCGTGGTGTCGGTCAACAGGCGTTTGGCCATCAGGAGGCGGCGTGTCTGGCGGTATTGCAGGGGCGACACGCCCCAGTGCGCTTCGAACAGGCGGCGCAGGTGGCGCTCGCTGACGCCCAGGCGCGCTGCCACGTCGCCCATGCAGGGCGTGTTGTCGTGCGTGCTGTCGCCGCTCCACACGTCCAAATCGTCCAGCAGCGTGGCGGCCTGGCGGGCCAGGATGAAGGAGGCATCTTGGGTGGACCACGAGGGTTGCAGCGCGTCCGATCCGCCCGCGCTGGCCGGTGCCAGTTCGGGGCGGCAGCGCAGGCAGGGCCGGAATCCGGCGGATTCGGCCTGCGCCGCCAGCGCAAAAAACTGGCAGTTTTCGCGGCGCGGCGTGCGCACCCGGCAGACCGGGCGGCAATAGATACCGGTGGACGTTACGCCGGTGAAAAAGTGCCCATCAAAGCGGGCGTCCCGGGCCTTGAGCGCCAGGTAGCAGGCATCGTCGGCACCGTGCGTGGCAAGGGGGTTGGATGCGGCGGCGGGCATGGGCCGAATCATACGCAGCACCGGCGCATGCATTGGCCGTTTTCGGACATGTGGCTGCCGCACGATTGGCCACTCCCTGCCGGGATGACCGAGCGTTGGGGTCGGCGGCCCGGTCAATACACGTCGGGTATCACCATGGTGTCCGGCACGGGCTGGCGGATGTAGTCCGCGTTGCGAACCCGGGCTGGCAGCTCGACGGTGGCGTGCTCGATCTCGTGGTACGGGATTTGGCCCAGCAGGTGGTGAATGCAGTTGAGGCGGGCCTTCTTCTTGTCCACAGCCTGGACGATCCACCAGGGTGCCTCGGGAATATGGGTGCGCTCCAGCATCGTCTCCTTGGCGCGGGTGTATTCCTCCCAGCGCACCCGCGACTCCAGGTCCATGGGGCTGAGTTTCCATTGCTTGAGCGGGTCGTGAATGCGCCCCAGGAAGCGGGAGTGCTGCTCGTCGTCCGTGATGGAGAACCAGTACTTGATCAGCTGGATGCCCGAGCGTGCCAGCATCTTTTCAAATTCGGGCACGGTGCGAAAGAACTCTTCGTACTCGTCGTCCGAGCAAAAGCCCATGACCCGCTCCACCCCGGCCCGGTTGTACCAGCTGCGGTCAAACAGGACGATCTCACCGGCTGCCGGCAAGTGCGAGACATACCGCTGGAAATACCACTGCGTGCGCTCCCGGTCATTGGGGGCCGGCAGTGCGGCCACGCGCACCACGCGCGGGTTGAGCCGCTGCGTGATGCGTTTGATCACGCCCCCCTTGCCCGCAGCGTCGCGCCCCTCGAAAAGAATCACCACCTTGTGCTTGCTGTGAATCACCCAGTCCTGCAGCTTGACCAGTTCGCCCTGCAGACGAAAGAGCTCCTGGAAATAGTGGCGACGCTCCTGCTTTTCAGCATCCGTGCGTGGGCTGCCCGTGGCCGCCAGTTCTTCCATGTTGCGCTCCTCCAGCTCCATCTCCAGTTCCTCGTCGTAGCTGTCGAGCAGGTCCTCGCGCACACGCTTCATCATTTCTTCTTGCTGGGCGGGATCAAAGGTCATGGAAGTCACCAAAATGGAAGTGGAACGGGAGGCCATCAGTGTGCGCCAGGGATGTGGCAGATGCATGACGCCACTGTCACAAAACCGCACCTTACCCCAGATGGAACCCGTACCAGGCCGCCCGCCTGTCCTCAGCGGCGCACCTACAATCCCGGGCTCCGGCAGGGGCACCGCGTTGGGAGCTCCTGTCACCGACCCATTGTTCAGGGAAAACGCAGCATGCAACTCTCCTCCAGCATCTTCAAGGCCTATGACAGTCGCGGCGTCGTGCCGTCCACCATCCACCCCGACATGGCCCGGGGCCTGGGGCGGGCATTTGGCACCGTGGCCATGGCCGAGGGCGAAACCACGGTTGCGGTGGGGCGGGACGGCCGCCTGAGCGGCCCGGATCTGGCCGAGGCGCTGATGGCCGGTCTGCAGGACGCCGGTGTCACCGTCATCGACGTGGGCATGGTCACCACGCCCATGCTGTATTTCGCGGCCAGCACGCTGTGCGCTTCCGGCATCCAGGTAACCGGTAGCCACAACCCCAAGGATTACAACGGTTTCAAGATGGTGCTGGGGGGGCGCGCCATCTACGGCGACGACATCCAGAACCTGCGCGCCCTGATGGAAACCGAGACCTGGAAATTGCAGTCCGGCGGCGCGCGCCAACGTGCCAACGTAATGGACGCCTACCGCGCGCGCATCGTGGGCGACATCAAGCTGGAGCGCCCCATCAAGATCGTGGTGGACTGCGGCAACGGCGTGGCCGGTGCCTCGGCACCCGACATTCTGCGCGCCATTGGCTGCGAGGTCACCGAACTGTTCAGCGCGGTGGACGGCAACTTCCCCAACCAC
>CAZDDK010000205.1:0-5863 GCA_964504185.1 uncultured Rhodoferax sp. | reverse complement strand
TCATCGCCGCCAGCGTGAGCAACTTTTTGGCCAACGACCGCTGGACCTTCAAGCGAAACAGCGAATGAAGCCCCCACGCTCCACCGCTGCGCGGGTCGCTGCCCCCCAAGGGGGCCGCGTTTTTCCTTGGGGCGGCCCGGCGGAAAAACATCCGCCTCACCAACATTTTTCGCCAATCAAGTCTCTAGTCCGCACAAACATTGCGTGGATAGCTCTTGTTTTCATAGCAGCAGGACTCTACCTGCTGGGCCTGGGCAGCGCCTACGCCCCCACCAATGGCGACGAGATGGTCTACATCCACATCGCCCGCATGACCGCCGAGAGTGGCCACTGGCTGCCGCTGCAGTCGGAAATTGTGGACACGCGCAACACCAAGCCGCCCCTGCTGTTCTGGCAGGCCATGGTTGCCGGTGACTGGGGCCGCAACTGGAGCCTGTTCACGCTGCGCCTGCCCAGCATTGCCTACACCTTTGCCACCACCGCCCTGCTGGCCTTCTTTGCGCACCGCATCAGCGGCCAGCTGCGCACGGCCTGCCTTGCGGCGGTGCTGTACCTTCTGTTCTTCTCCACCTTCCGCTATGGCCGGGTCTACCTGACCTCGGCACCCGAGACCTTCTGGCTGGCCCTGCCGATGTGGTGGCTGCTGTGGGAGCACCTGCGTCCCGCCACCGCGTCCCCGGGAACAGAACCCACGCGCTGGGGCTTCATCCCCTACACCCTGTTCGGCGTGGCCATGGGCCTGGGCTGCGCCTACAAGTCTTTTGCCCTGGCCGCACCCGCTGCTGCCGCGCTGTGGTGCGGGGTACTGCTGACGGTGCCCACCCTGCGCTGGCCGCTGGTCCTGCGCACCACACTGGGGGTGACCTGGAGCACCGCCCTGGCGGTGGGCATCTTCGCCCTGTGGTTTGCGTTGGATCCGGACCCGGCATCCGTCTGGCAGGAATTCGTGCTGGCCGAAAACGCGGGCAAGCTGTCCAACGCCCAGGGCTACTGGCACAACGCCCTGTATGGTGCCTACCCGATGTGGACCCAGTTGCTGGCCTACCCCGCCAACGCCGGCCTCCTGTTCTTTGCCGTGCTGGGACTGGGCTGGGTCGGCCTGCGCGGGGCTTTTCAGCGCGCGGCCTATGCCCGCCTCGCCCCTGCCGTGCGCGTGCTGCTGGTCTGGCTGGCGGTGTGGTTGGTCATCTTCACCATCCCCAACCAGCGTTCGGAGCGCTACCTGATTCCGGCCATGCCCGCACTGGCCATCGCCATGGCGCTGGTGTGGGAGCGGATTCCGCGCCTCGGGTTCTGGATCACCCTGGCCCTGGCCCTGCCGGCGCTGGGCATGCTGGGGCGCATCAGCTGGGTCATGGCCGACCTGCACATCGCCTCCTCGTCCCAGCTTGCTATTACTTTTGTATCTGTCGGGATAGGTTTTATGGGGGCTATTGCCGGATTTTTCAAAAAGAATTGGTGTACCAACGCCAGCCTGGTTGCGGTGCTGGCCCTGTACGCCAGCTTCAGCCTGATGGTCCAGCCCCTGAGCAACGAGACGGCAGGCTACAGCGCCGCCGTGCGCGCCCAGATGCAGCACCAGCGTGTGGCCGTGCCCAACGGCTTTACCGGCCAGTTTGAGCGCTTTCACTTCGTGCTGCCAGGTGCCCGCATCACACCCTACGACGCCGAAGGCCGCAACACGGGCGCATTCCAGCCCGACCTGCCACCCCCTGAACGGCTGGCCTTTCTGCTGGACCAGTTTGATGCGGTGGTCTGGCTGCAGGATTCGCGGGACCAGGCCCAGCCCAGCTGCCTGCCCGCCTGCACCCTGCTGGGACGGCGCTGGCACATCAAGAGCCGGCACAAGGCGGGCGAGATCACCCTGGACAACCTGTGGTACCCGCAGCAGTGGCTGTTTCGCCATGAATGGCTGGTGCAGCGCCGCACGAATCAGGACGAAAAAAACCACTAGCCCGCGTAATTATTGGCTTGTTAGCTATAAAAATAGGAGCGAATTCGCGCCAGCAACACGCCATGCAGCACCAGCCACAGACAGGGGTCCAACACCGCATCCCAGGCGTTGCCGCTGGGCAGCCGCCAGACCACCAGCATCAGCACCGCCAGCGGCACCACGCCCATGCGCCAGTCCGTGGCGCGCAGGGGCCGTTGCGCCAGCACCCAGGGCAGTAACGCGGCGGCCACCACCAGCCCCGCCACCAGGGGGCTGAAGCCCCGTGCGTAGAGCTGCACGGGTAGCAGCGCAAAGGTATCGAGCAACAGCGCCCAGCCCAGCAGCACAGCCAGGCTCGCCAGCGCCAGACCCGCGCCGTCCACCGCTGCCGCGGGCGGCCGCGTGCTGCCACGCCGCTCCACCAGCAGCCCCGCGCACAACAGGACCGTGACACCGCTGGGTGCCTGTAACACCAGGGCCAACCAATAGGCGGCTGAATAGGCTCCGGGGGCCCAGGCCCACAGCGCCAGCACCAGCGCGGCGGTCCATGGCCGCAGCCAGCCGGATGCCTTGCCGGGCCACCACCGCCCCACTGCAGAGGCCCCCAGCCAGGCCAGCACCACGCTCCAGCCCAGGCTGCGCCAGAGCTGCATCGCCTCCGGGCTTGGCAGCAGGGGCGTATCCGTGGCCACCAGGCGGGCCAGCCAGTCTCCCAGCTCGGCACTCATGGAAGCCCCCCCGTCGTCGGGCCGCTGTGCAGGCGCATCCAGGCAATGCGCTGGCGGTCCACGGTGTAAGTGACCCACAGGCTGCCATCCAGCCATAGCAGGGCGGGGTAAGAAAACTCATCTTCCGGCGCGCCCTGCTCTAGCGTCTGGATGCGCG
Organism: uncultured Rhodoferax sp.; assembly: GCA_964504185.1. Taxonomy (GTDB): domain Bacteria; phylum Pseudomonadota; class Gammaproteobacteria; order Burkholderiales; family Burkholderiaceae_C; genus Allorhodoferax. The sequence goes on along the minus strand of CAZDDK010000205.1, from coordinate 3,045 downwards.
CCCAGCTGCGGCCATCCCCCGAGCCGCTCAGGTCCAGCGTGCCGCGCGACGCGAGGGACGAGTTGTGCGCCAGCAGCAGCTGCCCGGCTCCCAGGCCCAGGGCCGCCACCGCCGCGTCGGGGTTGTCCAGCGCCAGGTCGGGCAAATCGCTCCAGTGCTGGCCCCCGTCCGCCGTGCGGGCCACCCCCACCTTGCCCTGGGGGCGCTCATCGCGCATCAGGGCCAGCCATTCGGTGGGCGACTGCGCCACCAGCGCGGGCTGCAGCCAGTGCGGCCGCTGCGACATGCGCCCCATGCCCTGGAAGGCTCCCTCGCGGTCAAAGCGCAGGGCCAGCGGGTATTTGATGCCCAGCTCAAAGTGCACCGGCAGCACCATGCCACCGTCGGTCAGCGCCATGGGGGCATTGCGCACCAGGTGGCTGGTATTCCACAGCCACGACAGGGGCAGCACCCGCACCGGCGCAAATGCCAGTTCGTCCAGCGCCTGCCCCGAGCTGCTTTGGCGCAGGTGCAGCACGCGCGAGGCCGCCCAGCCCCCCCCGCCAGTGGCCACCACGAACAGGTGAATACGGCCGGCACCATCCATCCACGCCACCGGGTTGCCCAGTCGGCGCAGGCCAAAACCCAACTGTTCGCCCACCACAAAGCGGTTGACGACAAAGCGGGCCGGGGTCCACTGGCGCGTGGCACGCAGGTACTGCGACGCGGCAATCTGCACATTGGGCCCGCTCTCGCGGTCACCCGAAAACCAGAATACGGTGAGCGCTGCCGGGTGAGCTGTCGGCATGGCCAGCAGGGTACTGGCATGGGCGGCGGCCATGCCAGGGGGCATGGGAATCGGGCCGCGCTCCACCACCTGCAAGGCGGCCAGATCGGCCCGCGTGGCCGGGACTGCATCTGCCACGGCCTGTGCCAGTGGGGGGCGGGATGCGCGTTGTCCCAGGTCCAGCCCCAACAGACCGCCAGCAACCACCCCTGCCAGCAACAGACGCAGGAAGACCACAGCAAGGGAGTGCGACGGCAGCAAGACGGGTATCCGGGGTTGGTGAAACCGGTATCTTAGTGGCTGCGCACGCCCGAGTTGGTACGATAGTCCCATGCAAAGGGTGCTGTGGTTCGTCAGGGGGATGCTGTTGTTGGTGCTGTGCGCGGGCGCTTCACTGCCGTCCCACGCCAGTGCGGTGCGGCTGGACCATGCCCGCGCCGAACTGACCGTGGATGGCACCACCACGACCATTCCCGATCTGGTCCTGCCGTATGGGTGGGATTTCCACCATAAGGGCCACTCCGGCGTGGCCCGCTTCACGCTGGAATTTGACGGCACACCGACGGACGGCGACCTCTGGGCCTTGTATTTTTTTCGGCTGGGCAACGCCTACTCGGTCCGGCTCAATGGGACCCTGCTGGAACAAAACGGAGCCACCCAGCTGGGCACTTCTGACACCAGCGACTATGCCAAAGTGCCGCGCCTGATCCGCATTCCGCCCAGTGTGCTCAAGGCCCGCAACGTGCTGGAGGTGGTGCTGCGCTGCGACAGCGGCCGGCGCGCAGGCATGCCGGAGGTTTGGGTGGGGACCACACAGACGGTGGAGCCGCTGTACCGGACGGAGTTCGCACTGCGGGTGGGTGGTTCAGCCGTTTTCACGGTGTTCAGCCTGGTGGTGGGGGCCTTTGCGGCGGTGCTGTGGCTCACCCAGACCGACCCCCGTCCCGAATACCGGGGCATGCGGGACAACCTGTATTTGTATGCCGCGCTGGCCGAATTCTCCTGGGCGTTTTTCATCGGTGACACCCTGATCGAGCGCCCACCGCTGCCGTGGACCGGGTGGTCGGTGCTGGTGAACCTGGTGCTGGGAGTGTGGCTCAGTGCGGTGCTGCTGCTGTGCCACGCCATCGCGGGCTGGGAGCAGCACCCGGCCAGCCGCTGGACCCGCCGCCTGGCCCTGGCGCTGGTGCTCGCCAGCCCGGCAGTGGGCTACTACACCGTCAGCGGCCCCCTTCCCCAGCTGCTGACCGCCTGGCAAACCGTGTTCGCACTGGTGTTTGTGGCATCCACCGCCCTGTTCGTGGCGCAGGCGGTGCGCCGGGCCAACACCATGCACCGCCTGGTTGCACTGGCGCTGATGGTGAACCTGCCCATCGGCATCCACGACTTCTACATCATGCGCTTTGCCGACTCCTTCAGCAGCCACGCCCTGCTGCGCTACTCGGCCACCCTGTTCGGGCTGGCGCTGGGGGCCATTGCCATTGACCGCTTTCGCCGCGCCAACCTGCGCGTGCGCGACATGCTGGATACGCTGGCGGTGCGGGTGGAAGACAAGGAGCTGGAACTCTCACAAAGTTACCAGCGCATGGAGCAGATTGCCCGCGAACAGGAGCGCACGCAAGAGCGCTCGCGCATCCTGCGGGACATGCATGACGGCGTGGGCTCGCACATCAGCGCCGCCATCCGGCAGCTGCAGTCGGGCCAATCCAACCCGCAGGATGTGCTGCTTACCCTGCGCGATTCGCTGGACCAGTTGAAGCTGTCGATTGATGCGCTGAACCTGCCCCCCGGCGACGTGAACGCCCTGCTGGCCAATCTGCGTTACCGGCTGGAGCCGCGCTTTCGCTCCATGGGCCTGGCGCTGGAGTGGGCGGTGGTGCCGCTGGACCATCTGGCACACCTGGACGCCAGCGCCATGCGCCAGCTGCAGTTCATCTTGTTCGAGGCGTTTTCCAATGTCATGCAACACGCCCATGCCAGTGTGCTGCGCATCGAGGCCACCCCGACCGTGGAGCCGCGCGGCGGCAATGCCCCGGCGGTGCGCATTCAGATCTGCGACAACGGCTGCGGCTTCGATGCCACCGCCACCCAGTGCAAGGGGCTGAACTCCATGCGGGAGCGCGCCAAAGCCATCGGTGCCCAATTGCACATCCACAGCCGCCCGGGCGAGACGGTGGTGGAAATCCTGCTGGGCTGACTCAGCCGGCGCACACCTGCGCGTAGGCCCAGCCCAGCCAGGGCAGCAGGGCCTGCAGGTCGCTGGCCTCCACCGTGGCACC
>CAZDDK010000204.1:0-5868 GCA_964504185.1 uncultured Rhodoferax sp. | reverse complement strand
GTCGGCCTTGGGGTCGAAGAAGCTGATGTTCTCCAGCAGGCTGCCGCCCAAGAGCTGGTCTTCTTGCAGCACCGCACCGATCAGCGCCCGGTAGCGGCTGGTGCCCAGTGCGGCGATGGAAACACCGCCCAGGCGCACTTCGCCCTTTTGTGGTTGGAGCAAACCCAGCATCACCTTGAGCAAGGTGGTCTTGCCGCTGCCTGAGCCGCCCACTATGGCAACGCACTCACCGGCCTGGATGGTGAGGTTGACGCCTTGCAGCACCCAGGGGTCGTTCTCGCTGTAGCGAAACCACACGTCATGCAAACTCAGCGTGGTGTCGTCCGGTTCCAAGGCGCCGTGGGCTTGGGATTCGGGCTCGCTCCAGACGATGTCGGCCAGGCGCTCGCCCTGCACGCGCAGCATCACCAATTCCACCGCCTTGTCTACCAGCGCATGCACGCGCTGGGCGAACGTGGTTTTGTAGCTGATAAAGGCCATGAGCATGCCCACGGAGAACTGCCCATCGAGCACCAGCCCGGCGCCCAGCCAGACCACCAGCACATTCTCCAGCGCGCTCAGCAGCAGGTGGGTGCTTTGCAGGCCCAAACCCAGCTTTTGGGTGGTCAGGGAGCGGTTGGTAGCGTCCACCAAGGCATTGAGCCAGCGTCCCCGGCGCTGGGCCTCGTGGCCGAACAACTTGATGGCCTGCACACCGCGGATGGACTCCAGCAGCAGCGTTTGCTCCTTGGCCTGCAGCACGATCTGTTCCTGCGTGGCGTGGCGTAGAGGGGAATAGCTCAGCCACCGCAACAGGCAGTAGACGACCACGGCACCAACAACCACAGCACAGAGCAGCAGGCTGTAATAGGCCATCACGGCCAGCATGGCCACCGTCATGAGCCCGTCGATCAACGCTTCCAGAAAGCTCGTGGTCAGCGTGCGCTGAATGGCATCGACCGAGCGAAAGCGCGACACCACGTCGCCCAGGTGGCGCTTCTCGAAGTAGCTCACGGGCAGGCGCATAAGGTGCGTGAACACGTTCGCCACCCATTGCAGGTTCACGTGAGTCGCTAGGTACAGCACCATGTACGAGCGTGCCAGGCTGATCGCGGTTTGCACGAACGCCAGCAGCGCAAAGCCCAGAGCAAGAATGGTGAGCAGATCGCGATCCGCGCTGACAAGGGCAAAGTCCACCACCCATTGCATGAAGAACGGCGCGATCAGGACAAATACCTCCAGCGCCACGGCCAATACCAGGATTTGCGCCATGGACCGTTTGAGTCCGGTGACCGACCCCATCATCTCGCGCAGGCGCACGGGCCGGGTTTCATCCACTGGCTGGAACTGCGCCGTGGGCGCCAGTTCGACCGCCACGCCGGTAAAGTGCTGCGAGAACTCATCCAGGGAGAGCTTGCGCACGCCAATAGCGGGGTCGTGAATCACCACCTGCTTGCCGCTGACTTGTTTGAGCACCACAAAGTGGTTCATGTCCCAGTGCAGCAGGCAGGGTAGCTTGAGTTGGGGCAGGTGTTCCAGATCCAGCTTGAGGGGCCGTGCCGCCAGATCCAGCTGCGCGGCAATACCCAGCACGGTTTTGAGGGAGGCGCCGCGCAGCCCCATGCCAAAGCGTTGGCGCAACTGGGCCAGGTCCAGCGCATGCCCATGAAAACCGCAGACCATAGCCAGGCAGGCCAGGCCGCATTCGGCTGCCTCGGTTTGCAGAATTACCGGCAGGCGCTGCCCCCACGAAAGGTTGATGCGTTGCCAGGCGTGCTCGTTGATCGTTGCCTCGCTCACAGCCACTTGCCTTTCACGCCCAAGACGGGTTCAAACATCCATTCAACGATGCGGCGTGTGTCCTGCAAGACGTCCGCCTCCAATTGCATCCCCACGCTCAGGGGAAGTTGCTTGCCATAGGCGTCGACGTACTGTTGGTCGAGCTGGACCGTGATGCGGTACACACCTTCGCCGCCGAGTTGTTGACCCAGGTTGGCTAGTGGGGTGGGTAGTTCCTGGTTGCTCAAGGGGCTGCGCGAGACGGCCAAAACTGTGCCGCTGTGTTGCCCAAACTTCTGGTAGGGGTAGCCGGCATACCGTAGGCGTACGGACTGGCCTGGCTCCACAAAGCCCGCCGCGCGGCTGGGTGCATAGAGGTGGGCTTGCAAGGCTGCTTGCGTGGGCACGATGCTGACCAGGGGCTGCGCGGAAACCGCCTGGCCGGTCTCCACCAGGATTGTGGTTGCGGTGCCATTAACGGGGGCGGTTACCACCACGCGGCGCTGGGTTTGCAGGTTGATGGCAGCCTGGTCTACGTCGCTGAGTGCGCGGTGCAGTTGTTCGCCCTCCAGTTGCGCGCGGGTCGTAAGCTGCTGCAGCTCGCTGGCAACGCTGGATTGCTCGCGGCGCATTTGCAGGCGCGATTGCTCCAAGGCCAGCAGGCGGTTGCGTTGGTCCAGCCACTCGTCACGGCGTTGTTGCAAGGCAATTTCGGATGCGTATTTCTGCTCGGTCAGGTCTTGCCAGCGCTTGAGTTGCGAGAGGCTGGACCCTACACGCTCTTGTTGGGTGGTGATTTGTTGATCCAGTTGGGTCAGTTCGAGTTGTAGGGCCTGCAGCCGATCTTTGAGCTGCCCGCGTTGCTGGCTGAGCAAGACCTGGTGTTGTGCCTGTTCGTTGTGCAAGCTCGATTTGCGCTGGCTCAATACCCTTTCGAGTTCACGGCCTGCAGAGAACGCATGCCCGTTGGCGGGCTGCAGCTGGCGTTCGGTGTCCAGCACAAACAAGACTTGACCCGCCTGCACGGTCTGCCCTTCGCGCACGTGCTGCTCCACCAGCGTTCCGCTGACGGGTGCGTTGACCTTGATGAGCCCGGTTTCCGGCACCAGCAGTCCCATGACCCGCGCACGCTTGGTGTAGGCGCCCACAACCAGGAACGCAATGATCGCTGCGGCGCAAAGTGCGCCGCAGATGGCTAGGCCCAAGAAGGTGATGGGGCGGATTAAAACGATGCGACCCAGGTCGCTGCCGCGCTGTGCCTCCAGCGCGGCCTTTCGAAACAAAGTCACAGTGCCCGGCCCCCCGGTGTTTTGGGGTGTGGCACAAGGGAGGGGTGAAACGTGCGAAAGCGGTGATGCATGCCCGAATTCTGGCCATGCCCCTTCGCTTTGAACATCCTACAGATGTAGGGCTACATCTGTAGGGGGTGCATTTCTTAAGCTAGGCTAACCTGGTCGCCTGTCGCCTGTCGCCTGTCGCCTGTCGCCTGTTGATCTTTGCTCGACTTTGCGTGGAAGTTGCGCTTTGCCGCGATGTGTGTGGCAGAGCGCAATCATTTCGGCGCGCGTCCGGCATTCAAAGCGTTGCAGCATCGTAGAGACGTGGTCTCGGACCGTGTGTTCACTAATGCCCAATCGCTGCGCAATACCCTTGTTGGTCAAACCCTGACATAACAATGCCATTACTTGTGATTCGCGCGAACTCAAACGCATCCCGCTCCCCCTGTCTCTTCATCTGCATGTACGCGCGAGGGAGCATAGCAGTTGAACCGCCGTTCATTTATGCGTCGCTAGATAGGGCGTTACAAAATGTATATGCGTCTGTAAAAACGCCGATCTAGGAGGATCGCCCGACCGCTTCCTAACCCACAAACCGCTCAATCATCGCGGCCAGCAATTCCGGTTGGTCGTGGTGCAGCATGTGGCCCGCGTCGGGGATGGTGGCGATTTCGACCTGGGGGATGCATTGCAGCCGCGCGTGGTACTCGGCCAGGGTGTAGCGGCCGTTCCAGAATGTGTCCAGGCTGTTGTCTGAGGCCTGCACCGCCAGCACTGGCATGGACAGGCAGCGGTACAGCGCCAAAGTTTCTTCCAGTTGGTACAGGTGGGCGCTGATGATCTTGTGCGCCGGGTGGCCCATGATTGCCCATTGCCCTTGCGCGTTGGGCTGTGCCCATTGCGGCGCCAGCCAATCGGCCTTGTCTTGGGTCAAGCGCGGGTTGGTTTTCATCAGCCGCCGGGCTACACCGGCCACATCGTCGTAGGCCTTGAGGTCGAGTTCGCCTCGTTGGAGCTGCTTGAGCGCGTCGATCCACTGGGCATAGCGCTTGGGGGCCATGTCTGGCGTGCTGGCGGGCAGGCCAAAGCCTTCCAGGTTGATCAGGCGGCGGATGCGCGCGGGGCGTATGCCGCCGTACACCATGGCGATATTGCCCCCCAGGCTGTGGCCGACCAGGTTCACGGGCTGATCCGGGGCGAAGTGGTCCAGCAAAAAGTCCAGGTCGGCCAGGTAGTCGGCAAACCAGAAGTTGTCCACGCCGAGCGCGTGCGTGTGGCCGTAGCCGCGCCAGTCGGGGGCGATGATGTAGTGGTCCTGGGCCAAGGCGTCCACCACAAATTGGTAGCTGGCCGCGACGTCCATCCAGCCGTGCAGCAGGACCAGGGGCGCCCGCTCGGGCGCGGGTTTTCCCCAAAGCCGAATGTGGTAATTCAGGTTGCGTATAGGGACAAACGCGCTGCGGGAAATGCGATGGGCTTGGTACATTCTTTCCATCATACGGAGAGCCGCAATGCCCGTCAGTCAACCAACGGACACCCCACCAAGGACCAGCACCACCGACCTGGGCGGGGTGCCGCGGGCCTATCAACGCCTGCACCAGGGCTTTCGCTGGGATGTGCCCACCCATTTCAATATTGCACAGGTGTGCTGCGGCCGCTGGGCTCAGGCCCAAGATGCTACAAAAAGAGTAGCTGTTCACGCATATTTTTCGGGGGCTCCGGGCCAAATTCATACCTATTCTGAGCTGCAGGCCCAGGCCAACCGTTTGTCCGAGGCGCTGCAGGCCCATGGCGTCAGCGCGGGCGAGCGGGTGGCCATCGTCATGCCGCAATGTTTTGAAACTGCGGTGGCCTACATGGCGGTGTTGCAGATGGGGGCCGTGGCGGTGCCCTTGTCGCTGCTGTTCGGCCCGGACGCACTGGAATTTCGCCTGCAAGACAGCGAAGCCGTGGTGGCCATTGCCGACGCGCGGGCCTTGGCCGACCTGCACATGGCGCGCAAGCGCTGCCCCGCGCTGCGCACGGTGCTGGGCGTGGGAGTGGGCCAGACCGTGCAGGACGATGCCGACTGCGAATGGGCCGACACGCTGGACCAGTTCAGCGACCGCTTTGCCCCGGTGCCGACCCGCGCGGACGACCCCGCCGTACTCATCTATACCAGTGGCACCACCGGCACTCCCAAGGGCGCGCTCATCCCGCACCGCGCGCTCATTGGCAACCTGCCCGGCTTCGTGGCCAGCCAGAACTGGTTTGGTTTTGAACCCTTCGTGACCGCGCAGCCGACCGCCGGAGACCAGAGCACGGCCGTGTTCTGGTCGCCCGCAGACTGGGCTTGGACCGGTGGCCTGATGGACGCGCTACTGCCCACGCTGTACTTTGGTCGACCCATCGTGGCCTACAACGGGCGTTTCAGTCCGCAGACCGCGCTGGAGCTGATGCAACACTGCGGGGTGACGCACACCTTTTTGTTCCCGACCGCGCTCAAGGCCATGATGAAGGCCTACCCCGGCACACCCGACCAGACCGTGCGCCAGCAGTTTGGCTTGCGCTTGCAGGCGATCATGAGCGCCGGTGAAGCCGTGGGCGACGCCGTGTTTAGCTAGTGCGAGCAGCAACTGGGCGTGGCACCCAACGAAATGTTTGGGCAGACCGAGATCAACTACATCGTCGGCAACTGCAATGCCATGTACCCCGCCAAGCCCGGCAGCATGGGGCTGCCCTATCCCGGCCACCTGGTGCGGGTGATCGACGACGACGGCAACGAATGCCCGGTGGGTGTGCCGGGCGATGTGGCCGTGAACCGCTTCGATGTGCATGGCGACCCCGACCCCAT
>CAZDDK010000203.1:0-5898 GCA_964504185.1 uncultured Rhodoferax sp. | reverse complement strand
CGCAGCGTGTCGGCCCGGACGCGGCCCGGGTAGGCCACCAGGCCCATCAGCGCCATCATGGTGACGCTTTTGCCGGAGCCAGATTCGCCCACGATGCCCAGCACTTCGCCGGCGTCCAGCGACAGGCTCACGCCATCGACCGCGTGCATGGTGCCGTTGTGCGACGGGAACTCAACCGACAGGTTTTCAATTTCGAGCAGGGCCATGGTGTATTGCCGGGGGGATAACGATGGATTTAGCGCTTCAGCTTGGGGTCCAGCGCATCGCGCAGACCGTCGCCCAGCAGGTTGAAAGCCAGCACCGTGATCAGGATGGCCAGGCCGGGGAAGGTGACAACCCACCAGGCGCGCAGCACAAATTCGCGGGCGTCGGCCAGCATGGTGCCCCACTCGGGTGAGGGTGGCTGCGCGCCCAGGCCCAGAAAGCCTAAAGCCGCGGCATCCAGAATGGCGGTGGAAATGCCCAGCGACGCTTGCACGATCAGGGGCGCGGTGCAGTTGGGAAGCACCTCGCTGAACATGATGCGCCAGTGACCAGCTCCACCCATGCGCGCGGCGGTCACGTAGTCACGCGAGGTCTCGGTAATGACCGCCGCCCGCGTGATGCGTACGTAATGCGGAAGCACCACAATAGACACGGCCAGCATGGCGTTCATCAGGCCTGGCCCGAGGATGGCCACGATCACGATGGCCAGCAACAGACTGGGCAGGGTGAGGATGATGTCCATGATGCGCATCACTGCCACCTCAAACACCCCCCGGAAGTAGCCAGCCAGGAGGCCCAGAACGGTGCCAACGACGACGGAAATTGCGACTACGGCGATGCCAATCGTGAGTGAGAGGCGCGCACCATGGATCAGGCGCGACAGAATGTCACGGCCGATGGCGTCAGTGCCCAGCAGGTGCGCAGGAGAGCCGGCGGCTGACCAGGCGGGAGGAACCAGAAAGACGGTGCTGTCGGTAAGGTCCGGGTTGTAGGGAGCCACCACGTCGGCAAATACGGCCAGCAACAGCACGATGACAACAATGGCCAAGCCCCCCACGGCACCCCGGCTGGCACTGAAGTAGCGCCAGAAGTCTCTCAGGGGGTGCAGCGGGGCCGCCGCGTTGGGCGTTTCAATTGCGGGGATGCTGCTCATTTCTGGTGCCTGATGCGGGGGTTGATGATTCCATATGCCAGGTCCACCAGCAGGTTGACGGCCATGACCACGGCCCCCAGCAGCAGCATGCCACCCTGCAGCACGGGGTAGTCGCGGCGGCTGATGGCTTCAATCAGCCACTTGCCCACGCCAGGCCAGGAGAAGATGGTTTCGGTGAGGATGGCACCGGTAAATAGCACGCCGACCTGCAGACCGATTACGGTGATGACGGGGATCAACGCGTTGCGCAGCGCGTGCACCGCGACGATGCGAAAACCCGACAGACCCTTGGCCCGCGCGGTGCGGATGTAGTCCTCGCCCAGCACCTCCAGCATGGCCGAACGGGTCATGCGTGCAATCACGGCCAGCGGGTTGGTCCCCAGCACAATCATCGGGAGCACCAGATGCGAGGCTGCGGACCAGAAAGCTGCGGTATCGCCCACCAACAGGGTGTCAATCAGCAGGAAACCGGTGACTGGTTCAATAAAGTGCTGCACGGCAATGCGGCCCGACACGGGGGTCAGGTCCAGTTGCACCGAGAACAGCAGGATCAGCAGCAGGCCCCACCAGAAGATGGGCATGGAATAGCCGGTGAGCGAAATGCCCATGACCCCATGGTCGAGTACCGAGTTGCGCTTGACGGCGGCGATGATCCCAGCCGGAACGCCGATCAGCAGCGCAAACAGGATGGCGCACAGCGCCAGTTCAATGGTGGCCGGGAACAAGGCCCCGAACTCGCTCAGTACCGGAGCCTGGGTGATGATGGACTTGCCCAGGTCTCCGTGGAGCACCTTGCCGATGTAAATGCCGTACTGCACCAAAATGGGCTGGTCCAGTCCGTATTCCTTGAGCAAAACGGCATGGCGTGCGGCATCAATCCCGCGCTCTCCGGCCAGGGTTTCGATGGGGTCACCCGGAACCAGTCGGATCAAAAAAAACGCCAACAGCGTCATGCCGAAAAACGTCGGGATGATCAGACTCAAGCGCGTGAACAAAAAGCGCAGCATGGGTGGAGTTGTATAGACAAATAGTGGGCCAGCGGTGCCGAATTTTACCAACGCAACACCGCAACTACCGGGTGGTTTACCGGGTGTTTCTACTTAGAAGTTGGCCGACCCATGGGCCGTGAAAAGTATCGCGGCACCCACAAAAAAAGGCCGGTGAAACCGGCCTTTTGGGCTTGGACGCGCGTGCCAATTACTTGAGGTGCTTGCCGATCAGGCCAGCCATTTCAAACATGGACACCTGGACCTTGCCGAAGATTTCCTTGAGCTTGGCGTCGGCATTGATCATGCGCTTGTTGACGGCGTCTTGCAGCTTGTTCTTCTTGATGTAAGTCCACATCTTGCTGATGACTTCCGTGCGTGGCAGGGGTGTTGCCCCCACGATGGCGGCCAGCGCGGCGCTGGGCGTCAGTGCCTTCATGAAGGCTGCGTTGGGCGTGCGCTTTTTGGCGGGAGCGGCTTTCTTGGCGGCGACCGTTTTGGCAGGGGCGACTTTCTTGGCCGGAGTAGCCTTCTTGGCCGGTGCCTTGGCGGCTACCTTCTTGGCGGGCGCTGCTGCTTTTTTTGCAGGAGCGGCTTTCTTGGCCGGAGCGGCTGCCTTCGCAGGTGCCGCCTTCTTTGCCGGAGCTTTCTTTGCAGTTGCCATGATTGATTGTCCTTTTAGAAGTTGATTAATCACCAGTGAAAAACTGCTTCCTCGCTGGTAACCCGGATGCTACTGGAGAAAAAGCGGCTAATCCAGCGGGAAAACGCTTTTTTCATTGGGAAACGTTGTTTTTTCCATTGGAGAATAGGCCTATCCAACGAAAAGGAGCGAAGTGCCATGGTGAATGCGTTTGCAAGCTGTGATTTGTGTGATGCCCACAAGGGCGATTCCTCGGGCGATTTGCGTGTGTTGCCCCCTGTGTTTCGCAATTTTGGTGGGGTGAAAAAGTTCTGCGGTCCGGTGGTCACGGTGAAGTGTTTTGAGGACAACACGCTGGTAAAGGCCGCAGTGGACTCCATCGGCTACACCGAGACGGCGCAGGGACGCGTCGGCAAGGTGCTGGTGGTCGATGGCGGAGGTTCGCTGCGCAAGGCCTTGTTGGGCGGCAATCTCGGCGCGACCGCCGCGCGCAATGGCTGGGCCGGCGTGGTGATCGATGGCTGCGTGCGCGACACTGCGGAACTTGCCACGCACGCCGTGGGCATTCGCGCATTGGCGGCCATGCCCATGCCCACCGAGAAGCGCAACCAGGGCCAAGCCGATGTGGCGGTGCAGGTGCAGGGCGTGTGGGTGCGTCCGGGTGACTGGCTCTACGCCGACGAGGACGGCATCCTGGTCAGCGTCAAGTCCCTGGTGTAGAGTCGCCCGAAGGCAGGGTGGCAAGCAGCACGCCCACCAGGGCGATGGCGAAGGCCAGCATTTGCAAGCCGCTCAGGGTTTCGCCCAGGACCAGCACGCCCACCAGCGCAGCCGATACCGGCAGCATCACCGTGAACACGCCGGCGCGCGCCGCCGGGATGGACTTCAACCCCGTCATCCACAACCAAACGGTCCACACACTGGCGGCCAGTGCGTAGAACACCAGTAGCGCCCAGGAGCCCCCGGTGACGGATGCGAAGTTGAAGTGCCAGGCTGCGTACAGGCCCATGGGCGTCATGAGCACAAAGCCCCATAGGTTGATGAGCGCGGTGATGCGTTTGGGCGATAGTGTGCCAGTCAGCTTTTTTCCAATAACGGCATAGGCGGCCTCGCACAGCACCGCAACGAATACCAGCAGGTTGCCTAGCCATGCGGTATCGTTCACAAAATTGACATCTGGCCCGCGTGAAATATGGGTATGTAGCTCACTTTTCGATAGCGCAGTCAGTCCGATGCCCACCGCGCTGCAGGCCACGGCACCCCAAATGCGCAGCCCGATACGCTCCTTCAGGAAGATCCAGCTCATGAGCGCCACCACGGCGGGGATGGACGCCATGATGACGCCTGCGGACACCGCGCTGGTCATGCTCACGCCGTACAACATGGTCAGAGAGAACAGGAAGTTGCCCAAGAACGACTCGAGAAACACCAGGCGTTGGGTTGCGGGTGCCATGGCGGGTTCGTCTGGTGGGCGTTTCAGCCAATGCGCAACGGCCAGGCCGCCGATGCCAAAACGGAGCCACGCCAGCAGAAAGACCCCCAGGGCTGCGACCAGTGGCTTGGACAGCGCCACGTAGCTGCCCACCAGGGACATGCTCAGACCCAGGCAAGCGTAGGCGAGCCAGCGTGGGGGATGTGCGTTGCGGGACGCGCTTTGCCCGGCGGGGGCCGTCATCCGGCCACACCTGACAGTTTGTGGTGGCCGGCGTGGGTGTTGGCGATGGCCTGCGGTCCCAGCGAGCCGACCAGCATGCCGACCAGAGCGGCCAGAATGCCGGCCAACTGTGCCGGGAACTCGATTCCGGCGGGCGTGGCAAGAAAGACCAGCCATGTCAGCAGGCCCAGAACGATCGAAAACACGGCGCCTTGCGTGGTCGCGCGTTTCCAGTACAAGCCGAATACCAGGGGAATGAACGCGCCAACCAGCGTGACCTGGTAGGCACCGGAGACCATTTCATAGATGGGGGTTCCCTGCATCTTGATGGCATAGGCCAGTACGGAAATGCTGAAGACCAAGACCGTAATCCGCATGGTGCGCAGTTCTTCGTGGTCACTGACGCGCGGCTTGAACTGGCGCCAGATGTTTTCCACGAAAGTCACGCTGGGAGCCAGCAGCGTGGCGGACGCCGTGGATTTGATGGCAGACAGCAGTGCGCCAAAAAACAGCACCTGCATCACAAACGGCATTTTCTCCAGCACCAGGGTTGGCAATACCTTTTGTGGGTCTTCCTTGAGCAGGGCGGCGGTCTGGTCCGGCATGATGATGAGTGCACTGGTGACCAGGAACATGGGCACAAAGGCAAACAGGATGTAGCACACGCCCCCGATCACCGGTCCCTTGGTGGCTGCGTTTACGCTGTTGGCCGACATCACGCGCTGAAACACGTCCTGCTGCGGAATGGAGCCCAGCATCATGGTGATGGCCGCTGCGAAGAAAAAAACAATGTCCTTGAACGTGGGTTCCGGAAGGAACTTGAACATGTCCTGGCTGACGGCCAGTGCGATGACCTTGTCGGCACCGCCTGCCTGGTTGCCCGCAAACACGGCCAGGACAGCGAGGCCGCCGACCAGAATGATCATCTGGATGAAGTCCGTCACCGCAACCGACCACATGCCGCCAAACAGGGTGTAGGCCAGGATGGAAACCACGCCAATGACCATGCCCACTGGGATGCTGATGGCATCTCCTGACAGCAAATTGAATACCAAGCCCAAGGCCGTGACCTGTGCCGATACCCAACCCAGATAACTCAGCATGATGATCAGCGAGCACACGATTTCCACCGTGCGGCCAAAGCGCTCCCGGTAGTAGTCACTAATGGTCAGCAGGTTCATCTTGTACAACTTGGCGGCAAAGAACATGCCCACCAAGATCAGGCAGGTACCCGCACCAAAAGGGTCTTCCACCACGCCGCCCAGGCCACTGTTGACAAACTTGGCAGGAATGCCCAGCACCGTTTCCGAGCCAAACCAGGTGGCAAACGTGGTGGTCACGATCATGATCAGCGGCAGATGCCGACCCGCGATGGCGAAGTCGGTGGTGTTCTTGACGCGCTTGGCCGCGTAGAGACCTATGGCGATGGTGATCAGCAGGTAGACGATGACCAGGGTCAGCAGCACGGCGCACTCCT
>CAZDDK010000202.1:0-5920 GCA_964504185.1 uncultured Rhodoferax sp. | reverse complement strand
GCAATAATCACGCCCGTGAGCGAGAGCATGGCCATGGTCGCGATCGCGATGCTGTAAATGCCGAGAGTGGGAGCCAAAGCAAAACTGGACCAAATGCCGAGCACAATCACGAGAGCGGGCAAAAAGGTGGCTTCCATGCTGACCGCCAAGCCCGAAATAATGTTGGTGCCGTGGCCGGATTCGCTGGCTTTGGCGATACTCTGCACCGGCCGAGCGCCTTTAGAAGTGTAATATTCGGTAATTGCTACAATGAGTCCGGTGGTTACCAAGCCGATCAAGCTAGCCCAAAAAACCTCGAGATTAAGCGGGGCTGGGAACGTGCGCTTGGCCGCCACGTAGAAGAGAATGGCCGCCACGACCCCTGAAGCCACTAAGCCTTTGTAGAGCGCTCCCATGATGTAAGGCTTTTGGCCGCTTCGGACCTTGAGACGGACAAAAAAGCTGCCGATGATCGAGGCCACAATGGCGAGCGCGCCGAGAACGAGAGGAAATTCGATCGCCAGTTGTTGGGTGGCGGCGTCGGAGCCCTTGAAAAAGAGTGAGCCCAAGAGCAGGGCGGCAATGGTCGAGACGGCATAAGTCTCGAAGAGGTCGGCCGCCATTCCGGCGCAGTCACCCACGTTGTCACCCACGTTGTCGGCAATCACGGCCGGGTTGCGGGGGTCGTCTTCAGGAATACCGGCTTCCACCTTGCCCACCAGATCGGCACCTACGTCGGCACCCTTGGTAAAAATACCGCCACCCAGGCGGGCGAAGATGGAGATCAAGGACGAGCCAAACGCAAAACCGATCAGAGGGTTGAGTAGTTGGGCGAGGTTCTTGTCGGGCGTGGCATTGCCATTGCCTGCCAGGAACATGTAGAACCCGGTCACACCCAAAAGTCCCAGGCCCACTACCAGCATGCCGGTGATGGCACCGCCACGGAAGGCGACATCCAGTGCCGGGCCAATACCTTTGGTGGCGGCCTGCGCCGTGCGCACATTGGCCCGCACCGACACATTCATGCCAATAAAGCCGCACGCGCCGGAAAGCACGGCACCCACCACGAATCCGACTGCAGTTTGGCCATCCAGAAAGACCGCAATCAGAATGGCCAGGACGACGCCGACGACTGCGATGGTCTTGTATTGGCGGGCAAGATAGGCGGCCGCGCCGGTTTGAATGGCACTTGCGATTTCTTGCATCCGGGCGTTGCCCGCATCCTGAGAAAGAATCCAGCTGCGTGCCCAAAAGCCGTACGCCACGGCAATAAGCCCGCAGACAAGCGCCAGATAGAGCGCCGAGTTGCCTGTCATAGAGAAATCTCCTAATTGTTGTGTCACGAAGAGAGGAGCAACGCCAGTGTCACTCCCACTGCGTTGCTTCCTCACCGCTCCAGCCCAACATTGCGTTATGGAGATGATTGGCCAACGCGGGGAATGTAACGTGAAATTCCTGGGAATTCGGTGGTCGCAAGTGCTGCGTCAGTAAAATGAGGGTAAATACTGACCAGTTCTACCGGTTTTTCTTTTTCTGCAATAGAGAGTTCATATGTCCCTCGACAACGTCACCCCCGGCAAAAACGTACCCGAAGCATTCAACGTGATCATTGAGATTCCGATGAATGCCGATCCGGTCAAATATGAGGTGGACAAGACCACGGGTGCCATATTTGTGGATCGCTTCATGAGCACGGCCATGCACTATCCCACCAACTATGGCTATGTGCCCAAGACCATCTCCGGTGATGGCGACCCGGTGGATGTGCTGGTGGTGACGCCGGTTCCCCTGATTCCCGGCGTGGTGGTTCCCTGTCGTGCCATTGGCATTCTGAAAATGGAAGACGAGGCGGGCCAGGATGGCAAGGTCCTGGCTGTGCCCATCAACAAGATTTTGTCTCTCTACAGCCGTTGGGAAAAGCCGGAAGATCTGCAGCCTCTGCGCCTGAAGACCATTGCCCACTTTTTTGAACATTACAAGGACCTGGAGGATGGCAAGTGGGTCAAGATTCTGGGTTGGGAAGGCCCGGAAGCTGCCCGTAAGGAGATCATGGACGGCATCGCCAACTACAACAAGACACTGGCGTAATGCCAAAAGGCCTTTGGGTCTTTTGACGCTTGGTTTTCGTGGCCCGCTATGCGGGCCATTTCTTTGGGATTTTGGTGTATTGCCGGTGCACGCTTTCGCCGTGTATGATCGTGCGGGACACGCCCGCCAGCGTGCAAAAACAGGCCTTGTTGCCGAGGAATCTGCCATGCAAACCACGCTCCACACACCCGCCACCGTCCAGCCTTCGTCCGCAGCAAACCTGCCCGATATTCAGTCGGGTCAGTATCTGACCTTGCGTTTGGGTGCCGAGAGCTATGCGATCGACATCATGCGGGTGCAGGAAATCCGCTCTTACGAAGAGCCTACCCGCATGGCGAACGCTCCGAGTTTCATCAAAGGGGTGATCAATTTGCGCGGTGTGATTGTTCCCATCGTGGATCTGCGCATGAAACTCAGTGTCTCCACCGTGGAGTACAACGAGTTCACCGTGGTGATTGTTCTGAACATCCGCGGCACGATCATCGGCGCGGTGGTGGATGCGGTGTCCGACGTGGTGACATTGGATGCCAAGATGGTCAAGCCCGCACCGCAGTTCGAATCCACCATCGACGCCCGTTTCATTTTGGGTCTTGCGCACGTCGGCGAGCGCATGCTCATCGTCATGAATATGGATGCCCTGCTCAGCAACGCCGAGCTGGGCATGCACTGATTCCATTTCAAAATCACCCGTGTCGTTGTTGCTTCGCCTTGCCGTGCATCTGCACTGTCCGCGACTTCGCGCCTAGACACGACTGATTGTGAAATGGAATAACACCGGGTCAAGATCACCCGGGTCGTTGTTGCTTCGCCTTGGCTGCGCTCGCGCGGGCCCGTTTTTTCGGGGCTGTGAGCTGCAGGGCGGTTTCTAGTTCAGTAATGGCATTGCTGGTGTAGTCCAGCATGCGCTGCAGGCTGGGCACCGAGCGCCTGCAGGCAATGAACCCAAACCCCAACTGGTCGCCATAGCCGCTGATGGTGATGTTCAGCGCCAGGTAGTGGGTGGGAATGGACACCGGATAGGCCTCGTCCAGGCGCGCACCGTTGAGGTACAGCGTGTCACGCGGCCCCGGCACGTTGGAGATCACCAGGTTGAAGAGCGGATGCTTTTGCGCCGCACCGGTCACGATACCGGCACCCAGCGGCGAAATGGACGTGATTCCATGCGCCATCTTCTGCAGGCGCGGCATCGCAGACAGCCGCTGCTTGGCTTCGGTGGTAGAGGCCACGATGTGCTGCAGGCGTTTGAGCGGGTCGGCCACGTTCGTGGCCAGGCTGGCCAGCAGCAGCGACACCTGGTTGCCCCCGGCGTCGGTCTCGCCGTGCAGCGACACCGGCACCATGGCGACCAGCGGTTTCTTGGGCAGGCGTCCCTGCGCCTGAAGGTACTCGCGCAGCGCTGCGGCGCAAATGGCCAGGGTCACATCGTTCACGGTGGCACCGGCGGCCTCGCCGATGCGCTTGATGCGCGAAAGCGCATACGACTGCGCCGCAAATCGGCGCGAACCCGCAATTTCCACGTTGAAGAGCGTGGGCGGTGCCTGAAACGGCAGAGCTGCAGGCCCGGTTGCGGTGCTGGCGCGCACGATGTCCCACAGGCCGCTGCCCACGCCGGGCAGGATTTCCTTGCCCATGCGCGCCATGGCGCTCAACTGCTGCAGCAAGCCCGGTGGCGGCGCTTTGCTGCGCCGCGCGGTGGGGTGCTGGCTGAAGGGCAGGGCCCACATGGGGGCTTTGCGCGACTGCGCATCGGTGGACATGGCGTTGGCCGCCATGCGCGCGCCGGTGACGCCATCAATCAGCGCGTGGTGCATCTTGCTGTAGACGGCAAAGCGCCCACCGGGCAGGCCTTCGATGACGTAAATCTCCCACAGCGGGCGGTTGCGGTCCAGCAGGTGCGCATGCTGGCGTGACACCATGGCCAGCAGTTCGCGGATGCGCCCGGGCTGGGGCAGGGCCACATGGCGCAGGTGGTAGTCCAGCTCGAAATCGGCGTCTTCCTCCCAGTACCACAGGCCCATGCGCAGCACCGGGCGCAAATTGAACGGCGCGATGGCGTGCGCATGCTTGCGCCATTCGGCCAGCAGGTCGTGCACAAAGTTGGGCCCGGCATCGCTGGGCGGGGTAAAGATGTTCAGCCCCGCCACATGCATGGGCTGGTTGCGGGTTTCCATCCAGAGGAAGGCGGAATCGGTGGGGCTCAGGGCATGCATGGCAGGGTGCTTTAGCGGTAGAGCGCCCATGGTAGTGGGTTTCGCTGCGTTGGGGTGTCTACTGCGTGGCTTGCACCAGGGGCAGTTCGGCCAGCTCGGCACAGACCCAGCCAATCACGCCGGGGTCCAGGCACATTTGCAAATGCCCCATGCCGGTGAACACCTTGGGGGTGAGACCGGGCAGCACCTGCGCGCGCTGCGGGAACACGATGTTGTCCTGCGCCGTCAGGGCCAGGTGCATCAGGCTGCGCGTGCCGGTGCCCTCGGACGCCTCCAAGGCTTGCAGCCAGGGGCTGTGCCACTGCATCTGGCGACCGTTGGGGGTGCTGCCGGTACCGGGCCGAATGCGCGTGCCCTGGTGCGGCGTGCCCAGGGTGAGCACCCGGCAGGCTTGCGACGTGCCGTAGGCGTGCATCCAGGCGCGGATGGCCAGCCCGCCCATGCTGTGGCCCACCAGGGCCACCTGGGCGGCGTCGGTGTGCTGGCGCAGCGCCAGCGCGGCGGCCTGCACCTGGGTTGCATAGTCGTCGATGGAGGCAAACACGGGCTCCAGGTTGATCGCCAGCACGCTGTGCCCATTGGCGCGCAGGGCGCGCACCATGTCGTCCCACAGGCGGTGGTTGCACAGGTAGCCGTGCACCAGCACCACCGGCACCCGCGTGGGCGTGCTGGTGGGTGGCTGTACCGTGGGTGCGAGGGATGCCCAGGGCTGGCGCAGGCCGTAGATGCGCAGCGCCGCCGTCCATTCACCCAGAAAAGCACGCCACCACAGCGCAGCACCTTCGCCGTTGCGTGCCTCCCAGCCCGACAGCAGACACACACCGGCACTGGTCAGCAGGGCCAGGGCTAGCGCGCCGCCCACGGCGGCCAGCCATTGTGGGCACAGCACATACCCCAGCGCGGCACCGATGAGGGCCTGCAGCAGAAGCAGGGTGTGCAGCCAGCGGGCCAACATGGTGAGGTGGGGGACTATTACTGGGGTTGGAACTTCCGAATAGTAGCCTTGACGGCGTCAGACAGGGCAAACCCGTCGCCGAATTGGTGCGCCAGTTCAGCCGCACGCGCCTCGAACGCCGCTACACCCATGCCATAAATGAACTGCATGGCCCCGCCGGTCCAGGCCGGAAAGCCAATGCCGAAGATGGAGCCGATGTTGGCATCGTGCACGCTGGTGAGCACGTTTTCGCTCAAACAACGGGCGGTCTCGACTGCCTGGCGGTAGAGCAGGCGGTCTTTCAGGTCGGTGATGGTCCAGACGGCATTCGCCTTCTCGAACAGCGGTTTGAGCTGGGGCCAGAGGTATTTCTTGGCACCGGGCTCGGTGGGATACTCGTAAAAGCCCCCGCCCGCAGCACGCCCGGCGCGCCCCAGTTCGGTCACCATGCGCCGCGCCAGCGCTTCGCCGGGGGTGGGCACATAGGTCTTGCCTTCGGCGGCATAGTCGGCCTGCGTCTGGTCCATCACATGCACGCTTAAAGAGATCGAGGTTTCATCAATCACCGCCAGCGGTCCCACCGGCATGCCGCACTGCAAACCGGCGTTTTCAATGGCGGCGGCCGGGATGCCTTCGCCCAGCATGGCCATGCCCTCCATCACAAAGGTGCCAAACACCCGGCTGGTGAAGAAGCCGCGCGAGTCGTTCA
>CAZDDK010000201.1:2163-6056 GCA_964504185.1 uncultured Rhodoferax sp. | reverse complement strand
GGGGGGGATTCTTGTCGCTGAGAGTGCCTGTGAGTTTGCCGATCATCGTGTGCCCTGCGCTGCCTGCCGTTTGTTGCCTATGATGGAGGGGCTCGTCCCACCCCACTGCCGGAATTATCAGCTTGATTCTCAGACACACCTTCACCCCGCTGAACAACGCCCGCCTGTCGCACCTGTGCGGCCCTACCGATGAGCACCTGCGCACCATTGAAACAGCGCTGGAGGTGCACATTGCCCACCGCCACGAACAATTCAAGGTCGAGGGGCCCAAGGCCCGCGCCCAGCGGGCCATGGACATGCTGCAGGCCCTGTACGAACTGGCCGCCAAGCCCATCAACACCGCCACCGTGCAGCTGATGCTCTCGGGTGACGGATCGGCGCTCGATGGCGACGTCCCCAGCCTGTCCACGCGCCGTGCCGACCTGAAACCCCGCAGCAAGAACCAGGCGCTGTACCTGGACAATATTGCCGAGCACGACATCACCTTCGGCATCGGCCCGGCCGGCACCGGCAAAACCTACCTGGCCGTAGCCGCCGCCGTGGACGCCCTGCAGCGCAGTGCCGTGCAGCGCATCATCCTGACCCGCCCGGCGGTCGAAGCTGGCGAGCGGCTGGGTTTTCTGCCCGGCGATCTGAACCAGAAGGTGGACCCGTATCTGCGCCCGCTCTATGACGCGCTGTACGACCTGATGGGGTTCGAGCAGGTGCACAAGGCGTTCGAGCGCCAGCAGCTCGAAATTGCCCCGCTGGGCTTCATGCGCGGGCGCACGCTGAACAACGCCTTTGTGATTCTGGACGAGGCGCAAAACACCACGCCCGAACAAATGAAGATGTTCCTGACCCGCATCGGCTTTGGAGCCAAGGCGGTCATCACCGGCGACCTGACCCAGATCGACCTGCCCAAAGCCCAGCTCAGTGGCCTGGTGGATGCCGAGCGGGTGCTGCGCCGGGTCAGCGGCATCGCCATCACCCACCTGACCAGTGCCGACATCGTGCGCCATCCCCTGGTGGCCCGCGTGGTGGATGCCTACGATGCCGCCCGCCTGGACGAACTGCCGGCCATCTCCATCCCGGAGGAGGCGGTAGAACTTCCCCGCGTGGGCCTGCCAAAATCCCGCACGCCGCGCCGCGCCGCACCCCTCTGAGCCCGCTGCCCCTCCACTCAAGACATCCCCGAGGCCCCGCCCATGCTGCCTGAACTCACCCTCTCCCTGCAATTCAGCTCGGTCGCCCAGCCCGGGCCGCACCGCGCCGCCCTGCCCCGCCACCGGGTGAAAAAGTGGATTCGTCACGCTTTGCAGAATGATGCGGAAATTACCGTGCGCATCGTGGACACCGAGGAAGGCCAGGCACTGAACCGGGAATACCGCCACAAGGACTACGCCACCAACGTGTTGACCTTTGACTACACCCAAGAGCCCGTGGTCAGCGCCGACTTGGTGCTGTGCGCACCGGTGGTGGCAAAGGAAGCCCGGGCGCAGAAAAAAACCCTGGAGGCGCACTACGCCCACCTCATCGTGCACGGCACCCTGCACGCCCAGGGCTGGGACCACGAGCAGGACGAGGACGCGCAAGTCATGGAGCTGCGCGAGACCGAAATCATGGCACGCCTGGGGTTTCAGAATCCTTACTAGCCAAATGGGCACCTAGCCCGCGTATTTATTGGCATACTAGCTATACTTTTAATAGCAAATCATCTCGTGTACGCGCTGATCGACTTTGCGCCTATTCAGGCCTCACCCCCCCCCGCAGGCGACTGCATGCAAGCGCACGGCAGCCAAGCTGCGGGCTCTGCCGCCGTGCGCCTGGCGTTTGGCACACCGTGCGAGGTACTGGTGGCCCATGCGCTGGACGAAGTCAAAACGGTGCTGCACGCGGTGCAGCACCGTGCGCAGCAAGGCCAGTGGTGCGTGGGTTATGTGCGCTACGAGGCCGCAGCGGCATTCGACCGCGCGTTGGACGTGCACCCCGCTACGGGACCGCTGGTCTGGTTTGGCGTGCACGAGGCGCCGCTGCCCCCCGCACACGCACCCGAGGCACCCCGCCCCACCGCCGCCCCGGACACCGTGCGCGCGCTATGGCAACCGGGCATCCCGCGCGCCACCTTTGATGCAGCGATGCAACGCCTGCACCAGGCCATTGGCGACGGCGAGATCTACCAGGCCAACTTCACCGCCCGCGCGACGGGCCAATTGTGCGTGCCACCACAGGAACTGTTTGCCGCCCTGCGCCAGGCCCAGCCCGGAGGCTTCGCCGCCTACATCGATACCGGTGCGGAGCAGGTGCTCTCGGTGTCCCCGGAGCTGTTTTTCGATTGGCACAACGGCCACCTCATCACCCGCCCCATGAAGGGCACGGCCCCGCGCGGGCGTACCCCGCAGGAGGACGCGGCCCTGGCGCACGGGCTGCAGGCCTCGCCCAAGGAGCGGGCAGAGAACGTGATGATCGTGGACCTGATCCGCAACGACCTGTCGCGCATTGCCACCCCGTTTTCCGTCACCGTGGAGGGTCTGTGCCGGGTGCAGGCGCTGCCCACGGTGTGGCAGATGGTGACCGACGTGCACGCCGACACCCGCCCCGGCACCACGCTGGTGGACGTATTTGCCGCACTGTTTCCCTGCGGCTCCGTCACCGGCGCACCCAAGGTGCAGGCCATGCGGCTGATCCGGGAGCTGGAAGCGGACGACCGGGGCATTTACTGCGGCGCAGTCGGCGTGGTGCGCCCCGGCGGCAGCGCCACCTTCAACGTGCCCATCCGCACCGCCGTGGCATGTGGCGAGCAGCTGCGCGCCGGCACCGGCAGCGGCATCACGTTTGACTCCACGCCCGAAGCCGAATGGCAGGAGTGGCGCCACAAGCAGGCCTTTCTCCACCGGGCCAGCCAGGCGTTTGCCCTCCTTGAAACCCTGGCCCTGACCGACGGCATGTGGCACCACCTGCCCGAGCACCTGGCGCGCATGCAGGCGTCGGCCGCCCATTTCGGCTTTGCCTGGCACGGCGATGCCGCGCAGCAGACCGTGGCACAGATTTGCCACCAACACCCCCACGGCAGCTGGCGTGTGCGCCTGTTGCTCGACAGTGCGGGCCAGCTGCAGGCCCAGGCCTTTGCGCTGGCCGCCACCCCCGCGCCCGTGCGCCTGCAACTGGCCGACCGGGCACTGATGGAGGCCCACGGCGAATTCGTGCGCCACAAGACCACGCGGCGCGCCCACTACGACGCCTTCGCTCCGAGCGACCCGGCGGTGTTTGACACCGTGCTGTGGAACGCCCGTGGCGAGGTCACCGAATGCACACGCGGCAACCTGGCGCTGCTGCTGGATGGCCGCTGGGTCACTCCGACGCTGGCCTGCGGCCTGTTGCCGGGCGTGGGCCGCGCCCACTGGCTGGCGCAGGGCCGCGTGGTGGAGGCGGTGGTGCCCGTGAACGACCTGGCGCGCGCGCAGGGCTGGGCCTTCATCAACAGCCTGCGCGGCTGGGTCGATGCACACGGGGTGCCTGGCACGCCCTGATGCGGTAGCATCAGGCTTCCATTCATTGGAAAGCCGCGACACCCCTCCCGCGTGAAGGACTTGCCATGCCACACGGCACCCAGACATCCCGGCACTTGCGCTCTTTCCAGGGTGCGGTGTGCGCCTGTGCGCTTTTGCTTTGGGCCGCTGGGGCGCTCGCCAGCCCCATCGCCTGCGGCGACCAGCCCATCCGCCTGGCTTTTTATGAGTACGGGTACTTCTATTACTCGGACAAGCCCGGCCCGGCGGGCATCGACAAGGACATTGTGGAGGAGCTGGCCCGGCGCAGCGGCTGCCGCTTCTCGACGCAGGTGCTGGCGCGCGCCCGCATCTGGGCCGAACTGGCCAATGGCGGGCTGGACATGAGTGTGTCAGGCATTCAAA
>CAZDDK010000201.1:0-2063 GCA_964504185.1 uncultured Rhodoferax sp. | reverse complement strand
AAGCTGCAATTTGGTGCGGTGCGCGCCTTTCGCCACGGCACCCGGCAAGACCAATGGCTGGACCAGCTGCGCGCAGACAACCGGGTGCAAGACAGCGCCAACGTGGAAACCCTGTTCAAGAAGCTCAAGGAGGGGCGCATCGACGCCCTCTTCTCGCAACCGGCGGTGTATGGCAAAAGCCTGGCGGATCTGGGGCTGCAGCACAGCACCCGCATCCAGGACTGGACGGCGGACGAAAAGGGGGTCCCGCACGGCCTGATTCTGGCCAAATCCCGCTTCAGCGCCGACGATGCAAAGGCCTGGCAGGCGCTGGTGGCCACCCTGCGCGCCGATGGAACGCTGCGGCGGATTTACGCCCGCTACCTCAGTGCCGCAGAGGCCTCCGCCCTGCTGGATTTCTAGGCCAATCCCCGGGGTGCCATGCAGACCAACTCAGACCCCCGACTGCAGCAATGGCCCCTGGCCCGGCTGTTCCTGCGCAAGCTGATTCTGGCCTCGGTGTTGCTGGGGTTGGGCATTTTCAGTGTGCAGGCAGTCCTGGAGTACCGCACGCTGCGCCAGCAATTGCTGAATGACCTGCAAACGCTGGGCCAAACCTTTGTTCCGGTGGCGGCCGCTTTGTCTGGCGCAGCCCGGATGGGGCGAAGGCCTCCGACGGCCTGCAGGTGCAATTGCCACTCACCCTGACAAACCGCGCCGGCCAGCCCGCCACGGTGGGCACGCTCACCATTGCCTCCAGCGACGAGCGGCTGTGGAGCCGCCTGCGCCCGGTGGTGGGTTCCCTGGTCACGGTAGGCTCGACCCTCATGCTGTGCATGGGCCTGGTGGTGTGGCTGCTGGTCCATCGCCTGCTGGTCCGGCCCCTGACCGAATTCTCCGATCAGGTGGGGCAGCTGGAGGGTGCACAAGCCGATCAGCCCATCCAGCTGCGGCAAACCCACGTCACCGAAATTGCCACGCTGGAGGCCGGTTTTAACCGCCTGATGCGCCAAATCGGGGAAGACCAGGAACGCATTGCCGAGCAGAACACCACGCTGGAGCAGAAGGTGGTCGAACGCACGCGCGCCCTGGAGGCCGCCAACAAGGCCAAGAGCGAGTTCCTGGCCCGCATGAGCCACGAGATTCGCACACCGATGAACGCCGTCATTGGCCTGTCGGAATTGACCCTGCGCACCGCGCTGGACGCCCAGCAGCGCGACTACCTGAACAAGGTGCTGGGGGCGGCCCAGGCCTTGCTGGGAATCATCAACGACATACTGGACTTTTCCAAAATCGAGGCTGGCAAGCTCACGCTGGAGCACATCGAGATGAGTCTGCCCGCCGTGATCGACGGGGTGATCGACGTGGTGGGCCTGCGGGCCGACGAGAAAGGCCTGGCGCTGCAGGTGATGCTGGCCCCCGACGTGCCCCACCACCTGTGGGGCGATCCCACACGGCTGGGGCAGGTGCTGCTCAATCTGGTGGGCAACGCCATCAAGTTCACCGAAGTGGGGACGGTGGAAGTGGGCGTCACCACGGTGTCACGCTCGCTGCCCTTGCCGGGGCGGCGCAGGACCTGTCGGCCGACCTGGCACGGTATTTCGATCGCCATGGTCCGCCCCCCGCCCCCGAAAGTGACGACGCGGGCGACACCGCCGCCCTGCAGGATCAGCTGGAACAATTGGTGCAGTTGCTGCGCCAATCCAATCTGCGCGCCCTGGATCTGGCCGCAGAGCTGGTTGCCCACACGGCCCGCACGCGCTGGGCGGCGCGCGCGGGCGCACTGCGGGCGCAGGTGGAGTGCATGGATTTTTCTGCCGCCGGCGACGCGGCAAACGCCCTGCTCCAGGATGTGCAGGCGTGGCCGCCCGCCCGCACTCAGAACCCGCCCTGACCCACCCCCCACCGGAAAGTCCACCGACCCGCGTTCAACAGATTCACCAGACAGTCCATGCAGCCACCTAATAATCTGCCGGAAAAAGTCACCGGGGATTGTCGCCGGCTGACGCAGATACTGTTCAACCTTGTAGGCAACGCCGTCAAATTTACTGAAAAGGGCCATGTGGTGATCCGCATAGCCCGTC
>CAZDDK010000200.1:0-6181 GCA_964504185.1 uncultured Rhodoferax sp. | reverse complement strand
CCCGGACCTGGCGCGGCGCGTCATCGTCTGCAATCAGGAAGTCGCTGCGGATGTGCAGTTCGCCGTTGTCTTCTGCATAAAAACGCGCAGATTCCTCAATGTCTTCGTCCATTGCGTCTTCGGGAATGGACAGGCCGTTATACTGCTTGACCCACCGCTTTTCTTCTACGGTGGGGGATTCTAGGTCCACCCAGATCGGCTGAAACTGGGACAGTTCCTCCAGCGATTCGATTTCTTCCTGGAAGAGACGCCCGTTGGCAAGCGTGAATATGTTGAGCATGGCAATTCAATCGGGGTCAGATTCCAATTATTCAACGCGAACAATTGTGTATTGCAGAAGCTTTCGAATAATTGGAATCTGACCCCAATTAAAAAATGAAAGCTACCGACTGGGGTAGGTTTCCAAGAAGTGCTCTCCAAAAGTGCTTATCCGCTGATTATCGCACCGCAACTGCGTGCTGCGCGCGCGATGTACGCAAGTCGTGCGTGGGGTCAACATGCTGCGGTGCGCAAGCAAAAGGCGTTGCATTTCGCCTGTTTCGGGCGCATAGTCTTTTCGCGGCTACGGATTGTTTGGAACACTTGGTTGCCGTTCTTTTCGCGCAATGCGAGAGGATTTTTTCACTTGAGAGTAACTGGAGGCTTTTTATGAATTTGACGATCAGCGGTCACCATCTTGAAGTTACCCCGGCCCTGCGCAGTTATGTCACGACCAAGCTAGATCGAATCATGCGGCATTTTGACCAGGTGGTCGATGTCAAGGTACTCCTCACGGTAGAGAAGCAAAAGGAAAAGGAGCGACGGCAGCGTGCCGAATGCAATATCCACGTTAAAGGCAACGACATGTTTGCAGAGAGCTCCCACGAAGATCTTTATGCGGCCGTCGATGAATTGGTAGACAAGCTGGATCGCCAAGTCGTTCGCCACAAAGACCGGGTCCAGGATCACCACCACGAAGCGCCTAAGCGGTTGATGTAATCCGATTGCAGGTGCTTACCTGGCCAGACAGCCGCCCGCTTGCCGGGCGGTTTTTTGTGCATAATCCGACCACACCATGAACCGACTCGCAAGTATCCTGTCTCCGGCGCAAGTGCTGGCGCAAGTAGAAGTCACCAGCAAAAAGCGGGCCTTCGAGGAAGCGGGGTTGCTGTTTGAAAATTTGCACGGCCTCAGCCGGGCATTGGTCACCGACAGCCTGTTCTCCCGCGAGCGCCTGGGGTCCACCGGACTGGGGCATGGAGTGGCGATTCCCCACGGGCGAATCAAAGGCCTGAAGACGCCGCTGGCAGCGGTTTTTCAACTGGCGCAGCCCATTGGATTTGATGCGCCGGACGACCAGGTTGTGGGATTGCTGATTTTCTTGCTGGTGCCGGAGGCTGCCACTCAGAAACACTTGGAGATTCTCTCGGAAATTGCCGAGTTGCTCAGCGATGCGGACCTGCGCGAAAAATTGAAGTCCAGCACGGATGCCATGCAACTGCACACCTTGATTGCATGCTGGCAGTCGGCGCAGCTGGCCTGATGGCGGCCTGAGAGCCTGCACCATTTGTGAAACCCACCGTTGTAAGCGCCGACGTTCTCTTTGAGGAGTTCCGGTCCCGACTGCATTGGGAGTGGGTCGCAGGTCTTGGCGCGTCGGAACGCCGTTTTGATGAGGTAGCGGTGCGGGCAGCCCGGTCCGGGGCCGATTTGGTGGGTTATCTCAATTACATTCACCCCTACCGCGTTCAAATCCTCGGTGAACGCGAAATTGCCTACATTACCAGCGCCACGGTGGACGATTGTGCCCGGCGTATCGCACGCATCGTCACCCTGGAGCCCCCCGTACTGGTTCTCGCGGACGGCCAACTGGCACCAGAGGCACTGCTGGCGATGTGTGAACGTGCGCAGATTCCCATGTTCGCCACCCAGGAGTCATCAGCGTTTGTCATTGATGTCTTGCGGGCCTATTTGTCCAAACACTTCGCCGATCGCTCCTCCATGCACGGCGTGTTCATGGACATTCTGGGACTGGGAGTGTTGATTACCGGTGAGTCGGGTTTGGGCAAAAGCGAGCTTGGACTGGAGCTGATTTCTCGTGGAAATGGCCTGGTGGCCGATGACGCAGTCGATCTTTTCCGCATCAACCAGACAACGATTGAAGGGCGCTGCCCGGAGCTTCTGCAAAATTTGCTGGAGGTGCGCGGCATTGGCCTGCTGGACATTCGGGGTATCTTTGGTGAGACCGCGGTCCGCCGCAAGATGCGCCTCAAGCTGATCGTGCACCTGGTGCGCCGCGAAACGCTGGAGCGCGAGTATGAGCGCATTCCCTACGAGCCGCTGACACAGGATATTCTGGGTGTTCCTGTGCGCAAGGTGGTCATCCAGGTGGTGGCCGGGCGCAACATCGCCGTGCTGGTGGAGGCCGCCGTACGCAACACCATATTGCAATTGCGTGGAATAGATACCTACCAGGAATTCGTCGAGCGCCACCGCAAGGCCATGGCGCAGGGCGATTGAGCTGTCTCAGCTGGCTGGGCGGCGGCGTTCCCGTTCCATTTCCGCCCGGTTGGGGCAGTTTTCCTTGATGCAGTTGGCGTACAGGCTCAGGGCATGGTCTGATATGGCGAATCCTTTGGCTTTGGCGACCGCCTGTTGGCGGCTTTCAATTTCCGCGTCAAAAAATTCTTCGACCTTGCCGCAATTGAGGCACACCAGGTGGTCGTGGTGCTTGCCTTCGTTGAGTTCGTAAACGGCCTTGCCACTTTCAAAATGGCTGCGGCTGAGAATGTCGGCCTGCTCGAACTGGGTCAACACACGGTACACCGTCGCCAACCCCACATCGGAGTGCTCTTTGAGCAACACCCGGAACACGTCTTCTGCGGTCAGGTGGCGCTGGGTACTGCGCTGGAAGACTTCCAGGATTTTTAGCCGGGGTATGGTGGCTTTGAGTCCGGTGTTTTTGAGTTCGTCGATGTTGTTCATGGGCATCTTTCCGCCGGGACAGCGCGGGCGCGGGCGCTGTGCTCAACCGCTACAATCGTGCGATCATAGCTTGCGCAACCCCTCATGTCTGACATCCTTCGCAATGCCCTCCGCCGGAATCTGGTCGCTCTCGCTTGCGTGGGGTTGGCGGGTTGTGGAAGCCTGGACGGCGCTTCCAATCGGATCGCTTCGGCGGTCTCACCGTATCGCATAGACATTGTCCAGGGCAATGTGGTCACGCGCGAGCAGGTGGCTTTGCTCAAACCTGGCATGCCGCGCGCCCAGGTGCGCGACATTCTTGGCACCTCCCTTTTGGCCAGTGTGTTTCACGCGGACCGGTGGGACTATGTTTTTTCGCTCAAACAAGGCGGTGAGTTGAAACAGACCCGCAAGGTCACGGTGTTTTTCAAGAACGATGCCATGGACCGGGTGGATGCCGATGACCTTCCCAGCGAGTCCGAGTTTGTTGCCACCCTGAAATCTCCGGTGGCGGGTGGTACAGCACCATCATTGCAAGCGTCAGAAGAGATGCTGAGCAAGTATCCCTTGCCCGCCAAAGCGGCCCCCGCCCCAGCCGTGGCGACTACTACGGACTACCCGCCACTGGAATCCACACGCCCGTAGGCCCGCCAATCCACCGAGAGAGCGACATGACGCACACAATTGCCGTGGCCGGTGCATCCGGTCGCATGGGACAGATGTTGATCGATGCCATTCGGGGGGCAGATGACTGCACCTTGGGTGGGGCACTGGATGTCGTTGGTGCAGCCGCATTGGGGCTGGACGCTGGCGTGTTGTCCGGCAAGCCGGTGGGCGTAACTATCACTTCCGATTTGCGTGTGGGGCTGCAGTCGTGCGGAGTGCTGATTGACTTCACCCGCCCCGAAGGGACGCTGGCGCACCTGCAGGTGTGCCGCGAATTGGGTGTGGCGATGGTGATTGGCACCACTGGCTTCTCGGATGCACAAAAGTCGGAGATCGCCGTGGCCGCGCAGCATATTCCGATTGTCATGGCTCCTAACATGAGCGTTGGCGTCAACGTCACATTCAAGTTGTTGGAAATGGCCGCCAAGGCGCTGGCAACTGGTTACGACATTGAAGTGATTGAGGCCCATCACCGCCACAAGGTGGACGCACCCTCCGGCACCGCGCTCAAGATGGGCGAGGTGATTGCAGGCGCGTTGGGGCGTGACCTGAAAGACTGCGCCGTGTACGCCCGTGAAGGCGTCACCGGGGAGCGCGATCCCTCCTCCATCGGATTTGCCACCATTCGTGGTGGCGACATCGTCGGCGATCACACCGTACTGTTTGCCGGGATTGGCGAGCGCATCGAAATCAGCCACAAGTCTTCCAGCCGGGTCTCCTACGCCCAAGGCAGCCTGCGGGCCGTGCGTTTTCTGGCCGGCCGAAAATCGGGGTTGTTTGACATGTTTGATGTGCTGGGCCTGCGGTGAACACGCTGGACCTGCTGCGCCAGGGTGACGGCGTCAGCGCCAGCGTGGCACTGGCACTGCTGACCATGTCGGTGGGCAGCTGGGTTGTAATCTTGTACAAGGGTTGGATGCTGTTGCGTGCACACAAGGATGTGGCGCGCAGCACGGCAGCTTTCTGGCAAGCAGGCTCATTGGAAGCCGCTCTGCACTCCCTGCGGGCGTTTGACCGGGAAGACCTGGTGCGCCCATTGGTGGCCGCTACACAGGTCCAGACCTCCGGAACCTTGGGCGGCGCGGGGGACCGATCGCAGCAACTCACCCGCGTCTTGCGCGACGCCTTGCATGCCGTGCTGCTCAAGCTGCAGGCCGGGCAGGTGCTGCTGGCCACCGTGGGCTCCACTGCGCCCTTTGTCGGTTTGCTGGGTACGGTGTGGGGTATATACCATGCGTTGATCGGCATTACAGGCGGCGGGCAAGTCAGCATCGATCGCATCGCCGGTCCGGTGGGGGAGGCCCTGATCATGACCGCAGCGGGGCTGGTGGTGGCCATTCCGGCTGTGCTTGGGTACAACGTGCTGGGCCGCTACATCGGGCGCATCGAAGCCGATCTGGAAGGTTTCGCGCGTGACCTGCGCGAGTTATTGCTGACCGCCGAGCCCACATGAACCCCCCACGTCGCAGGACCACCGCAATGCAAGTGGGCCCCCTCGGGGGACAGCGGAAGAGCATGGGGGCACGATGACCTTTGGTCGCCTGGAGCGTACGCAAGGTCCCCAGCCCATGAGCGACATCAATATGACGCCGCTGGTGGACGTGATGCTGGTGCTGGTGGTGATCTTCATCATCACTGCGCCACTGCTGGTGAGTGCGGTCAAGGTCGATTTGCCCCGCACCGCAGCGGCTGCGACGCTTGAAGCACCCCGGTTCCTGTCCCTTGTCGTCGATCGCGCCGGACGGGTGTTTGTGGACGATTTGCCCATGGACCGCGCGGCCCTCGACACCACCCTGCGCCAGGCCGCACTGCGCCATCCCGACACTGAGGTGCGCCTGCGCGCGGACGCCCAGGTGCCGTATGGTCGCGTGGTGGACGTGATGGGCCAGGTGCACCAGGCCGGTTTGCACCGCATCGGCTTTGTGGCGCGAACCGATGCTGGCGCGCCCTGAGGCTCGCTGCGCCTAAAATCCCTGGTTGGCCATTCCCCCAGGCGACATGCTGTCGCCCCCAGACCCATGCAAGACAAATACCACCACCTGGACATCGAAAAAGCCGCGCAAAGCCATTGGGCGCAACCGCTGTGGAATGGCAGCACGGCCTACCGCGTGACCGAAGACGCGCGCGACGCGCAGGGCCAGCGCAAGAAGAAGTTCTACGCCTGCTCCATGCTGCCCTACCCCAGCGGCAAGCTGCACATGGGCCATGTGCGCAACTACACCATCAACGACATGCTCACGCGCTACCTGCGCATGAACGGCCACAACGTGCTCATGCCCATGGGCTGGGACGCCTTTGGTCTGCCCGCTGAGAACGCCGCGCTCAAGAACAAGGTGCCGCCCGCCCAGTGGACCTACGACAACATTGCCTACATGAAGGGCCAGATGCAGGCGATGGGCCTGGCCATCGACTGGAGCCGTGAAGTGGCTACCTGCGATCCCGCTTACTACAAATGGAACCAGTGGCTATTCCTCAAAATGCTGGAAAAAGGCATTGCCTACCGCAAGACCCAGGTCGTGAACTGGGACCCGGTGGACCAGACCGTGCTGGCCAACGAGCAGGTCATCGACGG
>CAZDDK010000199.1:0-6186 GCA_964504185.1 uncultured Rhodoferax sp. | reverse complement strand
GCGTCGAGGTGCTGACCGACCGCTGGGGAGTGCCCCACGTGTACGCCGCCCACACCGACGACCTTTTTTTTGCCCAGGGCTACATCGCCGCCAAGGAGCGCCTGTTCCAGCTGGACCTGTGGCGCAGGCGGGGCCTGGGGCGTCTGGCACAGGCCTTGGGGCCCCGCTATGTCGAGAAGGACCGCGCCGCGCGCCTGTTTCTGTACCGGGGCGATCTGGCGCATGAATGGCGCAGCTACGGGGACGGGGCCCAGCGCACGGCGGAGCGCTTCACCGCCGGCATCAACGCCTTCATTGACCAAACCCGCCAGGACCCCAGCCACCTGCCGCTGGAGTTCACGCTGCTGGGCTACCGCCCCGAGCATTGGGACGCCAGCGATGTGGTGCGCATTCGCAGCCATGGCCTGTTTCGCAACCTGCAATCCGAAGTCGCACGTGCCAGCGTGGCCTGCAAAGCCCACCTCGGTGTGGACCGCCTGCGCCAGCCGCTGGAGCCAGCGTGGCAGACCCAGATCCCCGAGGGGCTGGATCCCTGCCTGCCCCCTGATGTGCTGCAGACCTACCAATTGGCCACCCAGGCCGTGCGCCTGCCCGAGGGCCTGCGCCTGCGCCCGGACCGTAGCCCCGACCCCAACCAGCGCGCCCAAGTGGATGAGCCTCCGAGCGAGCCCGCTCCCCTGGAAGGCAGCAACGCCTGGGTGGTGGCCCCCAGCCGCACCGGCACCGGCCGCCCGATTCTGGCCAGTGACCCGCACCGCGCCTTGACCGCGCCATCACTGCGCATGGTCATGCACCTGTCGGCCCCAGGGCTGGACGTGATCGGCGCGGGCGAGCCCGCCCTGCCCGGCATTTCCATCGGCCACAACGGTCGGATCGCTTTCGGACTGACCATTTTTGCCATCGACCAGGAAGACCTGTACGTCTACCAGCTCAACCCGGCCAATCCCAACCAATACCGCTACCAGGGCCGCTGGGAAGACTTCCGCAAGGTGTCCGAGCCCGTGCTGGTGCGGGGGGGCGACACCACCGTGGTCTCGCTGGCGTTCAGCCGCCACGGCCCCATCGTCCATACCGACCTGGCACGCGCCCGGGCCTACGGCGTGCGTGCGGCCTGGCTGGAGCCCGGCATGGCACCCTACTTTGGCAGCGTGCGCTACCTGCAGGCGCGCGACTTCAACGCGTTCAAGTCGGCCATGCGCACCTGGGGTGCCCCGGCCGAAAATCAGGTCTATGCCGACACCGCTGGCAACATTGGCTGGGTACCCGGTGGACGCAGCCCCTTGCGCCCCAATTGGGATGGCCTGCTGCCCGTGCCTGGCGACGGCCGCTACGAGTGGGCCGGGTATCTGGACGGCGACCTGCTGCCCAGCCGCTTCAACCCCGGCGAAGGCTGGCTGGCCACGGCCAATGAAATGAACCTGCCTGGCGATTTCAATTACCGCCAACACAAACCGGGCTTTGAATGGGCCGGTGCCGACCGCTACCAACGCCTGCGTGAGGTGCTGCAAGCCCAGCCCCGGCATAGCCTGGAAGACGCGCAGCGGCTGCAGCTCGACGAGCACTCGCTCTTTGCCCGGCGGCTGCTGGCGCTGCTGGCCCCATTGCAAAGCGCCGACCCCCGGGCCCAGGCCGCACTGCAGTTCCTGCGCGGCTGGAATGCGCAGGAAACGGCCGACTCGCCCCAGGCGGCCTTGTTGGAGGTGTGGTGGTCGCGCGTGCTGGCACCCAGCTTTCCGTACGCGGTGCTGAGCCGCGCCGAAGTAGCCGCCCTGCCCGGGGTGGACAGCAGCGCCGTGCTGGAAGCCCTCGAAAACCCGTCTTCACACTGGAATGGCAACGCCACCGCGCGCCGCGACCGCCTGCTGCTGGAAAGCCTGGCGCAGGCCTGGGTGCACATGGTGCAGCTGATGGGTCCGGACCCCAGCCATTGGCAATGGGGTCGCCTGCACCACACGCTGTTTACCCACGCGGCGGCGGCCGCGGCCAACACCGCCACCGCTGCCCGCTTGCAAGTCGGTCCGGTACCACGCGGTGGCAGCCCTGCGACCCCGAACGTCTCCAGCTACGACCCGCGCAGCTTTCGCCAGGCCGGGGGGGCCTCATTTCGCATGGTGCTCGATGTGGGGGAATGGGACAACAGTGTGGCCATCAACGCGCCGGGCCAGTCCGGCAACCCCGACAGCCCGCACTACCGCGACCTGGTGGAGCTATGGCGCAGCGGTCGCTACTTCCCGCTGCTCTACACCCGCGCGGCGGTGGAAAAAGCAGCGCAGAGCCGGCTTATGCTGACGCCAAACGGCGCATCGCCGGGTACTCACGGTAAGTGAAGGCGCGCCACAGCCATTCCATGGGGCCAAACTTGAAGCGGGCCAGCCACCAATGGCTCAGGGCTAGTTGCGCGGCAAACACCACCACCACGAACAGCACCTGCTGCGCACGCGGCAGGCCCCACCAACCCAGCCCATAGCCGAAAAACACAAAGGAGCAGATGACCGACTGAAGCAAGTAATGGGTCAGCGCCATGCGCCCGGCCGGGGCCAGGGCCTGCAGCCAGCGCCCCCAGGGCTGGTACAGCATCCATACCACCAGGCCCACATAGCCCAGGCAGGCGGGCAGGTTGCCCAGCATCAACAGGCCGCGAGCCAACTGGTAGCCATCGTTTTCCAGACCCGGCGTCACCCGCACCGCCACCAGACTGCCCAACAGTCCCAACCCAATGCCCAGGGGCAAGCCCCACAGCGCCATGCGTTTGAACAGGTCCAAGTGTTCCTGGGGCCGCGCCATGGCACCTGAGCGAATGAACCAGGTCCCGATCAGGAACACAGCGCACAGCACCATGGCAAAGCCAAAGTCATCCAGCACCTTGCCGGGGAACTTGCGCGCCCGCAGCTCCACCGCTTGGGCATAGGTGCCGGTGGACAGGATGTGCACTTCTTTGGCCGCACCGGCCTCACGGTCCGCCCGGCGCTTGGCGCGCTCTTCCTTGCGCGCCTCCTTGCGTTGGGCCTCCTTGCCGGCCTTCTCGGCGGCCGCACCGGACAGCGGGGCCGTGGCCACGGGCGCATCACCCGTACGGGGGCTGAGGTATTGCACCGCACCACCGATCCCCATCATGGCAAACGCCACGCAATACACCGCCACACCCAGGCGCAAAGGTCGCTTGCCGACGTCGTCATGGCCGCGAGACGAAAGCCACCCCAGCAACAGGCCCAGTGTCCCCAGCGTGCCCACGGGGCCCAGCGGGTCGCGCGGCGCAGCAGGAGCCACCGCCAAGACCACCAACGCCACCAGGGCCAACGCGCCCACGCCCATCAGAATGACCGAAAACAGGGGCAGACTGCGTCCGCGAATGCGCACCCGGCGCTCGTTGCGCAGATACAGCGCCAGCAGACCCAGGAAGCTCAAAATTCCGGCAATGGGAAAGAGGTCATCGCTCTGGGTGGCAACACCCAATGCGATGAGAGAAACCACCGTCGTCAGACCCCACTTCCAGTTGCCATACAACAGGAGGAGCAGTGCCCCGGCACCCACGGCGTAGCTAAACAAGATGTCCCCACCCCACAAGAAGATGTAGTGCTCTGCACCAAACGCAGCCAGTGCCAGAATGCGCCGCAGGTAGGGCCCCAGGAAATTCCGCCCCGCCCGTTGGGCACGCGTCAGCATCACGGCGAACCCCATGCCAAACAGCAGGGAAAAGATGGTCCAGAACTTGCCCTGCACGAAGTAGGCAATAAACCAACCCGCCCACCAGTCCAGCCCGGTCAGACCCGGCGGCATGCCCATGACAATGCCGTTGAGCGTGCGATTGAAAAACTCGATGTTCATCAAAAAAATGCCCAGCAGGGCAAAGCCCCGCACCACATCCAGTGCCTCGATTCGACTGGTGGGAGCTGCCAGTGGCGTAACACCGGCTTCACTGCGTTCTTGCATAGGGTTCCTTGTGGGAAGAAAAGCGAAGGCC
Organism: uncultured Rhodoferax sp.; assembly: GCA_964504185.1. Lineage (GTDB taxonomy): Bacteria > Pseudomonadota > Gammaproteobacteria > Burkholderiales > Burkholderiaceae_C > Allorhodoferax. The sequence goes on along the minus strand of CAZDDK010000199.1, from coordinate 2,225 downwards.
GCAATGTAGTGGCAAAGAACCGAATACACCACCGGGTTTACGACGAAGTGCCGATACGGCGGCGTGAACCGTCGTCGCCACGCACCCACTCCCGCCGCGTGTGCCCCAGCGCGGAATGCCGCTCGGGCGCAAAGACGGGCTGATTGGCTTCCGTGTGGTCCGGGTGAATCTGGAACACCGCCACCGCCTCCACCAGGGATTGGGCCTGGTGCTTCAAACTCATCGCGGCGGCGGCCATTTCCTCCACGAGTGCGGCGTTTTGCTGGGTCACCTGGTCCATTTCGGTGACCGCTCGCTCCACCTCGCTCACCCCCTGCGCCTGGGCCAGGCTGGATTGGCTGATGCGCTGCAGCATCTGCGCCACCTGTGTCACCGAGGCCACCACCTGGGCGATGGTGCTGCCGGCCTGGTCCACCACGGCGCAACCGCGCTCGGAGCGCGCCACGCTGTCGTCAATGAGCGCCTTGATCTCCCTGGCCGCCTGCGCGGAACGCCCGGCCAGGGCGCGCACTTCGGAGGCGACCACGGCAAAACCGCGGCCATGCTCGCCGGCCCGGGCGGATTCGACCGCCGCATTGAGCGCCAGGACATTGGTCTGAAATGCAATGGAGTCAATCACGTCGGTGATGTCGTGCACCTTGCGCGATGCGGCATTGATGTCGCGCATGGTGTGCACCACCTGCGTCACCGCTTCACCCCCCTGCTGCGCGGCGGTCGATGTGGCGCGCGCCAGCGTGCTGGCCTGCTGTGCGCTCTGCGCGTTGTCACGCACCGCCTGGGCCAACTGCTCCATGCTGGCGGCAGTCTGCTGCAATGCGCTGGCCTGTTGCTCCGTGCGTGAGGAGAGGTCTTCATTGCCGGCGGCAATCTGCGCGCTGGCGGTTGCCACCGCGTGTGAGCCGTGGCGCACGTCACTGACCACGCGCCCCAGGCTGTGCTGCATGTCGTGCAGCGCGTGCAGCATTTTGGCGGTTTCGTCCCGTCCACGCACGGCAATGGCCGCAGTGAGGTTGCCACCTGCGACCGCCTGTGACACATGCACGGCATGTTCCAGGCTGTGGCGAATGCGCCGCACCAGCGCCAAGCCCAAACCCAGCCCGACCACCAACGCCAAGGCCCCAAAGCCCGCAAAGACCCGCTGCAGCTGCCGGTAGTGCTGCAGGGACGCAGCAAAATCCTCCTGCGCTGCCTGGGCCTGGGCCTGAATCAGCGCATCTATGCCAGCACCAACCGGTTCATACAACGGACGCACCCGATCCACCACCAGCGTGCGCGCGCCCTCCAGATCCGAGCGGGCCAGCGCTGCCAGCGCGGGCTGCAATCCTTCCCGCACAAAGCGCTCACGGTCCAGGGAGAACTGGCGCACCAGGACCACCTGGGACATCACGCCCGCAGAATGGGCACGGCATCCCAGCGTCGCCCCACCTCGCCAATGTTGCGTTGTACCTCGTCTACCGCAGCCCGCAACACGGCCTCCTGGGGTGTTACCAGAGCGGTTGCAATGGCCAGTCGGTTGCGCAGCAGCAGCTTTTGAATCTGTGCCATGTCGTTGCTGGGCACCAAGCGCTGTTCGTAGGTGCGCTCCAATGCCCGATTGGCCTGGGCCATGCCCCACAAGCCCAACGTGCCGCAGCCCAGCAGCAAGGCCAACAACAGTCCCAACAAGCCCAATAACCGGGTAGACAAATTCCAATGGTTCATATCAGTCCTTCCTCTTGAGTGTCATACAAGCATTCGCGTTCAACCTCCTCGCACAGAGCCTCCAGCTCTCGCAGAGGTTGGCACTGCTGTGGGGCATTGCTGCGCAAAGCCGCCACGGTGGGAGTTAGTGCGCAAGTGAAGTAGGCTGTGCGCCGGCGACGGATGAAGGCACTGAGCAGCAGCAGCCATTCCCCCACCCAGGTGTTGAAAACTCCCATCCCAGCCTACCCCTTGCCCATGGCCCGCATGGACTGAAACAAACGCGTCGGAGTGCGCGTCGATCAAAGTGATCGGACTGCGCGCGGTGCGGGCGGGGAGAGGGCCTGCGCGATGCAGCGCCGCGGGGTATAGGGGGCGCTGCCAAAAAGCCGAAAGGCGGCTTGGGCTTCGTTTATATCAACAATATGGCCCAACCCGTGCTGCGGCAAACACCTATTCGGAAATTTGGTGCGCCTGCACCAACTCCTGGGCGACCGCGTGCAGCCTGCGCCGCTGTCCGCGTGCGTTGCTGCGCAGGAGCTCAA
>CAZDDK010000198.1:0-6195 GCA_964504185.1 uncultured Rhodoferax sp. | reverse complement strand
CCTAGACACAAATGATTGGGAAACGGAATAACGCCGCGTCGGCCCTCAGGGTTGCACGATGATGGCGTCGAGCTGCAGGGACTTGATTTTCTCGACGGCCGCCTGTGCCTCCTGGCGTGTCTTGAACGGTCCCACCCGCACCCTGGTCAGCGAGGATGCCTTGGTGGTCTTGAGCTCCTTGGCGACTGAAGGCAACTGTGCTTGCACCAGTTTGGCGTGGGCCTTGGCTGCGTTTTCCGGCTTGGCAAACAGTCCGACATTGACGTAGTAGGGCTTGTTGCTGGCAGCAGCGCCCGGCGCGGACGCCTTGTGCTTGGGTTGCGGCGCAGCCGATGCGGCGGCGGCCTTGGGTGGGGCTTTGGCATCCTTGGGGGCTTGCTTGGCTGCGGCACTTGCGGCAAGCGGTGGCGGGCGCACGTTGGCCGGGGCGGACGCGGTGTGGACCGGCGCAGCTGCGGGGGCAGACAGCGGTGCAGACACTGGTGCAGAAGCCATGGCCACCACCGGTGCCGATGCGGCCACGGCCGCAGCGCTGCTGGTTTGCGACGCCGGTGCCGCAGGGGAGGCGACCACCACCGGTGCGGACGCGGGGGTGGTGGCATCCACCGCGCGGCCCACCACAACTTGGCCGGAGTCCAGCGCACCCTGGGGCACGGCACCTTCATCGCCCAAAGACGACAACTGCAAGTAGGCCAGCAGCACCAGCAACCAGAAGGCCGCGCAAGCCACTGCCAAGGCGATGGCGCGTCGGCGGGTGCTGGCCTGGCCGCCCAGCTGGGCGCAGGCGTCCTTGGGATCCGCGTGCGCGGCAAGCGCCGCACCCATCCGTTTGCGGGTCTCGGTATACAGCAGCACATTGCCAAACAGGCCCGGCAGCACAAACGCCGCCAGCCCAAAGCCCAGGCTGAGCGCCATGGTCAGCGTATCGGAAAAATGAAACACCAGTTGCCCAATGCCAAACACCAGCAGCACCACGGCTACCACGGCACCCACGTAGGCCAGCGCCCCGGCCCAAAGCTGGCGAAACACCAGCCAGGGAAATGTGGCCAGCGCTGCGGCCGTGTTCCAGCTGATGCCCGCATGGTTGGCCGCTTCGAAACGGGTGAAGATGGGCAGGTAGTACGCGGCACCGACCGGGCCGATGGCCGCCCGGTACAAGGAAGTGGTGACGTCTTCTTCCGGTGCAGCGGTTTCGGGGGAGGGGTCGGCGGCGTTCATATGGGTTTATTTTGACATGGCGCTGTCCACCGCCTGGCCCAGTTCAATAACGGCCAGCGCGTAGTAGCTGCTCCAGTTGTAGCGGGTGATGGCATAGAAGTTTTCGGTGCCCGCCAGGTAGCTTGCGGGTGCGTTGCCGTTTTGCAACTCCACCAGGGCCAATGGTCCGGGATGCTGCAGCGCGGTGGCATCTAGCGCCCCACCCTTGGCGGCCATGTCCGTCGGCGCGAAGGTGGGCCGAATGTCGGGTGCCAGCAGCGCAGCCCGGTCTGCGCCCTGGGCCACCAGGTTGACCGGATAGTGGGTGGGCATGCCGGGCTTCCACCCGTGGGCCACAAAGTAGTTGGCCACCGAACCGATCACGTCCGCCGCACTGTGGAAGAGGTCGGTGCGGCCGTCGCCATCGAAGTCCACGGCGTACTTGTTCCAGCTCGACGGCATGAACTGGGGCCAACCCATGGCCCCGGCATAGCTGCCGCGCAGGGCCAGCGGGTCGGTGCCGGTGTGGTGGGTCCACGCCAGAAACACTTCCAGTTCCGACAGAAAGTACGCCGCCCGTTCCGTCGCGCGTGGATGCGCCTTGGGGAAGTCAAAGGCCAGCGTGGTCAGCGCATCCATCACGCGGAAGCTGCCCATTTGCTGACCGTACATGGTTTCCACGCCCAGGATGCCAACGATGATGGACGCCGGCACACCGGTCTGCGCTTGCGCTCGCTCCAGCACCTCGCGGTTGTCCTGCCAGAACGCCACACCGGCGCGAATGCGGTTGGGCTCTACAAAGCGGCTGCGGTACAGCGCCCAATTCTTGGCCGTGCCCACCGGCGGTGGCGTGATGGCGCGGGCGATGGCCGGCAGGTAGCGCGACTGGCCAATGACACGGCGCACCCACCGGGGTTCCAGGTTCAGGCGTGTGGCAAGGGCGTGGGCGGCGTCAAGCACGTCGGGGCGGGTGGCGTACAGCGGGCCGCTTTCCTTGGCAGGGCGGGCGCGGCGCGGGGTGTGCTGGGTGGCCGGGGCGGTAGAAGGGTGCTTACCGGTTTGCCTGGTGTGCCGTCTTTCTATGGAATTTTCGGCACTAGCCCGCGTACATACTGGATATATCGCTATAAAAAGTATAGCAATCTGCAGAAATTTGGTTGCGGCAGGGGTGGGCTTCACGGGATCTTTGGGGGCCAGGGCAAATGTCGGAACTCGCGTTGCAGTGTAGCCAGTTGGAGCGTGTGCGCGTGTGGCGCATAGCGCCAGGCTTCCAGGCGCAGCAACCAGTCGCAAATGGGTTGCAGGCCGCTGTGGCGCTGGCGCAGCAAGGCCGCCATCTGGCGCGGTGGCGTGTGCGGTGCCAGCGGAAGACCGGCACTGCGCAGCCGCTGCGCGGCGCGTTCCAACAGGCGCAGCCAGGGGTCCTGGCGGTGGCGCTCCCACAAGGTCCAGGTGGCGGCCCCCAGGCTGGCCGCCACCACCAGGCCGATCAACAGGTAGCCCAGGTCTTCCCAGCTGGGAGACTCAAATCCCAGGTTGCGCAGCAGGTTGAGTTGCTGGTTCTGGGTGTAATTCAGCACCCACTGGTTCCAGCGGTTGTTGGCGGCATCCCACAGGGCGCGCAGGTTGAGGCTGAATTGCGGACTGACCTGGCTCAGCACAGCGACGATGGCGCTGCGTGGTGCCTCCAGGCGCACAAAGCTGCCGGTGCGCGCTGGGGATACGGCGGAGGTGGGGTCCACCCGCAGCCAGCCCTGGCCGGCCACCCAGACCTCGGTCCAGGCATGGGCGTCGCTTTGGCGTACGGTCCAGTAGCCGTCGATGGTGTTGAAGTTGCCCCCCTGGTAGCCGGTGACGATGCGCGCCGGGATGCCCATGGCGCGCATCAGTAGCACGAAGCTGGAGGCGATGTGCTCGCAAAACCCTTGTTTGCGGTCGAACCAGAATTCGTCGGCGGTGTGGGTGCCGAACACGCCGGGCTCCAGGGTGTAGAGGTAGCCGCCGGTGCGCAGGCGCTCCATCACGGCCTCAATCAGGGCGGGGGTATCGGCGTTGGCGTTGCGCGGGTCGCTGCGGATGCTGTTGGCCAGTTGCTGGGTGCGGGGGTTGAAATTGGCGGGCAGGGTCAGGTAGTCGTGTAGCCCGGGTCGCAGAACCAGCGGTCCGTGGCGGAATTGGGTGTGGCTGCGGGCGGTATAGCGGATCAGGTCGGTGACGGGGCGGTTGGCAAGCCACTGCAGGTCGGGCGTCATGGTGGCGCGCATGGCGGGCAGGGCCGGTTTGGCTGGCGTGGCGTCCAACACCAGAATCCATGGCTGGTTGTGGGGCTCCAGGGTGACCTGGTAGGAGACTGCGGGGCCTTGTACTTCCAGCCCGCTTGTCAGCTGTGTGTCAGCATGGGGCTGGGCGGGCAGTGCCAGCCATTCCCGTCCATCAAAGGTGGAGAGCACGGGCCCGCGAAAGTACATGTCGCTCAGACGGGGGGGGGCACCGTCAAAGCGGATGCGCATGGCCACGCTCTCGTCCAAGGCCAGGGCGGCAATGGTCCCCACGCGCAGGTTGCTGGACAGCCCGCTGCGGGCGGACGGGTTGTCGTTGGGCATGCTCCACAGCGGTGCGATACGCGGGAACAGCACAAACAGCACCACCATGATGGGGGTGCCCAGCAGCGCCATCCAGCCGGCCGTTTTGGCCGCCTGCATCAGGGGAGGGCGTCCTACCGGCATGTGGCTGTTGACCAAGGCGGTGAGCAGTCCCATCAGACCGATCAGCATGGCCAGTGCGGTGAGCAGGCTTTGCGAGAAGAAAAAATTCGCCAGCAGCGTGAAAAAACCCAGGAAGAAGATCACAAAGGCGTCCCGCCGCGTGCGCATTTCCAGGGTCTTGAGTGTGAGCAGCAGCACGATGTAGGTCACGCCGGGGTCGCGCCCCATCAGGGTCTTGTGGGTGAAGACCGTCGCGCCGGTGGCCAGCAGCAGCAGGCCCAGCAACCACCAGCGCGATGGCAGGACTCTGCCGCGCACCGTCAGGTAGGCGCGCCACGCCAGAATGCCCGCGGCCATGGTGCTGCACCACAGCGGAATGTGATTGGCCTGGGGCGCAATGATCCAGGCGATTACGGTCAGCAGGAACAGCGTGTCGCGTGCCTCGCGCGGAAGGGTCTTGAGCGTGGTGAACATGGGGGTCAGTGGTCTACCAGCGCCAGGGCTTGCAGGCAGTTCTTGCGGTGGGCTTCGCCCGAGCCGGGTGCAATTTCCTGCCCCCCCAGGCGCAGTCCGTATTGCAGCCCCTGCTTGTCGGCCGCCAGCACCCAGGCACACAGGCGCGAGAGCGCCTGTTCGCGATTCGCACCTCCCGCGCTGGCCCCCGCGACGCCGGTGTGTGCCAGATCCAGCCACAACTCCAGGCGCTGGACCTGCTGGGCGTCGCGGCTGACCAGTTCGTCGCTTTTGGCGGCTTTCTTCCAGACCACCAGCTTCAGCGGGTCGCCCCGGCGATAGGCGCGCACGCCGTCGAACTCGCCACTGCTTTGGCGCTGTGTGGTCGCGCTGCCACCGGGGCGCGGTTCACCGGGTGGCAGGGGCGGCGCGCGCAGCTCGGGTGCCGGATAGACCAGCACCCGGGCGGCGGGCCGCCACACCGTCCAGACCCGAAAGGTACCCAGCGGGAAGCGGGTCTCGGCCGTCAGGGTGGGCACCGGATGGACCCCGCGCGCAAGCGACTGAAAGGCCATTTGCACGGTGGCGCTGCCCTGTGCGGGCACATCGGTCCAACTCCAATGGTCAGTGCCCAGCACCGCCAGTCCTATGCCATAGCGGGGGGTGCGTCGCTGGCTCGAAAGTCGGATGCCAAATGGCACGCTAGCCCCCGCAAAACCTGAATCGGGTGCTATCAATTGCATAGTAAGTCCGCGCAGGGTTGCGTGGCACACCTGCATGCCCACGATGGCGCTTCCGGCCAGCAGGAAGGTGAGGATGTAGCCCAGGTTGAGTTGGTAGTTGATGCTGGCCACCAACAGCACCAGCAGGGTCACGCCCAGCATGAAGCCTGGCGCGGTGGGCAGGATGTAGACGTTGCGCTGCGTCAGGGTGGTGCTGTCACGCAGCGGCAGGCGTGCCTGCCACCAGCGTTGAAAGCGCTGGCGCACGAGTGTGACGGGATTCCATACCAGGGCACCCGTGGTACCGGCTTTGCCGGGCCACCCCCTTGCGGAGGAGGTGCCAGAGGCGCCTTGGGGGGGAGTCATTACGGCAACGGCACGGCGGCCAGCATGGCGCGCACCTGTTCGACGGCACCACGACCCGAGTCGCCCACGGGGATCAGGCGGTGGGCGATGGTTTGTGGCAGCACGGCCTGCACGTCGTCCGGGGCCACGTAGTCACGCCCGCTAAGCAGCGCCTGCGCCTTGGCGGCCCGCACCACGGCGATGCCGGCGCGCGGTGACAGGCCCTGCAAAAACCATTGGCCCGACCGGGTGGCGGCAATCAGGTCCTGCACGTAGTCCAGCAAGGGGGCTGCGGCGTGCACGGCAAGTACCTGGTGTTGCAAGTGCTGCAACTCGGCGTGCGAGAGCAGGGCGGGCAGGCGCTCGACGATGTCGCGCCGCTCCACGCCGCTGAGCAACTCCCGCTCCGCCAGGCGGTCGGGGTAGCCCAGTGAGATGCGCATCAGGAAACGGTCCATCTGCGACTCCGGCAGTGCGTAGGTGCCCAACTGGTCCAGCGGGTTTTGCGTGGCGATGACGAAGAACGGCAGGGGCAGGGCGCGCGTCTGGCCTTCGATGGTGACCTGCTTTTCTTCCATGGCCTCCAGCAGCGCGCTTTGCGTCTTGGGGCTGGCGCGGTTGATCTCGTCGGCCAGCAGCACCTGGGCAAAGATGGGGCCTGGGTGAAAGACGAAGGCCTCCTTGGCACGCTCATAGATGGACACCCCGGAGAGGTCGCTGGGCATCAGGTCCGAGGTGAACTGTACCCGCGAGAACTGCAGGCCAAAGGTGCG
>CAZDDK010000197.1:0-6259 GCA_964504185.1 uncultured Rhodoferax sp. | reverse complement strand
GGATGGTGTCAAAGCGCTGCTGGATGTTCTTGATGAACCAGCGCGCCTCCTGCAGGCGCTGCTGCAGCCCGGCGTAGCTGGCGCTGTCCTTGGCCCCACCCCGGTGATTGCGCAGCACGTTGGCATAGATGTCGTGCACCCGCAGTTTGGGCATGACGTCGGGGTTGAGCATGACGCGAAACTGCGGACTGGCACCCACGCGGGCCTTGCCCATCGGGACCACCAACACATCGGGCACGACGATGTTGCGCTCCACATCCACAAAACGACGGCCCGGCTTGGGCTCCAGGCGGGCGATCAGGCCAATTGCCTCGCGGGTCTGCGCGTCGGTTCCGCCGCAGCGCTGTACCAGGGTCTTGACGTCGCGGCGGGCCAGCAGTTCCATGGGCTGGGAGCAAATGCGCTGGGCCAGTCCGAGCAAGGCCACGCGTGCGGGCTGCGCCGACTCCTGCACATCCGCCAGCGCACTGCGCAGTTGCAGGCGCAGGCATTCGCCCAGGTCCCGCGCGCCCACTCCTGCGGGCTCCAGGCTTTGCAGCAGCCCCAGGGCCACGGTGAAATGGTGCAGCAGGTCCTGCGCCTGCTCGTCGTCATCGCCGGCCAGGCCCCGGGCCAGGTCGTCCAGCGCGTCCTCGAGGTACCCGTCTTCGTTGAGCGATTCAATCAGGAAGCGCAATGCACTGGCGTCCGTCTGCCCCAGGCGCAGGCGCAGGGCCTGGCGATGCAGGTGGGCGTACAGGGATTCCTGCGTGCGGGCGAGTTCGGCGGCGTCGGCGTCCTGCGCGCCGTCGAGGTTGTTGGCGCGGGGCTTGGCCTCCAGCCCCCACTCCCCGTCATCGGGCACCAGCTCGGTGGTGCCGTCGCCATCCCAACTGGGTTCCTCTGCTCCGGTCAGCGCCGAAACATCATCGTCTTTTTGGCCATCAGCCCGCGTAGAATCTACATAGTCAGCTATCGAATTAGGAGCGTATTCGCTTTCCCGGTCACTCTCGCTGACCGGCGTATCGGCCTGGACCAGGCCAAACTCTTCGCGCGCGGCCTCTTCCGGGGTCCGTTCCAGGAAGGGGTTCTCGTCGAGCATTTGTTCCACTTCCTGGCCCAGCTCCAGTGTGGAGAGCTGCAGCAGGCGGATCGATTGCTGCAACTGGGGCGTGAGCGCCAGGTGCTGCGAGACGCGCAGGGAAAGGCCCTGTTTCATGGCCCCCACGCTCCGCCGCTGCGCGGGTCGCTGCCCCCCAAAAGGGCGAATTTGCGCTCAAGTAGCATTCGTGGGATCAACATGCTTACATCCGGAAGTGCTCGCCGAGGTACACCCGGCGCACGTCGGCGTTGTCAACAATCTCGGCGGGGGTGCCCTGCGCCAGCACGGAGCCGTCGCTGATGATGTAGGCGTGGTCGCAAATGCCCAGGGTCTCGCGCACGTTGTGGTCGGTGATCAGCACTCCGATGCCACGGGCCTTGAGAAAGTTGATGATGCGCTGGATCTCGATCACGGCAATCGGGTCAATGCCGGCAAAAGGCTCATCCAACAGGATGAAGCGCGGCCGGGTCGCCAGCGCGCGGGCAATCTCCACCCGGCGGCGTTCGCCACCGGAGAGCGCCAGCGCAGGCGACTCGCGCAAATGCTCCACGCGCAAGTCGTGCAGCAAATCGGTCAGGCGCTGTTCGATCTCCGTGCGGCCCAAGGGCTTGCCCGCCGTGTCGTGCTGCAGTTCCAGCACGGCGCGCACATTCTCTTCGACATTGAGTTTGCGAAAGATCGACGCTTCCTGCGGCAGGTAGCCCAGCCCCAGGCGCGCGCGGCGGTGGATGGGCATGTGCTCAATCGACTGTCCGTCGATGGTGATATCCCCTGCGCTGGCGCGCAACAAACCCACAATGATGTAGAACGAGGTGGTTTTGCCCGCGCCATTGGGCCCCAGCAGCCCCACCACTTCGCCGGTGCGCACCGTCAGCGACACGTCTTTCACCACCTGGCGTTTGCCGTAGGACTTTTGCAGGTGACGGGCCTCCAGACGCCCAATGGCCGAATCGGGGCCAGCCTCCACGGATTCGCTCACTTGGGGGCACTCCCCAGCGTCGTCGTGGTCCGCAGCGCGGGGGCGGGCTGTTCTGGCGGGGTGCGGACCGGTGTTGTGGGCGCCGACGCTTGGGCTTCGGGCTTGGGGGTCAGCATGGCGCGCACCCGTTGCCCCGTTGCGGGTGCGGTGCCCAGGGCGGCGTTGCCATCCACGCTGAAGGTATCGGTCAGATTTTCGTACACGATCAGGCCACCGGTTATTTCGTCGGCCAGCACCGCCCCGCGCAAACGGCGCAAGGTGGCCTTGCGCACAAACTTGACCACGTCGGCGCGGCCATCGTATTCAATCAGCTCGCTTTCGCCCTCCATGAATTCATCCAGGGCTTCGCGTTTTTGCCGGAAAAAGGCCGGAGCCTCCGCGCTGCCGGTCATGGTGCCGAACTGGTAGCCGTCGGCATCCTGGCGCACGTCAATCCGTGCCGCCCGGACCACGATGCTGCCCTTGGTCAGCAGCACATTGCCCGAAAACACGCTGACCTGCTTGACGTCGTCATAGCGCAAGGTGTCGGCCTCAATGTTCATGGGCTTGCCACGGTCAGCCTTCTCGGCCAGCGCCACGGGGGCCCACACGGTGCAGGCCATAAGCAGAAACAGGATCGGGAGAGGATTTTTCATAAAGGCACGAAACTTGCTCGGATGGGCATGGCGGATTGTACTGAGCCGGTGGCGCCCTGGTTCGACATTGAGCCAAAGCAAGGCCAGGCGGTGGTGCACTCCTAGAATGGGCCTTCGAACCCAGGGACCCTCTCTCGCGCAATCGGAGTAACCACATGTTTGAGTCCGCCGAAATTGGCCACGCCATTGACAAAGCCACGTTCAAAGCCGCCGTCCCCGCGTTGCGCGCAGCCTTGCTGGAAGCCCAGGTCAGCCTGCAGGAGCAAAAGAAGATTCCCGTGGTCGTCCTCATCAGCGGGCAGGACGGCGCAGGCAAGGGCGAGACCATCAACGTGCTCTACGAGTGGATGGACCCCCGCTTCATTTCGACGCTGGCATTTTCCAACCCCAGCGACGAGGAGCGCGAGCGCCCGCCCATGTGGCGCTACTGGCGCTCGCTGCCCCCCAAAGGACGGGTGGGCATCTTTGCCGGTTCGTGGTACTCCGACCCCATTCGCCAGCGCATTCTGGACGACATTTCGCTCAAGGAACTCGACGCCCAGGCCGACCAGATCAACCGATTCGAGGCCATGCTGGTCAACGAAGGCGCACTGGTTCTGAAGTTCTGGTTCCATCTGACCAAGGCAGGCCAGGTCAAGCGCCTGAAGGCGCTTGAGAAAGACCCGCGCACCGCCTGGCGCGTGACCCAATGGAACTGGGACCGGCTCAAAACCTATGACAAGTTGCAGGACGTGGCCGGTCACCTGCTGCGCATGACCAATACGCCCTGGGCTCCCTGGGTGGTGGTGGAAGGCACGGACGACCGCTATCGCTCACTCACGGTCGGACAGGTGCTGCTGGAGGCGCTGCGCAAAAAATTGAATGACCCAGTGACCGAGACGACCCCCGTGGCCCCCATGGTGCGGGTGTCGGTGGATGCGCGCACCGTCCTGTCCGAACTCGACCTCACACGCACGCTGGCCGAGAAGCCCTACGAGGAGGAGTTGGCCCACTGGCAGGGTCGCCTGGCCGAGCTGGTGCGCGCCCCCCGATTCAAGGACCGCTCCATCGTCTGCGCGTTTGAGGGGGCGGACGCGGCCGGCAAGGGCGGTGCCATCCGCCGGATTGGTGCGGCGCTGGATGCGCGCCAGTACCAGGTGGTCCCGGTGGCCGCGCCAACCGAGGAGGAACGCGCCCAACCGTACCTGTGGCGCTTTTGGCGGCAGGTGCCACGCAAGGGGCACATCACTATTTTTGACCGCACCTGGTATGGCCGCGTGCTGGTGGAACGGGTGGAAGGCTTTTGCCAGGAGCCGGACTGGCTGCGCGCCTATACCGAAATCAATGACTTTGAACACGAATTGGCCGAGTCGGGCGTGATCGTGGTGAAGTTCTGGCTGCAAATCAGCCAGCAAGAGCAGCTCAGGCGCTTCAAGGCGCGCGAGCAAATTGCTTTCAAGCGCTTCAAGATCACCCAGGAAGACTGGCGCAACCGCGAAAAGTGGGACACCTACCAACAGGCCATCTGCGACATGGTGGAGCGCACCAGTACAGGCAACGCACCCTGGACCCTGGTGGAGGCCAACGACAAGAATTACGCCCGGGTCAAGATTCTGCGAACCCTGTGCGAGCGGGTTGAGTCCGAGCTGAGCGGGCACGGCACCAAGGAGGGGCCCAAAAGCACGCCCCGGTCCAAGGCCAAAAACAACAAGCCCGGGAAAAAATCCAAGTAACGGACGAAACCGGGGCTTTAGCGCCCAGCCTTGATGTCGGCCACCAGCGCATCCACCACCTGCAGGCCCTTGGCCGTGCCCTCGGTCAGGAAACGGCCCGCCACGCCGATGGCGGGCACCCCATCCACCCGGTAGGCATTGGTCAATTGCGTCGCGCGCGTGACCTTGGTGGCCGTCGTGAAGGAGTTGTATTGCTCCAGAAACTTGGCACTGTTCACGCCTTGCGCGCCCACCCAGTCGGAAGCGGCGTTTGCCGTATTGAAATTGCGGTGATCCGTGTGGATGGCAGTAAACAACGCTACGTGAAGCTTGTCGAGCAGGCCCATGGCCTCCAACGCGAAATACATGCGCTGCAACACCGGCGCATTGGGCAGAAAGTGCACCGGGGCGCGGCGAATGAAGACGTGTTTGGGTGCCTTCTTGGCCCAGGCATCGAACGTGGATTCAAAGGCGTTGCAATGGGGGCACATGTACGAGAAGAATTCCACCACCTCGATCTTGCCTGCGGGAGCCTCCACCGCCGCGCGCTGGTCAAGCGCCTGGTAGTCCTTTCCCGCCACCGGCTTGGCCGGCTGGGCCTGAGCAATAGGGGCCACGGATGCGATCAAGGCGACACCAGCGGCTGCGCGGGAAAATTCACGGCGTTTCATATTCATGCAGACAACTCCAAAAATGTATGGGATGGACAGACCGGAAATAAGTTCCGGGCAACAACCTACCGTTGCACGCGCACCATGGACGTTTCCAGCCCGGCCTTGTCCAACTTGTCGCGGTTGCGGTCGGCATCGTCCTTGCTGTCAAACGGGCCGGTGCGCACACGGAACACCACACGCCCGGACTGCTCGCGTTCGGTGACCTTGGTTTCGATGCCGCTCAGGGACAAGCGGGCACGCAAAGTCTCGGCATCCTCTGCCGTGCGAAAGGCCCCCAGTTGCACATAGTAGGTAAAAGGCTCGCTGGGCGACGGGGCCATCTTGGCCTTGGCCAGATCACCCAGCGGATCGGCCGACACCGCAGGCTTGACCTCCACCTTGGGTTCCCCCTTGGCGGCCGTCTTGGATTCAGAGCCTTTGGACCCCTCTGCGTCCTTGGACTTGGCAGACTCGGTCGCTGAGGCACCACCGAGTGCCGGGGTGGCCGTCGATTTGGCCGGGTTCTTGCCATACAGCGGCGCGTTGGGGTCCCAGTCCTTGTTTCTCTTGGCCTCGGCTTCATCCTGATCGGCTGAGCGGCTCTGGCCCTTGTTCATGAACGGAACCGGCACTTTGGTGACGTATACCGCGACCGCCAATGCGCCAGCCAGTCCCACCACAACCCCCAAGATGAACCCCAGAAAGGTTCCGCCACGCTGTTGTTTCATGCGCTGCCTCTACTAGTCAGTTGGGGACAGAGCTAAAGGTCTGTCCCGCAAAGTTATTCGTTTGGGTCAGAGCACATCGCTTGCGCGAGTGGTCTGCCCCCAGGATTCACATTTTTTGCGGGGCACTCACACCCAGCACTGCCAGACCATTGTGCAATACCTGCGCCGTGGCGGCGACCAGGGCCAACCGCGCGCGCTTGACGGCCTCGTCATCCACCAGAATGCGCTCGGCATCGTAGTAGCTGTGGTAACAGGCCGCCAGCTCGCGCAGGTAAAAGGTCACGTCGTGGGGCGCAAAGCCCTCGGTGGCGGCGGTCAGCATTTCGGGATATTTGGCCAGCAGCAGCATCAGGGCCAGCGCCTGCGGGCTATGCAAGGGTGCCAGATCGACGGCAGGAAGGCTGGCCACGTCCCCGCCCCAACCAGCCAGCACCGAGCAAATACGGGCCGGGGCATATTGCACGTAGTAGACCGGGTTGTCGTTGTTCTTCT
>CAZDDK010000196.1:0-6295 GCA_964504185.1 uncultured Rhodoferax sp. | reverse complement strand
GGGGTGAGTTGGCTGAACCGGGCAGCGAGTTCTTCGACAAGATCGGAGCGTGTCATATCAAAAAAATTCTGACAAAAAAACGACCGGTGCAGGACGCGACCGGTCGTTTTTAATACGGGCAATTCAACAATCAGCTGTTGTTGTCAAGCTTGGCGCGCAGCAATGCGCCCAAGCTGGTGGTGCCAGCGTTTTCACGGGCCGATTGTTGGCTCAGCGTTTGCATGGCTTCACTTTGGTCGGCAGCATCCTTGGCCTTGATGGACAACTGGATGTTGCGGGTCTTGCGATCCACGTTGACGACCACAGCAGTGACTTCGTCGCCTTCTTTGAGCACGTTACGGGCATCTTCCACGCGGTCGCGGGAGATTTCGCTGGCGCGCAGGTAGCCGATGATGTCATCGCCCAGATCGATTTCAGCGCCCTTCGCATCCACGGTCTTGACCTTGCCGGTCACGACCTGGCCCTTGTCGTTGATGGTGGCAAAGGTGGTGAAAGGATCGGAATCCAACTGCTTGATACCCAGGGAGATGCGTTCGCGGTCGACGTCCACGGCCAACACCAGGGCTTCAACTTCCTGGCCCTTTTTGTATTCGCGCACGGCGGCTTCACCAGCCTCATTCCACGACAGGTCAGACAAATGCACCAAGCCGTCGATGCCAGCAGCCAGACCGACGAACACGCCGAAGTCGGTGATGGATTTGATCGGTCCCTTGACGCGGTCGCCGCGCTTGGTGTTTTGTGCGAACTCTTGCCATGGGTTGGCCTTGCACTGCTTCATGCCCAAGGAGATGCGACGCTTGTCTTCGTCGATTTCCAGCACCATGACTTCGACTTCGTCACCCAAGGCAACGATCTTGGAAGGTGCCACGTTCTTGTTGGTCCAGTCCATTTCGGACACGTGGACCAGACCTTCGATGCCGGGTTCGAGTTCCACAAACGCGCCGTAGTCGGCGATGTTGGTGATTTTGCCGAACATGCGGGTGCCTTGGGGGTAACGGCGGTTCACGCCCATCCATGGGTCATCGCCCATTTGCTTGAGACCCAGAGACACGCGGTTTTTCTCGGTGTCGAACTTCAGGATCTTGGCGGTGATCTCTTGACCAGCCGTCACCACTTCAGACGGGTGACGGACACGGCGCCATGCCATGTCGGTGATGTGCAGCAGGCCGTCGATACCGCCCAGGTCCACGAACGCACCGTATTCGGTGATGTTCTTGACCACGCCCTGAACCACAGAACCTTCTTTGAGGGTCTGCATCAGCTTGGCGCGCTCTTCGCCCATGGAGGCTTCCACCACGGCACGGCGGCTCAGCACCACGTTGTTGCGCTTGCGGTCGAGCTTGATGACCTTGAATTCCAGGGTTTTGTTCTCATACGGAGACAGGTCTTTGGTGGGGCGGGTGTCCACCAGTGAGCCGGGCAGGAAAGCGCGGATACCGTTGACCAACACGGTCAAACCACCCTTGACTTTGCCGGAAGTAGTACCGGTGACGAATTCGCCGGTTTCCAGCGCTTTTTCCAGGCTCATCCAGGAAGCCAGACGCTTGGCGGTGTCGCGCGACAGAATAGTGTCGCCGTAGCCGTTTTCGATGGAGCCAATGGCCACAGAGACGAACTCACCTATTTGAACTTCGAGCTCGCCCTTGTCGCTCTTGAATTCGGACAGGGGAACATAGGCTTCGGACTTGAGGCCGGCGTTGACGACGACAAAGTTGTGTTCGATGCGAACGACTTCGGCGGTGACGACTTCACCAACGCGGGTTTCCGAGCGCTTTTGGGACTCTTCAAATAGGTCTGCGAAAGATTCTGACATGTTGTTTGCAACCGGGGTTGCGGGGTTAGGTTGTGAACCACACCACCAGTGCGCTGCTGCGCGAGAGGGGTGGTGTGGACCGATCAGCTTTTCAAATGTGTTTAAACGGTTTTGAAAGGCTGCTTGCCTTGCCACCAGTCCAACACCAGACCGACCGATTCTTGAACCGTCAAATCCGAGTTGTCCAGCAACCGGGCATCTTCAGCGGGCTTCAAAGGCGCAACGACACGGGAGGAGTCCCGTGCATCACGCGCTTGCAGGTCCGCGTAAAGAGATGGGAGTGTAGTTGAAACCCCTCTGGAAATCAACTGCGTGTAGCGCCGCTGCGCCCGTCGTTCGGCGCTGGCGGTGAGGAAAACCTTCAGGGGTGCCTGGGGGAAAATCACCGTGCCCATGTCGCGACCGTCTGCCACCAGGCCTGGAAGTTGGCGAAAACTGTGCTGCAAACCGATCAGGGCATCGCGCACCATGGGCAAAGCGGACACCTTGGAAGCGTTCATCCCCGCCTCCTCGGTGCGGATGGTGTCGCTGACATCCTCGCCATCGAGCAGCACCTGCCCATTGGCGAATCGGATGTGCAAGTGGGTTGCCAGGCGGGCAATGGCGGATTCGTTGGCAGTATCGAGTGCCAGGTCGGCCCGCAGGGCGGCCAGGGCGGTTATGCGATAGAGCGAGCCCGAGTCCAGAAAATGGTAGCCCAGCTTTTCGGCCAGGGCAGCGGCCAGGGTTCCCTTGCCCGAGGCGGTCGGCCCGTCCACACAGATCACCGGAATGGAAGCGCTGGGCGCTTCGCACACCGAGAACAGGGTTTCGAAGTAGTCGGGAAAAGTCTTGGCCACGCACTTCGGGTCTTCAATGCGAACGCAGGTGCCGGCGGGGTTGAAGGCCGCCAGCGAGAAGCACATCGCGATGCGGTGGTCATCGTAGGTGTGGATGCTGGCGGCACGCCAATGCGCAATGCCGACCGGTGGCGTGACCTGAATGAAGTCTGCGCCTTCCACGACGGTGGCACCGAGCTTGCGCAATTCGGTGGCCATGGCGGCAATGCGGTCGGTTTCCTTGACGCGCCAGCTGGCAATGTTGCGCAGGGTGGTGGTGCCGTCTGCGTACAGGGCCATCACGGCCAGCGTCATCGCGGCGTCGGGAATGTGGTTGCAATCCAGCTCAATGGCTGCAAGCGGCCAGGTACCACGCGATACCTGCAGCCAGTTGGGGCCGCTTTCAATCCGGGCACCCATCATCTGGGCCGCTTCCATGAAGCGGATGTCGCCCTGAATGGAATCGGCCCCCACACCCTGGATTCTTATGGATTTCTGGCCACTAGCCCGCGTGGATATTGCACCTAGCGCTATAAAATAGCTAGCAGATGAGGCGTCCGCCTCGACGTGAATGTCGCCTGGCGACTGCAGACGGCAGCCCCCCGGAATGGTGAAGCGTTGCCAGCCGTCCCGCTGAACCCGCACGCCAAAACGCGCCAGCAGGTTGAGGGTGATTTCGATGTAGGGCTTGGAGATCAACTCGCCCACCACCTCGATGACGATGTCCTTCTGGGCAGCCAACGGCAGGGCCATCAGCAGCGCGGTCAGGAACTGGCTGGACACGTCGCCCCGGACCTTGATGGGCGCGTCCAGGCGCAGCGCCGCAGTGCCGATGCGCAGCGGTGGGTAGCCCTCGTTGCCCAGGTAGTCGATGTGGCAGCCCAGCTGGCGCAGGGCATCCACCAGATCGCCGATAGGGCGCTCGTGCATGCGCGGGACGCCGCTGAGTTCAAAGTCGCCACCCAGCACAGCCAGGGCGGCGGCCAGCGGCCGCATGGCGGTGCCGGCATTGCCCAGGAATAAGGTCGCACTGGTTGACGACAGTGTCCCGCTCAGGCCGTCAATCTCCACCCGGGCACCGTCCCGGCGAATCCCGCATCCCAGTGTGTGCAGTGCCTCCAGCATGACCCGTGTGTCATCCGAATCGAGCAAGTCGTGCACTGTGGTCGTGCCCTGGCTGAGCGCGGCCAGCAGCAGTACCCGGTTGGAAATGCTCTTGGAGCCTGGCAGGGTGACGGTGCCGTGGGCTTGACCCAGTGGGGGAAGGTCCAGAAATGCGGTGGAATACATCAGGGGTTGTGTCGGGAGGTCATGCTCCAGCTCCCGCGGGTGATGCTGGCTTGCTCCAGCAGACCTTCGAGGGCCTCGGTGTTGCCGTTGGAAATCATCAACTCCAGGGCGTGCAGGTTGCGTTGGAAAATCTTGGACTGGGCCAGCAGTTCTTCACGGTTGGACACCAGGATGTCGCGCCAGATCTTGGGGTCACTGGCGGCAATGCGGGTGAAGTCCCGAAAGCCGGGTCCGGCCAGCGACAAAAAGTCCTTGCCCTGGGGCTGACCCGCGACGGCATTCACCATGGCAAAGGCGATCAGATGCGGCAGGTGGCTCACGGCGGCAAAAGCCGCGTCGTGTTGCTCGGGCGACATTTTTAGTACGCGGCATCCCAGTGCTGTCCACACATCGACCGCCTTCTGCAACTGGACGGTCAGCGTGCGTTCAATGGGGGTGATGATGACCTGGCGACCGGTATAGAGGTCGGGGTCGGCATTGTCGACGCCGGACACTTCCTTGCCGGTGATGGGGTGGGCAGGAACGAAGGAACCAATGTGTTCGCGCAGCGCGCGCCGACCGGCATCAATGACATCGCGCTTGGTGGAGCCGACATCCATCACCAGCATTTTGTCGGTGACCAGGTGCTTGATGGCCTTGAAGGTGGCTTCCGTGGCCGCGACGGGTACGGCGATCAGGACGATGTCTGCACCGGACACCGCCAGCAGGGCGGAGGGGGCTTCGACGTCAATGACGCCCATCAGGCGCGCACGCTCGGTGGTACTGGGGGACTTGCTGTAGCCGACCACGCGCTTGACCAGGCCCGCCCGCTTGAGGGCCAGCGCAAACGAGCCGCCCATCAGGCCGCATCCGATCAATCCAAGCTGTTCAAACATGGGTATTCCTGTGGTTGGGCATCAGTCGGCCAGGGGGTAGGTACCCAGCACCTTGTAAAAGGCGCACAGGCTTTGCAGGTCCCGCAGTGCGGCGGCAACGTGGGGTTGCGAAGGGTGGCCCTGCAGGTCAATATAGAAGAAGTATTCCCACTGCCCCGAGCGGGCCGGACGCGACTCAAAGCGCGTCATCGACACGCCGTGGTGTTTGAGCGGAACCAGCATGTCGTGTACCGCTCCCGGTTTGTTGGGGACCGATACGACCAGGCTGATGCAGTCCTTGCCCGTCGCCTGCGGAGCCGGCATGGTGCTGGGCAGGCACACCACCACGAAGCGCGTGCGGTTGTAGGCGTCATCCTGAATGGCGTGCGAGGCAATGTGCAGACCAAACTCGGACCCTGCGCGCTCGCTGGCGATGCCTGCCCAGTTGGGGTGGCTGGCGGCCAGCCGTGCGCCTTCGGCGTTGCTGGATACTGCTCGCCGTTCGGCATGTGGCAGGTGCAGGTTCAGCCATTCCTGGCACTGGGCCAGGGCCTGGGGATGGGCCAAAACAACCTCGATGCCCGCCAGCGACGCGGTGGTGCGCAGCAAGTGGTGGCGCACCAGCAGACTGATTTCTCCAATGATGTGCAGGGGGGAGTTCAGCAGCAAGTCCAGCGAGCGCGTGACCACGCCTTCGGTGCTGTTTTCCACGGCCACGACACCGAACTCCGCAGCACCGGATGTGGTCGCATGGAACACTTCGTCAAAATTGGCGCACGGCACGTGCTGGATGCTGGCACCAAAGAAGCGCAGCGCGGCCTCTTCGCAGAACGTGCCGGCGGGACCCAGGTAGGACACACGCTGCGGTGCCTCCAGTGCACGGCAGGCTGACATCACCTCGCGCCAAATCATGGCCACGCTGGCGTTCTTCAGCGGCCCGCCGTTGGCCTCCTGCAGGGTGTGGATGACTTGCGCCTCACGGTCCGGGCGGAACACCGCAGAGCCATCGAGGCGCTTGACTTCACCGACTTCGTTGGCCAGACCGGCGCGTTGGTTGAGCAGTTTCAACAGCGCCTGATCAACGGCGTCAATCTGGATGCGAAGTTCGGGAAGCGTGCGGGCCATGGGTTCGTAGCGAATGGGTTCGTGGGTGGCGTGCAAGTGGTGGTGTGCTAGTCGTTAGGGGCATCGCTGCCGTCCTCGCCTGCGTTGTCGTCTCCCGCCGCGTTGGCATCGTTTTCCACGATGCGTTGCAGGCCGCTGAGCTTGGAGCCCTCGTCCAGCCCGATCAGGGTCACGCCCTGCGTGGCGCGGCCAAGTTCCCGGATTTCGGCCACCCGGGTACGCACCAGCACACCCTTGTCGGTGATCAGCATGATTTCGTCGTCCGCGTGCACCAGGGTGGCGGCCACGACCTTGCCGTTGCGCTCACTTTGCTGGATAGCGATCATGCCCTTGGTGCCGCGCCCGTGGCGGGTGTATTCGGTAATGCTGGTGAGCTTTCCGTAGCCGTTTTCCGT
>CAZDDK010000195.1:2506-6298 GCA_964504185.1 uncultured Rhodoferax sp. | reverse complement strand
CGTGGTCATGGCGGCCACCATGCTGGGCATGGCCGTCTACTACGCATCGCTGCACTATGCGCGCAACCGCCCCCAGGGGCGACCCATGGGTGCGGGGGGCAAGGACGCCAGCGCCCCGCAGGTTGCCATCATCGAACACGCCGACGTCAAACGTATGCTACTGGCCCAAAAGGCCTATTGCGAGGGTGCGCTGGCGCTGGAACTCTACTGCGCCCGTCTGGTGGACGAGCACCACACCGCTGAAGTTGACGCAGCCAACGACGCCCGCCTCCTGCTGGAGGTGTTGACGCCCATTGCCAAAAGCTGGCCCAGCGAGTGGTGCCTGGAGGCCAACTCCCTGGCCATCCAGATCCACGGGGGCTACGGTTACACCCGCGACTTTCCCGTGGAGCAATACTGGCGCGACAACCGTCTCAACATGATCCACGAAGGCACCCACGGCATTCAGGCGACCGATCTGTTGGGCCGCAAGGTGCGGATGGAGGAGGGCAGGGGACTCCAGTTACTGGCTGCGCGCATGACGGCCACTATCCAGAAGGCGTCTGCAGTGCCAGCGCTGGCCGACCATTCGGTTGCTTTGGGCCAAGCCCTGCAGCAAATTGGCGTGGCCACCCAAAAGGCCTGGGCCACTGCGAACCCGGCCGAGGCGCTGGCCAACGCAGTGCCCTATATGCAGGCCTTTGGCCATATGGTGCTGGCCTGGATCTGGCTCGATGTGGCCGCCCGGGCGCTGGAGCTGGACCCGGTGCAGACCTCCGTTACCACGCAGGGCCGACTGGGTGCTGCGCGCTTCTTCTTCCACTACGAATTGCCCAAGATTGGGGCTTGGCTGCAGGTGGTGCAGTTGCGTGACATGACCTGCGCCGACTTTCCCGCCGACGCGTTTTGATGCCGTGGGAGACATTGCCTACCGGTTGATCTGCTTTTGCACCGGGGTGGCGCGTGCGGTGTCTGACAGGGTGATGTACACATCCGTGCCCACACGGAAGAAGTAGCGGCATTCTTCCCGTGATCCCTGCCAACTGGTAAAGCGCACGCTGGTGCAGATCTTGCCGGAGTCCGTCATGGTCCACTTGCCCACACTCCCGCTGGTGGCACCGCTGGCGTAGTGTTTTTCGTTGCCGGTGATTTTTCCATCGGGGGAAAAGGTCCACACCCGTTCGCCCTTTCCATCGGGCCAAACGGCATAGACGGTTGCCGGCAGTGTGGCCACATAGTCGGCCTTGAGAATTTTCTTGGCCCCCAAGTCCAGCAAATCGCCCAGGTTGCTCTGGGCAAATGCACCACTGAGGGAAAAAA
The DNA here is from genome assembly GCA_964504185.1 of uncultured Rhodoferax sp. GTDB lineage: Bacteria > Pseudomonadota > Gammaproteobacteria > Burkholderiales > Burkholderiaceae_C > Allorhodoferax. Next base: position 4,999 of record CAZDDK010000195.1, on the reverse strand, counting down.
TGCAGCCGCTCAAAACCAGCAAACGTTTACGCAAGATACGGTACTCCTGTCTATTGGGGCTGGAGTTTACGGCAGCCTCAATGGTCCTTGTTGGTGATGATGCGATCGTTCTTGCGTGGTTTGCCGGCGCGACCGGCTTTTGACCAATCGTAATCCTGACCGTCGGGCGTTTTCCCGTCCACAATGGTGTCTACCCCCTGCTTGCCCACGTGCTGCGGGTTTTCATTGGCCATGGTCACAAAGGTGTAGCCAGAATCGCGCTTGTCCTTGGTGATTTGCAGGGCTTGCACAATGCCGGAGGCCTCCTGGCCGTGCACTTGGTTGTTTTCGTCGGTCCAGTAAATCTTGAACATGGTGATGCATCCTTCCCGCTATTTTGATGCATGGCAAACACCTCTATCACCCCAGAGACAGCAATGCCCCTCTGAATCCCTTAAATTCCAGCGAACCGACTTTTTGGAGACCTTCACCATGACCCGTACCATTCAACAACTGTTTGACCTTACCGGCAAGACTGCGCTTGTGACCGGCGGATCTCGCGGCCTGGGCTTGCAAATGGCCCACGCGCTGGGTGAGGCAGGTGCCAAAGTCATGCTGAGTTCGCGCAAGGCCGAAGACCTGGAGCAGGCCTGCGCCGAACTGCAGGCTGCGGGCATCGACGCCCGCTGGATTGCCGCCGACTGTGCCAAGGACACCGAAATCACCCGCCTGGCTGAGGAAACCCTGCAACGCATGGGCGATGTGGACATTCTGGTCAACAACGCCGGTGCCGCCTGGGGCGCGCCCGCTGAAGACCACCCGGCAGATGCCTGGGACAAGGTCATGAACCTCAACGTGCGAGGGTACTTTCTGCTCAGCCAGGTCATTGCCAAGCGCAGCATGATTGCGCGCCGCTCTGGGCGCATCATCAACGTGGCCTCCATCGCCGGTCTGGGCGGAAACCCCGAGGGCATGAACACCATCGCCTACAACACGTCCAAGGGGGCCGTCATCAATTTCACCCGCACTCTGGGCGCGGAGTGGGGCAAGTACAACATCAATGTCAACGCCATCTGCCCAGGTTTTTTCCCCAGCAAGATGACGGCCGGCACCCTCAAGGCACTGGGGGAGGAGCGGCTGGCAGCAGGAGCCCCCCTCAAGCGCTTGGGGGATGACGAAGACCTCAAGGGCCTGTGCGTGCTGTTCGCGTCCGACGCAGGCAAGCACATCACCGGCCAGTGGCTGGCGGTGGACGGCGGTGTCAGCGTGGTAACAGGTGGCTGATATGGCCCCCACGCTTGTCACTGCGTGTACTGCGCTGCCCCCCGAGGGGACGTGCCTTGCTAGGGGCGGCCCTGCGCTGCGGCAATGCCATGTGGGATAAGGCCGTGGGCTTCGGGGTGGATATCCCGTTCGTCAAGCACCTGGGCTTTGAGTTGGTGCGGTTTGACGGTGGCCACTCCGAGATTCACTACACCGCCCGGCCCGAGCACCTCAACTCGTTCTCGGTCACCCACGGTGGTGCGCTGATGACGCTGTTGGACGTGTCCATGGCCACGGCGGCGCGCAGCCTGGTTCCCGAGATGGGCGTGGTCACCATCGAGATGAAGACCAGCTTCATGCAACCCGCGCTGGGGCCCCTGGTGGCCAAGGGCGCGTTGATGCACCGCACCGCCACCATGGCCTTTACCCAGGCCACGGTGTTCGATACCCAAGGCCGCCCGTGTGCCCATGCCACGGGCACCTTCAAGTTCGTCAAAGGTCTGCCCACGGGGGTCAGGAGCGTCAACCCGCTGAATACCAAGTCCAGCGCAATTCCTACTGACTAAATAGGCATCTAGCCCGCGTAATTGCTACGTAGTTAGCTATTATTTGTATAGCAATCAACCATTCAACCTTTTCACTAACTCGGATACCCACCATGCCAACCAACCAACAAATCCACCTCGATAACCGCCCTGTGGGCGAAGCCGTGGCCAGCAACTTCACACTCGTCACCGCCGAGACCCCGGCGCTGTTAGAAGGCCAGGTGCTGGTGCGCCACCACTTCCTCAGTCTGGACCCCTACATGCGCGGGCGCATGAATGACGCCAAGAGCTATGCCCAGCCCCAGCCCCTGGGCGAGGTCATGCAGGGCGGCACGGTGGGCGAAGTCGTGGAGTCCCGCAACCCCAAATACGCCGTGGGCGACAAGGTGGTCGGCATGGGCGGCTGGCAGGAATTCAGCGTGGTCGATGGCAACCAGCTGGGTGCCCTGCGCAAGGTGGACACCACCCACGTTCCCTTGAGCGCCTACCTGGGCGCGGTCGGCATGCCCGGTGTGACGGCCTGGTATGGGCTAGTCAAGATCATTGAGCCCCAGGCGGGTCAGACCATGGTGGTCAGCGCCGCCACCGGTGCGGTTGGCAGTGCCTTTGCCGCGCTGTCCAAGGCACGGGGCTGCCGTACGGTGGGAATTGCGGGCGGTCCGGACAAATGCCAGTATGCGGTGGACGAACTGGGCTTCGACGCCTG
>CAZDDK010000195.1:0-2496 GCA_964504185.1 uncultured Rhodoferax sp. | reverse complement strand
CATCGACTACAAGCAGCACAGCACAGCTGCATCTCTCTCCAAGGCCATCGCCCAGGCATGCCCCAAGGGGATTGACGGCTATTTTGAGAACGTGGGAGGCATGGTGCTGGACGCCGTGCTGCCCCGCATGAACGCTTTTGGCCGCATCGCGGTGTGCGGCATGATTGCCGGATACGATGGCCAACCCCTGCCACTGAGCTACCCGGCCCTGATCCTGGTGCAGCGCCTCAAAGTGCAGGGCTTTATCGTCAGCGAGCACATGGAAGTCTGGCCCGAAGCGTTGAAGGAACTGGGCACCCTGGTGGGCACCGGCAAGTTGCGCGCCCGCGAAAGCATTGCACAGGGGCTTGCAGCCGCACCCGAAGCCTTTTTGGGTCTGCTCAAGGGCAAGAACTTTGGCAAGCAGCTGGTGAAACTGCTGTGACCGACCTCATCCTGCACCACTACCCCACATCGCCTTTTGCGGAAAAAGTCCGGCTGGTGCTGGGCTTCAAGCAATTGGCCTGGAAGTCGGTCATTATTCCGGCCATCATGCCAAAGCCCGACGTGCTGGCACTGACCGGCGGCTACCGCAAGACTCCCATCCTGCAAATTGGCTCAGACGTTTACTGCGACACCACGCTGATCTGCGACGTGCTGGAACACATCCAGCCCACGCCAGCGCTGTTTCCCGAAAGCCACAAGGGCCTGGCCCGTGTGCTGGCCCAATGGGCTGACACCACCTTGTTCTGGGCTGCCATGGCCTACAACCTGCAGCCCAAGGGGGCCGCCGCCATGTTTGATGGTGCCCCGCCCGAGGCCGCCAAGGCCTTCGGCACCGACCGCGCTGCCATGTCAGCCGGCATGACGCGCCTGCGCCCGGCCGATGCCACGGCAGCCTACAAGTCCTACCTGCGCCGTATTGCCACCATGCTGGAGGGCCAGGACTATTTGATGGGCAGCGCCCCCTGCGTGGCCGACTTTGCCTGCTACCACCCCTTGTGGTTCAGCCGCAAACGCGTGCCGGTGATGGCCGGCATTCTGGATGCGACCCCCGGTGTGCTGCGCTGGATGGACCGCATGGAGGTCCTTGGCCACGGCAGGATGGAAAAGTATTCTGCTATAGATGCAATAGCAAACTGTTCAGGTTCTACGAGGGATGAGGCCCAATTTGATCATAAATCATTCCAGGACGAACACGGCATTCCATTGGGCAGCCGCGTCACCGTAGCTGCCGAGACCTTTGGCCAGGAACCCACCGAAGGCGAACTGGTGGCCGCCACCCGAACGCGCTACACACTGCGCCGCGACGACGAGCGCGCGGGGGGGGTGCATGTGCACTTTCCGCGCATCGGCTACGTGCTCAGGGCCGTGCAAACGGCATGAGCACCGTGCTGGCGCTTCCCGCGCAGTGGCAATGCAAGACTTTTGACGCACTGAATGCGGCCGAGCTGTATGCGTTGCTGCAATTACGCACGGAAGTCTTCGTTGTCGAGCAAACCTGCATCTTTCAGGACATGGATGGTGCAGACGACCAAGCCCTGCACCTGATGGGCACCCGCGACGGACAACTCGTGGCCTATGCCCGATTGTTCCCCGCTGGTGTCAAATTTGATGAGGCCAGCATTGGCCGTGTCATCACCCGCAGCAGTGCTCGCGGCACGGGCCTGGGCCATGCGCTGATTCGTCAGGCCATGGCGGCCCTGGTGGCGCAGTGGGGTGAGCAGCCCATTCGCATTGGAGCGCAGGCGCGGCTCAAGGCCTACTACGCCCGGCATGGCTTTGTGGATGTGGGCAAGCCCTATATTGAAGACGGTATTGACCACATCGAGATGGTCTGGAAACCCTGATTAAGGACTTTTTGACATGATGACTGATTTCAAGAACAAGACCGCCGTACTGACCGGCGCTGGCTCCGGCTTTGGCCTGGAGTGCGCCCGCATCGGCGCCAAACTGGGCATGAACCTGGTGCTGGCCGATGTGCAGCAGGATGCCCTGGACAAAACCGTGGCCGAAATGCAGGCCGCTGGTGCACCGGTGCTGGCCATGCGCGTGGATGTATCCAAGGCTGACCAGATGCAGGCTTTGGCCGATGCCGCCTTTGCGCGCTTTGGTGCGCCGCATTTTGTCTTCAACAACGCCGGTGTCGGCGCCGGTGGCCTGGTCTGGGAAAACTCCCTGCAAGATTGGGAGTGGGTGCTGGGCGTGAACCTGATGGGCGTGGTCCACGGCGTGCGCCTGTTCACCCCCATGATGCTGGAGGCGGCCAAGGCCGATCCCGCCTACCGGGGCCACATCGTCAACACGGCCAGCATGGCGGGGTTGCTGAATGCGCCCAACATGGGCATCTACAACGTGAGCAAACATGCCGTGGTGTCCCTCAGCGAAACGCTGTACCAAGACCTGGCCTTGGTGACCGACCAGATCAGCGCCAGCGTGTTGTGCCCGTTTTTTGTACCCACTGGCATCAGCCAAAGCCACCGCAACCGGCCAGCGGATCTGGCGGCCGAAAAGCCA
>CAZDDK010000194.1:0-6303 GCA_964504185.1 uncultured Rhodoferax sp. | reverse complement strand
ACAGGTTGTCGTCGTCGAGCTGGAACGGGGGCGTGACCGATGCATTCAGCACCCCCAGCTCGTGGCACAGCACCTCGATCTTGCCACTCTTGAGGTTGTCGTTCACCGTGCCTTCAGGACGGGCGCGCACCAAGCCCTTGACCTGGACACAGAACTCAATGCGCAGGCCTTCGGCCAAGGCGAACATCTCGGCCCGATCCGGGTCGCACACGACCTGCACGTAGCCTTCGCGGTCGCGCAGGTCCACAAAAATCACGCCTCCGTGGTCGCGGCGGCGGTTGACCCAGCCGCACAGGGAAACGGTTTCGCCCATCTGGGCTTCGGTCACCAGACCGCAGTAATGAGAACGCATGGCCATTGCTTGCTTTCAATTCGCTGCCTTGTGGACAGCGGGTTTCGTAAATGGGTTATTTGTGGATGGGAGTCTGAGGTGCATGCACCGAAGGTGGCACAGACCCCATGGAAATCACGTAGGTCAACGCCTGGTCCACACTCATGTTCAGCTCAATCACATCCGCGCGCGGCAGCATGAGAAAGAAACCACTGGTGGGATTGGGCGTCGTCGGCACATACACGCTGACAAAATCGGTACCCAGATGGGAGGCCACCTCCCCGCTGGGTGTGCCAGTCTGAAACGCAATGGTCCAGCTGCCAGCGCGCGGATACTGCACCAGCAGGGCCGTGCGAAACGCGTTGCCATTGCTGGAGAACAGCGTGTCCGAAACCTTTTTGACGCTGTTGTAAATCGACTTGACGATGGGAATGTTGGTGAACAGGCGATCCCATTGCTGCAGCCACCAACGCCCCGCCACGTTGGAAACCAGCGCACCAGTGATCAGCATGAATCCGGCCACCATCAGCACGCCCAGACCGGGGATGGCGCGCAAACGCTCAATCAGGGGTGCCAGACTGTGCGGGGTGACGGCGGCCAGTCCGGACAACACGCTGCCCAACACGCCATCCAGCGAACTGACCAGCCAGGACAGCACCCAGATGGTGATGGCCAACGGCAGCCAGACCATCAGGCCAGCCAGCATGTATTTTTTAAGGGGTAGGTTCATTCCGGAATCCGCCAAAAGTACGGGTCAATCACCGGCCGTTGCCACGGGCGGCGCAGCGGCCGGTGCAGTCTCTGCTTTTGCCGCTGCGGGAGCACCGGCGTCGGAAGGCGCAGCATCCGCTGGCGGCGTGGCGGCCGCTGGTGCGGCTGCCCCAGTGCCCTTGAAGTCGGTGGCGTACCAACCGGTTCCTTTGAGCTGAAAGCCCGCTGCGGTGAGCTGCTTGCGAAAAGCACTCTGCGCACAAGCAGGACATACGTCCAGGGCCGCATCGGACATCTTCTGCAATACGTCCTTGGCAAACCCGCAGGACTCGCATTTATAGGCGTAAATCGGCATGAATGACAGCTCTGGCGTGAAGTTGCAAAGCCTTCAATTATAGGGCGGTGGTCAAAACAGCCGCACACGGATCACGAATTGCATCGCCACCATGCCCAGGGCGAATCCCACCAAGGTGTAGATCAGCCCCTGCAACAACCGGTTGGTGCGCCGTTGCTCCACCAGCAGACTCTGCAGGGCCGCGTCGGAATCGCCCCGTCCATTGCGCAGAAAACCGTGCAACAGACTGGGCAGCTCGGGCAGCAGCTTGGCGTAATGCGGGGCCTGGGCGGTCATCTGCTCCAGCAACTTTTGCGGTCCGACCTGGCCCAGCATCCATTGCTCGAGGAAGGGCTTGGCCGTGGCCCACAGATCCAGATCCGGGTCCAGCTGACGCCCTAGTCCTTCAATATTGAGCAAGGTCTTCTGCAGCAACACCAGCTGGGGCTGAATCTCAACCTGGAAGCGCCGGGAAATCTGGAACAGGCGCATCAGCAGCATGCCCAGGGAGATTTCCTTCAGCGGCCGGTCGAAATAGGGTTCGCACACCGACCGGATGCCTGCCTCCAGCTCATCCACCCGGGTGGAGCGCGGCACCCAACCGGATTCGATGTGCAACTCGGCCACCCGCTTGTAGTCGCGCCGGAAGAACGCCGTGAAGTTTTGGGCCAGGTAGTCCTTGTCCGACTCGGTCAGCGTGCCCACGATCCCAAAGTCCAGCGAAATGTAGCGGCCAAAAGTCTGCGGATCGATGCTGACCTGGATGTTCCCGGGGTGCATGTCCGCATGGAAAAACCCGTCTCGAAACACCTGAGTGAAAAAGATCGTGACGCCGTCACGCGCCAGCTTGGGGATGTCCACCCCGGCTTGCCGCAGCCGATCCACCTGGCTGACCGGAACGCCGTACATGCGCTCCATCACCATCACCTCGGTGCTGCAATAGTCCCACAGGATTTCTGGCACCAGCACCAGCTGCAGGCTCTCCATGTTGCGGCGCAACTGGGCGGCATTGGCCGCCTCGCGCACCAGGTCCAGCTCGTCGTGCAGGTATTTATCGAACTCTGCCACCACTTCACGGGGCCGCAAGCGCCTGCCGTCTGCCGACAGGCTTTCCACCCACGATGCCATGGTGTGCAGGAGACGCAGGTCCTTCTCGATCGCCCCGTGCATGCCCGGGCGGAGTACCTTGACCGCCACCTCGCGCTGCAGGCCCGCGCGGTCCCGCAACACCGCAAAGTGAACCTGGGCGATGGATGCACTGGCTACCGGCTGGCGCTCAAAGGACACAAAGAGATCCGCAACCGGTCGGCGCAGCTCGCGCTCAATGATGGCAATGGCCAGGTCCGGCGCAAACGGGGGAACCTGGTCCTGCAATTTGGCCAACTCGTCGGCAATATCGACCGGCAGCAGGTCGCGCCGGGTAGACAGCACCTGGCCGAATTTCACGAATATCGGCCCCAGACACTCCAGCGCCTCGCGCAGCCGCTGTCCGCGCGGCGCGGTCAATGTGCGCCCCAGCGTCAGCACGCGCGCCAGTCGGCGCAGCCAGGGGTTGTCAAAGCCGTCCAGCACCAACTCGTCGAGGCCGTAGCGAAAGACCACCCAGACAATGAAAAACCCTCGGCGCAGCCAACTCATGCAGTCGGCCCACCCGCTTGGCTGCCACCGCGCCCAACGAACTGCTGTACCGCCTGGGCCAGCGTGCGCCCTGCTTGCACCAGCGCATGCGCGGGTGCATCGCCCATCAGGCGTGCCAGGTCTTCCTCCAGATCCCAGCGCACATGATCGATCAACCAATTCACTTCTGCTGCGAGTTGCACGTCACCCTCGATGCGCACGGCGGGCTTGCCGCCCTGCATCAGCTCCTGGGCAATGGCGAAGGGCGACTCCTCGGTGATAACCAGGGATAGATCCACCGATGCGCCGTTCGATGCCACATCCAGCAGCCCCGCTGGCGTGACCACCACCGTGAAGGCGATGGAGCGCCACTGCATGCGCACAACACGTCCCTTTTGCCGGACCAGGCGCTCCATGGCCTGGGGTTCCTGCATCAGCACATGGTTCAGCAGCAGAACGATGCGCCGGTGGGTTTCGTCCACTGCCCATGCGGGGGGCTCCAGCGGTAGGTTGAGGTTCTGGAGCATGTTCTCCAGCAATGAAAAAGGGGACTGTGTTGCCATAGTCCCCCATTATCCCAGCGAATGCACAGGAGCCGTGCTACTGCAAAGCCTGGACTCCCGCCACCAGCCAGCCACGATTGCCGTTGACGGGTTTGGTCATGTTCCAGACTTCGCGGAAAGGGCTGGGACCAGCCGACGGTTCTTCGCGGATCATGCCGGAAAACTCCACGCTGGCCAGGTACTCATCCGCGGTCTCCTCGATGCCCAGGAGCTGGGCTTCCAGCATGACCACATCGGTGTGGTTGGAGCCTGCGCCGTGGTGCGACTCCCGTTCGGCCAGCTGGGTCCGGATTTCCGCCAGCATGGTGTCGGTCATCATGGAGCGCAAGGTTGCAATGTCCGACTTGTCCCAGGCCACCTGAAGATTCACAAAGTTGGTCTTGGCCGCGCTCAGAAAGCCTGCGGTATCGAAGCCGGACGGGATGCCCCAGCTCTGCGAACCCTTCAGGGCGGAACCAATCATGGATCCCCCGCTGGGGTTGGACGCTTCAAAGGCCATGCTGCTGCGCTCCCAGGGGCGGGCAGAGGCGTCGTTGCCCACGTTTTCCGGGCGATAGGGTTTGGCGTCCGTTGCGGGAATATTGCTACCAGCTCCCTGGAAAGCCAGGGGCGACTGGGGTGCTGCGGCAACGTTGCGACGGCGCATGAACCAGCCAATGCCTGCCACCACGGCCATCGCCAACAAGGCGAACATCAGCACCTGCCCCATGGCACCGCCCATGCCCAGCGAGCTGGCCAACCAGGCCAGGCCCAGACCGGCGGCCAGGCCACCCAGCATGGCACCCCAGGGTCGCTTGGGGGCTGCGGCGGGGGCCGCCCCGGGCGCTGCTTTGGGCGCGGCTGCGGCTGCGTTCTGGGCAGGCGCGTTCGGCGCGTCTGGCGCAGCCTGGCGCTGTGTGACATTGGAAGACTGCTGCCCCACGGATTTCCCGCCCCCCAGCCGGCGAGCGGCCTCCGCGTTGAACCCGGTCAGGGTCAGGGCAGCCACTAAAACAACAGTCCAGATTTTCATAACAACTCCAAAGGAATACCGCACATGAGGCGTTCTATTGATTTCACAAGCCTCAGCACTTGATTCCAACATGCAATGCCACCACGCCGCCAGTCATGTTGTGGTAGTCCACATGACCAAAGCCCCCTTTGTGCATCATGGCCTTTAATTCGTCCTGCCCCGGATGCATGCGGATCGACTCGGCCAGATAGCGGTAGCTGGCGTCGTCCCCCGCCACCAGCTTGCCCAATTGCGGCAGTATCTTGAACGAATACCAGTCGTACACCTTTTCCAGCGGCGCAGCCACCTTGGAGAACTCGAGCACCAGCAACTTGCCCCCGGGTTGGAGCACCCGGTTCATCTCGGCCAGGGCCACATCCTTGTGGGTCATGTTGCGCAGGCCAAAGGCAACGCTGACCAGGTCAAAGTGGTTGTCCGGAAAAGGCAGCTTTTCGGCGTCGCAGACCATGGTGGGAAGGGCCACGCCAGCGTCCAACAGGCGATTGCGGCCGGTGCGCAGCATGGCCTCGTTGATGTCGGTGTGCACCACTTGGCCGGTCTTGCCCACTTTTTTGGAGAACGCCAGGGCCAAATCCCCCGTGCCACCGGCAATATCCAGCGCCTTGTCGCCCTCCTGGAGGTTGGCCACCATGACGGTGTAGGCCTTCCAGGCCCGGTGCAGGCCCATGGACATCAGGTCGTTCATCAGGTCGTATTTGGGCGCGACCGAGTCGAACACGCCGCGCACATGGCGGGCTTTTTCGGCCTCATCAACCGACCGAAAACCAAAGTGAGTAGTAGTCATATGCCAAGTCTTGTAGACAAAATAGGCCTCTAGCCCGCGTAGAATAAGCTTTAATAGCTACCAAATCAATAGCAATTCGACTCAGTGACTGGAACAGCCACCCCCCGATTTTGCCACCATAGGGGCGTCGCGGTCGATCCCGGCTGCGGTCAGCCGGTCTGCGTATTCCTGCCATAGACGGTCCTGCTGGTCACCCAGGAAGTACAGGTAATCCCACGAGAAAATGCCCGAGTCGTGGCCGTCGGAGAAGCGCGGCTGCACCGCGTAGTTGCCCACCGGGTCCAGGCCGTCCAGTGTCACGTTGCGCTTGCCGGTCTGCAGCGTCTCCTGGCCCGGGCCGTGGCCCTGCACCTCGGCCGACGGCGAGTACACACGCATCAGCTCGAACGGAATGCGAAAACGTGCACCGTCCGAAAACGCAACCTCCAGCACGCGCGACTGGCTGTGCACGGTCAATTCCTGGGGCGTCGGTGCGCCCGATGTCAATCCTGCCATGGTGTCTCCATTCTTATCAAAGTGCGGCGGCGTCAGACCAGCACCCGCTCGATGCCACCGGCGTTGACGGTGGCCACGTACTGCGGCATCCAGTCCTTGCCCAAAATCTGGTTGGCCATTTCGACCACGATGTAGTCGGCCTCCAGCAGGCCGTTCTTGAGGTCGTCCTGGTAGCGGTTCAGGCCCATCAGGCAGCTCGGGCAGGACGTCAAAATCTTCACGTTCTCGGTGGCCCGCACCGCGCCGGTGCTGCGCAACTGGGCCTCGCCCTTGCGGATTTCCTCTTCCTTGCGAAAGCGCACCTGGGTGGACACGTCCGGGCGCGACACCGCCAGGCTGCCGCTCTCGCCGCAGCAGCGCTCGCTCTTCAAGACCTTGTCGCCCACCAGCGCCTTGACGGTCTTCATCGAGTCGCCCTGCTGCATGGGGTTGTGGCAGGGCTCGTGGTACAGGTAG
>CAZDDK010000193.1:0-6309 GCA_964504185.1 uncultured Rhodoferax sp. | reverse complement strand
GCATGGCGGCGCTTTCGCAGCGCCCTCAAGCTGTTCAAAAGGACCGAATGGGTCCAGGCCGCGCCCGCCTGGCAAGGCTTGCGGCCCTTGCTACAGGCCTTGGGCGACTTGCGGGACCTGGACGTGGCCCACCTGGAAACGCTGCCCATGCTGGCCAATGCCTATGCTGCCGGGGACCGCGTGCGCCAGACCCATTGGTGTGCCATGCAAGAGGCGCTGGTGCACGCCACAGACCGGCAACGCCATCGCGCGCGTACCGCACTGCTCGACCCCGCCGTGGGTGCCGACCTGTTGGCCACCACCACCTGGCTGGAGCGTGGCCTGGCCACCCACCACGCGGACACCACGGACGAGGGACGCAAGCCCAACCTGCGGCGCTGGGCGCAGGGGCAAGTGACCCGCCTGCGTGAGCAACTGAAAGCCAGCCTGAAGGACGTGGAACACCCCCTCAGCGCCCACCGCGCCCGCATTCTCTCCAAGCGGCTGCGCTACGCCATTGAGTCCCTGCGACCGCTGCTGCCCAAGCGGCGGTGCCAGCGCTGGTACCAGCAGGCGGTTCGGGTGCAGGGCGAGTTGGGTGCGCAGCGGGATCTGCGGCAGGCGTTGGAAATCACGGCACGCCTGCAGGCCCACGCGGGCCTGCAGGAATTCTTGCGCGGCGTTCAGGCGCGCATGGACCAGGCGCGGTAGCGCGAACGTTGCAAGGCCACCAATTCCACCAGGCCCCAGACCACGCTGCCAAGTACCGCAAAGTGCCGCACGGCCCTATGCATGGCCAGGCTCCGCCACGGCATCCGTCAGCTCCGACGCGGCAGCCGCACGGCTGCTCGCGAATCCCAGCCCAACCCAGCCGTCATCAAACAGCGCATCCAGTTTTTTCTGCAATCCCAAGAGTTTCCAGAGCATGGCAGGCTCCCATCGACAGGTTGAAGGAACCCCTAGGCTAGCGGGCCAATGTGACGGTTTCGCGTCAAATGTGCTTACCCCTGCATGGGGGTCTGATTTGCAAAGCGCGGACACTTTGGACACTATGCTTGCCCCATGAATTACCTGCCCGAGCTTGAGGCCGTGGAGCGCATCCTTGACCTGGGCGGCAAGCACCTGGATACCCGCATCGCGCACCAGGCCCCCTTGCCCAACGGCAGCACGCTGCCGGTGTACACCATCGGCCTGGGCAATGCCAGCCGCCAGGTTCCGGCCATTGGTTTCTTTGGTGGGGTGCATGGACTCGAACGCATTGGTGCCGAGGTGGTGATTGCCTTTTTGCACAGCCTGGTGATGCGCCTGCAGTGGGATGCCACGCTGCACCAGCAACTCGAATCGGTGCGGCTGGTGTTCATGCCCATCGTCAACCCTGGCGGCATGCTGATGGGCACGCGTGCCAACCCCAACGGCGTGGACCTGATGCGCAACGCCCCGGTGGATGCCGTGGACCAAGTGCCGTTCCTGATTGGTGGCCAGCGCATCAGCGCAGGCCTGCCCTGGTATCGGGGGCGCACCGGCGCAGCCATGGAGGCAGAAAACGTGGCGCTGTGCAGCGCAGTGGAGTCTGAACTGCTGAGTCGGCGTTTCAGCATGGCGCTGGACTGCCATTCGGGGTTTGGTGCCAGTGACCGGCTGTGGTTTCCCTACGCCCACACCCGCAAACCCATTGCGCACCTGGCCGAAATGCAGGCGCTGAAAGAAGTCTTTCTGCAAACCTACAACCACCATGCCTATGTGTTCGAGCCGCAAAGCCTGCAGTACCTGGCCCATGGCGACATCTGGGATCACCTGTATCTGCAGGCCTGCGAGAGTGACAGCCGCGTGTTCCTGCCGCTGACACTGGAGATGGGTTCCTGGCTATGGATCAAAAAAAACCCGCGCCAGGTGTTTTCGCTCAAGGGAATTTTCAATCCGCTGATCGAACATCGCCAGCACCGTGTGCTGCGCCGCCACCTGTCGCTGCTGGATTTCTTGTCCCGAGCCGCCTGCAGTTTTGAGCGCTGGCTACCCGGCGAAACCACCCGCACCAAGCTGCATGCCGACGCCCTGAAGAACTGGTATGACTGAGACGGCGCGCGTCAACTGGGTCTTGTTACGCGGCCTCACACGCCAGTCGGGGCACTGGGGGGACTTTGCGCTGGCCCTCCAAAACGCCCTGCCCGGTGCCAACGTGGTCGTGCTGGACCTGCCCGGCAATGGAAGCCTGCGCCACCTGCGCAGCCCCTGGTCCATCGCCCAGATGGTGGAAAGTTGTCGCGCAACGCTGCGCAACCAAGGCTGTACGCCCCCCTACGCGGTGCTGGCCATGTCCATGGGTGCCATGGTGACCGCGCAGTGGGCCCACACGGTGCCCCAGGAGTTGGCGGCGGCCGTGCTGGTGAACACCAGCTTTCGCCCGTTCAATCCGGTCTACCAGCGCCTGCGGCCCCGCAATTACGGCAGTCTCTTGCGCATGCTGCTGTTGCGTCCTAGCGACGAAACGCAGGAGCGCACGGTGCTGCACATGACCAGCAACCACCCCGAGCGGCACCAGGCGGCGCTGGCAGACTGGATCGCCATGCACCAACGGCACCCGGTCAGTGCGGGCAATGCGCTGCGCCAATTGGCGGCGGCGGCGCGCTTTCGTGCCCATCTGCAGGCACCGCTGTGCCCGGTGCTGCTGCTCGGCAGCGAAAGAGATCGCCTGGTCAATGTGGCGTGCACGCGGGCCATTGCGCAGCGCTGGGCAAGCCCGATGGCCCTGCACCCCGATGCCGGACACGACCTGCCGCTGGATGCACCCCAGTGGGTGATAGAGCAGGTCCGGCCGCTGCACCAGCGCCTCACAGGGCTATAGCGTCCCCACCAGGACGGTAGGCACCGCGCCCGAACCGCGCCTGCCGCGCGCGGTGCCGCCCCGGGTTGCGCAGGCAAGCATTTTCCCTACCGCAGCCACTTCTGCATGAACTGCGCCTGGCCTAGGGCGGGGTCGAGTTCGTAGTTGGCAAAACCCAGGCGACGATACAGCCGGTCGGCACCGGTGTTGCCCTGCAACACTTCCAGCGTCATCTTGCAGGCACCCCGTTCGCGTGCGATGGTTTCGGCCAGCGCCAGCATCTTCTCGGCCACGCCCTGGCCCCGGTGGCTGGCCAGCACGGCCACATCGTGCACATTGACCAATGGCTCACAGGCAAAGGTGGAAAAACCCTCGATGCAATTCACCAGTCCCACCGGCACATCACCCGCAAAGGCCAGCACGCTGTAGGCCTGCGGGCGCGCGGCCAGGCAGGCAACCAGGTTGGCACGGGCAAAATCGCTCAGCGGATGGGCCCCGCCCATGGGATCTCGGGCATAGGCATCCAACAGCGAGACCAGAGCGGCACTGTGGGCCTGGTTGGAATAATCGGCGCGAAACACCTGCAACTTGTTATCAGACATCATGGTCGGCGCTTCTCAGGCGGTCAGGGTGTTGGCAATGCGCTGGGCTGCGGACTTGGCTTGCGCTGGGTCGCGCGCCTCGACCATGACACGCACCAAAGGCTCAGTGCCACTGGCCCGAATCAGCACGCGCCCGGTCTCCCCCAGTTCGGCCTCCACGGCGCGGGTTTCCTGCTCCAGCCGCGGGTTCGCCTTCCAGTCCTGGCCCGGCTGCAAACGCACATTAATGAGTGTCTGGGGAAACAGGGTAATGGGAGACAACAATTGGGACAGGGTCTGGCCACTGCGCTGCAGCGCCTGCAACACCTGCAGCGCCGATATCAAGCCGTCTCCCGTGGTGTGCTTGTCCAGCACCAGCAGGTGGCCCGAACCCTCGCCTCCCAGTATCCAGCGGTGCTTTTCCAGTTCTTCGAGCACATAGCGGTCGCCCACCTTGGCGCGCACAAACTGCACGCCACGGGACTTGAGGGCCACTTCCACGGCCATATTGGTCATGAGCGTACCCACCACGCCAGGTACATGCTCGTCGCGGCCCAGGCGCTCATCGGCCATCAGGTACAGCAGTTCATCCCCGTTGTAGAGCCGCCCTGCGGCATCCACCACCTGCAGGCGATCGGCATCGCCGTCCAGCGCCACGCCAAAATCGGCCCGATGGGCCTTGACCGCATCGACCAGGGCCTTCGGATGGGTGGCACCCACCTCGTGGTTGATGTTCAGGCCGTCGGGTGCGCAGCCAATTGCCACCACCTCGGCACCCAACTCGTGAAACACTTTGGGGGCAATGTGGTAGGCCGCGCCGTGGGCCGCATCCACCACGATTCTCAAGCCCTTCAGGGTCAGGTCGTTGGCAAAGGTGCTCTTGCAAAATTCAATGTAACGCCCGGCGGCATCGTCCAGGCGGCGGGTCTTTCCCAGGGAGGCGGAATCTGCCCATACGGGCGGCTCGTCCAGCGCTGCCTCCACCGCGTGCTCCCATTCATCCGAGAGCTTGGTGCCCAGAGCGCTAAAGAACTTGATGCCGTTGTCGGCAAACGGGTTGTGGCTGGCGCTGATGACCACCCCCAACGATGCGCGCTGCGCACGGGTCAAATAGGCCACACCGGGCGTGGGCAGCGGACCCAGCAGCACCACATCCACCCCGGCGGAGTTGAAGCCACTCTCCAAGGCGCTCTCCAGCATATAGCCAGAAATCCGGGTGTCCTTGCCGATCAGCACCGTGGGGCGAGCCTCCGATTGTTTGAGCACGCGTCCCACCGCGTGCGCCAGGCGCATGACGAAATCGGGGGTGATGGGTGCTTGGCCCACGGTGCCGCGAATGCCATCGGTGCCAAAGTACGTTCTGCTCATTGTGTGATTTCCTGTTGTTGTTGCATGGCACCCAGCACCCGGAGTGCCTGCACCGTTTCCTTCACATCGTGGACCCGCACGACATGGGCACCATTCTGCACCGCCAGGAGCGCGGCGGTGACGCTGGGGACCAACCGGTCCCGAATATCCAGCGTGGCCACAGTGCCCAGCGCACGCTCGGTCACGGCGGCCAGGGAGGATTTGCGTGACCAGCCCGCCAGCACAGCATAGCCCAGTGGGAGCAGCGCCGCCTGGTGTCCGAGCAGCGCAAAATTTTGCGGAACGGTCTTGCCAAAGCCTATACCCGGATCAATACAGATCCGAGCGGAATCAACTCCTAGCCCGCGTAAATGCTTGGCTTCTTGCTCCAAAAATAAGAGCACTTGAGAAACGACATCTCCTTCCATGGGAGCGCTTTGCATGGTCTGGGGATTGCGGTGCATGTGCATCAAGCACACACCGCAGCGCGGATGGTGGCTGACCACCTCGGCTCCACTGGGCTCGTGCAGCGACGCGCGCCAGCGCAGGGCCCATACGTCGTTGACAATGTCCGCACCCAGGTCCAGGGCGGCCTGCATGACCGCCGGCTTATATGTATCTACCGACACCGGCACCCCCAGGGTCACGGCATGGCGAACAACCGGCAGCACGCGCGCCAGCTCTTCGTCCTGCGGCAGCGCCATCGCACCGGGGCGGGTGGATTCACCGCCAATGTCCAAGATGTCGGCTCCGTCCTTGAGAAGGCGCTCGCAATGCGCCAGTGCCGCATCCCGGCCCGCGTAGGCTCCTCCATCGGAAAACGAGTCCGGTGTGACGTTGACTATGCCCATGACCTTGGGCGCACTCAGATCAATGCGAAATCGGCTGGTGTGCCACTCCATGGATATCTCCCGGTCACGACGGACAATTGCAATGAAAAACGGGGCACTTGGCCCCGTCTGCGGTGGATTAAACCCTTCAGGCTGCGGTGGGAGTCGGCTCCGCAGCCACAGCGGGCGCGCCACCGCTGCCCCCGCCACCCGAATGCGGCGAGCGTGGCGTCCAGTCCTTGGGAGGACGGGGTTCCTTGCCCGCCATGATGTCGTCCAACTGGTCACCGTCAATGGTTTCCCATTCCAGCAGGGCCCGGGCCATGGTGTGCATCTTGTCCTTGTTGTCCTCGATCAGCTTGCGCGCCAGCGCGTACTGCTGGTCAATGATGCGGCGCACCTCAGAGTCCACCTTTTGCATGGTCGATTCGCTCATGCTGGTGGTCTTGGTGACGGAACGGCCCAAAAACACCTCGCCCTCGTTTTCGGCATACACCATGGGGCCCAGGGCATCGGTCATGCCGTAGCGGGTGACCATGTCGCGCGCAATGTGCGTGGCCCGTTCAAAGTCGTTGCTGGCACCGGTGGTCATCTGGTTCATGAACACTTCTTCGGCAATGCGGCCACCAAACAGCATGCTGATCTGGTTGAGCATGTATTCGCTGTCGTAACTATAACGGTCTTGCGACGGCAGGCTCATGGTCACGCCCAGGGCGCGGCCACGAGGAATGATCGACACCTTGTAGACCGG